>CAMJHM010000051.1 GCA_946405515.1 uncultured Fibrobacter sp. | reverse complement strand
GCGTCGCTGGATTCCCGCCCCCTTGACGGTAAACCGTCGAGGGGGCTTTTTTTATGCCCGCTCCGCGCGTCAATATAAGACGGCGAAGCCGTGATATTTTTCCCTAGCTCCTAGATTCTAGCCTCTAGATTCTTTGATGGAGATTGCTTCGGGGTTTTCACCCCTCGCAATGACAAGTTTTCCCTAGCTTCTAGATCCTTACCCCTTCCTCATACCTCAAAGGCGCAACGCGCCGACCTCATACCTCATCGCCACTAACCACCAACCACTAATTAAAAAGAGGCTAGAGATTAGAGACTAAAGGCTAGTGAATAAGTATCACGCACTTCGTGCGTTAGTAACAGACGGCGAAGCCGTGATATTTCTCCCTAGCCCCTAGATCCTAGCCTCTTAATCCTAACTACCAACCACTGTTTACCTTTTCTCGAGCCTCTAGATTCTTTGATGGAGATTGCTTCAGGGCTATTCGCCCTTCGCAATGACAAATCCGCTTATTCACTAACAGCCTCTGCCTACTTTTTTCTATTCTTCTCCTTATGAAGCTGACTTTTTCTTTTGTGTTCCAGCTGCCTCCGCTGACGTTCGAGGACGACGTCAAGGCCATCGCCAGGAATCTCCTGGGTGCCTTCGATTTCCTCTTGAACCTGAGCTCGTTCCGCAGTTCGTTCTTCTTGGACGGTACGGTGCTCGAGGCAATCAACCATGCGGCTGGTCCGCTCTCTATTGGGAAAATCCGGCACGGCATCCGCGAGGGCAAGCTTGAATTCCTAGGCGGCAGCTACCACGATTCATTGCTCCCTTTATTCCCGGCCGAACTGCAGCAGATGCAACTCAAGATGCACCGTAAGCTCCTTCGCAAGATGTTTGACGTTGAACCGACGGGGTTCTTCAATTCGTCAATGGTCTGGGAAATGGATATGACCGACCTCCTGTCGAGGGAGTCCTTTGAATATTCGCTTGTCAGCGAATCGGCATTGCAGGACGCCTTGGGCAGGACAACCCCCATATCGGGTTGGTTCACGACCGAAGACAAGGGCGCTCTGATGCGCGTCGTCCCTGTTGCCGAAGGCCTTTCCCGCGCGATTGCCGAAGACAAGTTGGACTGGGATAGCTGTGCGGGCCCGTATTGCCGAGAAAACAAGTCGGCTGTCATTGTCCTTACAATGCCGCGCGATCCCAAGGAAATTGTGCCCTTCTTCGAGAGGCTTGCCGAATTTGTAGAAATGAACGAAATCCGGACCTGGCCTGTCGGACATATCGTTTCGCAGCAAGGTTCCGAAGGCAGCGTCAGTTCTCTCATGTCTGTCGGGACAAACCTGGGCTTGCCAACTACGGCGAAGAGTTGCCGTGAACTCCTGATTCGCAGGCCCGAAATCAACATGCTTCACAAGACTATCCTTGCTCTTTACCGTTCGGGCGTTGCCCAACTTGATGGCAAGGACCGGCAGGATTTTTTCAGGAGGCTTCTGCCGGCAATGCTCCCGCAGTATTTCCGCGACTTGCAGGATGGCGGCATGCGTTCTCCTGCGGTGCGCTGGCGAGCCTATAGGCACTTGATCAGCGTCGTGAACTGGCTGGGGCGGGCTACGGGCTTTAACGGCCTGCGTGTCGAGGTTTCCGATTTCCTCCTGGTTGGCCGCAAGCTGGTCTCGGTGGAAAATCCGCATTTTTCTCTTTTGCTCGATTATGCGCAGGGCGGCACGTTGCGTTCCCTCAACTACAAGCGTTCTACGCTCAGCCTCCTTTCGGCTTGGCGCGACGACGGCGAACCGACGCTTGGTTTCTTGGATTGCCTTATCCCGAACACGGCGCTCATGCCGGCCAAGCTGGACTTGATCCTCTCGAACCGTGAGAACCTCCTCGCGGAACCTTATGATTACCAAATTAAGCGGCACGAGGAATCTACCGATATTCAGCTGTCTTCGGAACAGGCTTTTTCTGTGGGTTCGCTCCGGGGCCTTTTGCAGGTGGACAAGCGCTATTCCCTCAAGCCTACGGATTCTACGTTCCAACTTTGGTATCGTGTGTCGAATACGACCTATGTTGATTTCAAGGGATACTTCGGCACGCTCATGGAACTGGGCATGCGCCCGTTCAGTTCAAGGAGTCAGGCTGTCTATATCAACGGGCAGAACCTCCGTTGGAAACTGGATATCCCGCTAATCTACCCAGATGCGAGAACGGTCGAAATTTACGACAGGGTGCTTTCGTGCTTGTTCCGCCTGGATTTCGATGTGCCGACGAACCTTTTCTTGGGTCCCATTTTCGGGGCTTCTTCTACGGCGGCTCCTGAATCGTTCCAGGGAATCCGCATATTCCCGTTCTGGAAACTTGCCATGGAAAGCCTGAACACCGCGAACTACGGCATCAAGGTCAGCCTGTCGCAAAGGAAGATTCTCAGATGAAGGCGGATTTGATTGATATCAGCGTAGACGACCGCGGTGAGGACGTCGAAATCAAGTTGTCCGGTTCTCTGGGCGTGTTCCAGCTGGCGGCTGTCCGCGAAAAAATTGAGATGCTTACCGATGGGCCCGGCTGTTTCTTCTTTTTCAACTTGCAGGATGCCCATTTCGCGACGGACGAGTACATCGTATTCTTCCTGGATTTGTTGAACCGCGTGCGCGGGCAGGGCTCCGCACTTATACTGCTGTTCGACAACGAGGAACAGAAACAGTATTTCGCGAAGTACCGCAACATTTTCGAAATTTACGCGAGTCGCGACGATTACCGGCATTCGGGTATTGCGAAACAGATGTGGCAGGTCGGAATCCATTACGGCAAGAAGACTGGGCTCCGCCTGAGCCCTTCTGTCGCCATCGCGACGGCTTTGCTCATCATCGGCTGGGCGGTGACGATGTTCCTTATCGTGGTCTCGCAGGGGCGCGATATTGTGGACAAACAGGCGCAGATTATCGCGTTGCAGAGCCAGAAAGACCGCTATGTCCGTGAAATAGACAAACTAGAATCTTCTATTGGCCCGCTGCGCAAGCTCGGGGTTGTCCAGGATACGACTATGCTCAGCTCTTTCGGTGCTATACAGGACTGGGTTTCTTACTTGGAATACCTGGAGAACGACAGGCGTGAAAAATAGTATCCAGATATCGCCGCCGCTGATGGTGCTGATTCTTGCCGGGCTATTTGCTTTGCTTGTGGTCTTTGGCGTGTGCTGGTTTTCGAGGGCGAATACCTTGGCGCACCTGGCCGAGCAGGAATCGGCTTTGCGGAGTGATTTGGAGCAGTTGGATACTTGGGGCAAGTGGACGATTGATTACGTGAAAATCGACCGTGCGCTGAACTACCTTTCCAAGAACAAGTTGACGCAGGGCACCCGCACGGTGCTTGCAGAACAAATCTGGAAAATTTCGAGGTCGTACTATATCGACCCGCTCCTGATTCTCGCCGTGGTGGCGCAGGAAAGTCGCGGCAACCCGAATGCGCGTGGCCGTGGCCGCTCCGGCAAGGAAACGGGTGCGATGGGTCTCATGCAAATTAAGCTGGAGACTGCTCAGCTGATGGGGGCCCGGTTCGGATTGATCATTGAATCTACCGAGGACTTGTTGCGCCCAGAAGTGAATGTCGCTGTGGGTTCGGCCTACCTGATTCGCCTGTTGGGAAAGTACGGCAACCTGAAGTCGGCTTTGATGGCGTACAATCTGGGCCATGCAGCCGTGGACAAGATGATTGCGAGTGGACAGCCGATTCCTTCCCGTTACTATGATAGGGTCATTTCCAAATATTGGGATCTCGCGAGACTTTCTTTTTAGTAAATTTATATTGTGATTATTCGTCCGCTGGTACCACTGTTGCTTGCCGGGCTCGCTTTTGCTGCCGAGGTCCGCTATGACTGCCTACGTTTTGTGGAGGCAGGGCTTGCTTTTGACCCGCAGGTGGAAGAACTGCGTTACGGTACCGAAGCCAAGAAAAACAAGATCGATGCGCTCAAGGCAGAAGCGATTTTGCCTACGTTTACGATTTCAATGATGGTGGGACCTGCTCCGGGCCTCAAGGAATACAACGACTACTATTTCAACGAGAATGGCGACACGCTCGGCGTCGAGAAGGCCGAGAAGTACGATTTTTCCAAGATGGGACCTTTCTGGGGTGTCGAGGGTAAGTTCGTGCAGCCGCTCAATCTCGGGCAGTACCGTACGGGGAAAGAGGCGCTGCAGGCCGACCTCCAGCAGAAAAGTTTCGAAATCGAAAATCAGCTCCATCAGAAGGATGTGGAATTCCAGACGTATTACTACAATTACCTGCTTGCACTCGAAATGAAGCGCCTGGCCGATGATGCAAAACAGCAAATCGACAAGGCTTACGAGCAGATGGAAGAAGCGCTGGACGACGACGATCCGAACGTTACCCAGATGGATTTCTTGAACCTCAAGGCTAAAATGCACACGGTCAAGGAGGCTGTGACGGAGGCCGATCTTGGCATGAAGCGTGTCCAGCTGGCTATCCGGTTCTCGCTGGGCTTGCAAGAGGGGGATGTTTTTGTGGCTGAGGATTCGGTCTTGCTCCCGCGAACAGAACCTTTGCCGAGTCTTGATGATGTGCGCGCTATGACCGAACGCCACCATCCCGAACTGCGACAGCTTTCTGCCGGGCTTAGGGCTCGCCGCTTGCAGATGGATTTGTCCGAGGCGAAACTTGCACCGGAGTTCTTTGTCATGGGCGAGTTCGAGTACGTGAAAAGCTGGGCCGGAAACCGAAGCGTGATGCAGAAGAACGCCTTTGCCCAGGATGCCGTCAACAGGCTTACGGGGGCTATCGGTATCGGACTGCGGTATCGCCTGAACTTCTGGAACAACTGGGAAAAGTACAGAGCGTCGCGTACGGAATATCATGGCTTGCAACTGAAAGAGGCCTATGCTGTGAACGGCCTTGTCGCTAAAGCCGAGGAACAGTATTACCAGGTTGTTGCCGCCAAAGAAAAGATGGATGCCCTGCAAGAAAGCTTGCGTGCGACGGAGTCTATTTTGAAGGGCGCTGCGATGCAGTATGATTTGGACAAGTCCAAAACCAGCGAACTGGCGTCGGCCTACACCCAGAACGCTACGGTCAAGAAGGATTACTATTTCGCCGTTTGCAAGTACAATGTGGAGTTTGCCCAGTTGATTGCAAAGATGGGATGGTCCTTAAAGGACTTCCATATGGTGTACATGGTTAAAAAAACAGGAGAATAGGATGTTGAAGAAATTGGTTGTTATGCTTGCTTGTGCGGCTGTCGTTGCTTTTGCCGCCGATGATCCGGTTACGGTCATCAAGAAGAAGGATGCGGAACTCCAGACTTTGCTCAAAAAGTCTAACCGCAGTGCCAAGGAAACCGAAAGGGTCAAGTCGTTGCTCAACGATTCGTTTGACTTTGCTTTGCTCGCCAAGAAATCTCTTTCGACGAAGGACTGGGATGCTCAGGATGAAGCCTCCCGCAATAAGTTCGTATCGGAATTCCAGCGCATGGTCCGCAATTCCAGCGCAAAGCGCCTTGAACTCTACCGCGCCGATTCTACGATATACGAACCGGCCAAGATGAAAGGGACCAACGAGGCTCGTGTGACGGCGCATCTGTGGAACAAGGGCAAGGAATCTGTGCTGGAATACAAGATGAGTCTTGTGGACGGCTCCTGGAAGGCTTGGGACCTGGTCATTGACGACCTCTCTACGGCCCGTAACTACAAGGACCAGTTCAGCCAGATCTTGAAGACCAAGAGCTTTGCCGAACTGATTGACATTATCAGTAAGAAGGCCGACGAAGCCGAGAAGTGATGGTCGGATTTCTCTCTTGGCTTGTACTTGTTGCCTGCGTCCTCGTTCTGGTCGCCCTGTTTTTCCCATTCCGGTTCAGGGCCGAATTCGAGGCTGGCGAACATGGCGGCAAGGTACGCCTTTTCTTTTTTAAAAAGAAACTGTGGTCTGGAGAGAAAAAGTGGGGCCGCGGGAAACATAGTACAAGTGCCCATGATGATGACGAGGATTCCTCGGATAGGGACATAGCAGACGATGATGCATTCATGCCGGAATTCGTCGCGACGGCTCCTAAGAAGCCCGTGGAGAAGAAACCCGCACCAGTGGCGAAAAAGAATGATGCTCCCGTGCCGACTCCTGCGCCCGCCCCTGCAGTACCGGAAACGCCGTCGGTGAAAGAGCCTGTCTCTGTTGCGGAGGCGAAAACCACGGAAACGAAGTCGTCGCCGGCCGAGACGGTTCAGGCGAAGGAAGCTCCCGCACCGGAGAAAGCTTTGACTGGTTCGACTGACTCGGCAGGTTCGGCAACCGGCTCAGCAACTGAAGAACCGAAGGAAAAGCGCAAACTGACAGAGGCGGAATTCTGGACGATACTCCTCACACCGGAATTGGATAGCCGTGCATTTCGCTACGTGAAGAACTTGCTTGGAATCATTTTTAAGTTGTTCAATATCCGGTTCGAAAACTGCTATGTCGAGGGAATCCGTGCGGATTATGTTACGATGGGTTACGGGGCTGCAGTAAATGCCGTGATGAAAGGTTTCCCATATTTGGAATCGTGGGATATCCGTATGGACTGGTGCCGCGACAAGGATTTGTGTACTGCAGGAAAGATTCATGCGAAGACGAACCTTTGCCGTGTATTTTTCCTTTTGTTTGCCGCAGTGTTTTATGTTGCAGTTCTTTTCTTGTCGTTCTGGCGTCGCCGTGCGCATGTGCTCAAGACGGGTGAACTGCCGGAACTTGGTTTTGTCCGTAAAAAGATTGTCGGCTGGATGGTGGAGGAATAATGCCTGCTTTGACTTTGGATCGCCTGCTCTCGTCGATTGGTTTCGGTTCCCGCAAAGAAGCGCGTGCGCTTGTGCGCATGGGACTCGTGGAATTGGACGGCCAGGTTGTAGAAGACCCGTTCATTGAGTTTGCGGAAAGGCCCGCTTGCATTACCGTGAATGGCGAAGAAGTGACGACAGAAGAAAAGTTGTACGTGATGCTCGATAAACCGCTGGATGTGGAATGTAGCCATAACGCCCGTGACCACCGCTCGGTCTTTGAACTTGTGCCCGACCGTTTTACGGCAATGGGTATCCAGACGGTGGGCCGCCTGGATGCGGATTCTACCGGATTGTTGCTGCTCTCGAACCAGGGCGATTTTATCCATAGGGTCGAAAGCCCCAAGAAGGGATTCTTGAAGAAATATCGCGTGACGCTTGCTCGCCCGTTTACGGCAGAACAAGAAGCGGAACTCCTGAAGGGCGTGATGCTCAAGGGGGAACGCCGCGAGGTTGTTGCCCGTGCGATTGAACGCGATGGGGATTCTGTCGTCGTGAGTATTGGTGAAGGGTTGTACCACCAGGTGCGCCGCATGTTTGCTGCTGTCGGGAACCATGTGGAAACACTTAAACGCGAATCCATTGGTCCTGTGGCTCTAGATGATACGCTGGGTAATGGGGGGTGGCGCTTCTTGACGGCAGAAGAAGTGGCTTCTCTGATGTAGGAAAATTTCGGTAGCTTAAAGTATGGCTATCTTTTTAGTAGACAAGTTTATTGGAGGTTCTTATGTCCTGTAAATTGAAGTTTATTCTTGCGGCATCTGCGGTTGCCGTCGCGACGATGTTCACTGCCTGCGACGGGCAGGGTGACCAGTCCAAGAAGCGTGCGGAAGCACTGCCCGAGGCGCAAGAACCGGTAGCCTCTGCAAAGTCGGTGGTGGTGTTCTTCTCGCAGACGGGCTCGACTGCAAAGCTGGCGGGCATTTTCAAAGAGGCGAGGAATGCCGATGCCATCGAGCTGAAACTTGTGGAACCTTACCCGTCTACCTACGACAGCACGATTGCCAAGGTGGGTGCGCAGCGCCAATCCAAGCAATGGCCTGCCCTCGTGAATGCAAAAATTGACCTTGCCCAGTACGATACGGTTTTCTTGGGTTATCCTATCATGTTCGGCTCGTTCACCCCGCCGATATACACCTTCCTCGATTCCAATGATTTGAGCGGTAAGGTGGTGGTCCCGTTCTGTACTTTTGGCAGCGGTGGTCGCAAGGCGAGTGCCGCAGAACTCAAGGGACTTGAACCGCAGGCCAACGTGACGCTTGCTTACGGAATCACCAACAAGCGCATCAATGCCGAAGGCGGTATCGAAAAGGCGAAGGCCGAAGTCGAGTCGTTCTTTGCAGACCTTGCATCGGGCAAGACCGACGAAATGCTCATGGGCGGCTACTCCGAGCAGCGCCCGCTTGTGGCCGAAGATTCTGCCGTGTTTGCCGAGGCAACAAAGGATTATGCCTACTTGGGCTTGAAACCGCTGAGCGTTTCTACGCAGGTGGTAGCGGGGACGAATTTCCTTTTCGTCTGCGAGATGAAGGCTTTCGGTGGCCCTGCAGTGCAGGCTAACGTAAAAATATTCCGTCCGCTCCCCGGACGCGGAAACCCCGAACTGATTTCGGTGGAAAAGTAGATTTATAAAGAGGACTATGTTATGAAAATTGCTGTTATTGGTGGTGCTGGGTATATTGGTTCGCATACGGTGCGTGAACTTTTGGACCGTGGCCATGAGGTTTGTGTTTTTGACAATCTTTCGAGTGGCTTGGAACAGAACCTTTTTCCGGAAGCGGGATTCGTGAAAGGCGACATCCTCCATCCCGACGAGATTGAGAAATTCCTTAAAGACTTCAAGCCAGAAGGATTGGTCCACTTGGCCGCTTTCAAGGCTGCGGGCGAATCGATGCTCAATCCCGAAAAGTACAGCGTCAACAATATCACAGGGTCCATCAATATCTTGAACGCGGCCACTGCTGCTGGAGTCAAGTATTTTGTGTTCTCGAGTTCTGCTGCGACTTACGGGTCCCCGCAGTATCAGCCAGTTGATGAAAACCATCCGACAAACCCTGAGAACTATTACGGCTACACCAAGCTCGCTATCGAAGGTTTCCTCAAGTGGTACGACCAACTGCGTGGTATTAAGTTCGCTGCCTTGCGCTATTTCAATGCCGCTGGCTACGACGTAAAGGGCCGCATCAACGGACTCGAGAAGAATCCGGCAAACCTGATCCCGGTTGTGATGGAAGCGTTGCTCGGCAAGCGCAAGGAACTGCTCGTGTTCGGTAACGACTACGATACGCCGGATGGCACGGGCGTGCGCGATTACATTCACGTGAACGACCTTGCAATCGGTCACGGGATGGCGTTCGATTACCTGCAGAAGAACAACAAGAGTTTGATTGTGAACCTTGGCGTGCAGCAGGGAAGTTCCGTGCTCGACGTAATCCATATGGCAGAGAAGGTGAGCGGTCGCAAGTGCCCCTACCGTATCGTGGAACGCCGCCCGGGTGACCCCGCGACACTCGTTGCCAACCCCAGCAAAGCTCACGAAGTCCTTGGCTGGAAGGCGCAGTACAGCGATTTGGAAACGTTGCTTGCGACAACGTGGCGCGCTTACTTGGCGAACGAGAAGTAGGCTTTTTAGCCTTGCTTCTTGGAAGCGAGTTCGATAAGCCGCTTTGCCTGGATGGCGAGGGCATCCCCTTCGCCTAGGCTAAGCACCTGATTGAGGCGGCGCAGGCCTTCTTCGCGGTCTAGCCCTTTAGCCACCCTGATTTCTCCGATATTGAAAAGTGCCCTGCGGGCGAGTTTTTCGTTTTTCTCCATCGAAAGCCCTTTTTCGAGCAGCATGAGCGCGATTTCGGCGCTATTCTTGCCCTTGGCTGTTTCGCCCCATTCCAGCCATTGCACACTGGAGACGTTGATGTACATGCTCGGGCTGGTCATGCGTTCGGTGAGGTCTTTTGCGGTTGCCGTGTCGATGGGGTATTCTTGAAGGAGCGAAGACATGGCCTGGGTCAGGATTTGCTGGGCCTTTTCGTAGCGGGCTTCGTTCGCTTCTTGCAGCCCGTCCTTGATAAGGGCACGTGTCTTTGCCTTGCGCATGGCGATAGGATTGTTCGATGCGGTCTTGCGGATGCGTTCTTCGAGGGCGTTCGCTTTCCTTTCTTCGTGGCTAATTTTGCGGTTAGGAATTTTTAATCCGGCGACGGCCCCGAGGGCGAAAGTCGCAATTGAAGTCAGGGCAACGGCTCCGTAAATGCCTCCGTAACCGAGTGCGTTTACAATGAGGTCGATGACTGCACCGATGATGGCCACCGCGCGCACGGAGCCGGGGACTGCGTCTTTTGTGAGCCCAAAACTAGTTGCGCCCAGCATAAAGGCGAGCGCGATGCTTGCGCCCATGTACCGGTCGCCCACGAAGTGGTCAAAGAAACTTGTCGACGTAAAGAGGACTACTCCGACACCGCCTACTAAGACCGCTCCTGCGAAGCAACCGAGAGTGACGGCGGCGCCCCAGCGCCTGGAAAGTTGCACGTAGGCGAACAAGAAGAATATCGCAAATATGGCGTAGTTCAACATGCCCGGGGTGAGAATCCAGGAGGTAAGGAGCCTCTCGTATTCTGCATCCTTGGGAACAAAGGCCATGGCGTAGCGTGCGTGCTTGTCGGTATATTTTTTAATCCATTTGTAACATTCCTGCTCGAAAATCCGTTCGTTCGGGTAGACTTTGTGGTCTTTTGCGTATTCTTCTTTGCCACCGCCAATCTCCCACCACTTGCGGAATTCCTGACGCATTTCGGCAATGCGGTCTTCGACTATATAGGTGTGGTTCTGCTGCAGGTAGCGGTCGCGGTACTGCTCGAATTCCTCGGCTCGCGTTTTTTCGTCGGCTTTGAGCCCAACTGCCATGAACTGTGGTGCGCCTTCTTCTTCCCACCATGTGTTGAAACTCTCGGCGATGCGGTCTTCGCGTTGGCTCTGCTTGATAATGGGGGAGTATATCGTTACTGCGTTGAATATGCCCATGGCGAGGATTGCCGCGAACACGACGTAGTGATGAATCTTGACTTTCTTGACGAGGCTTTTCACGTTTTCGTTCATGTAAAGGAATATATATTAAAAAACGCCCGTGTGGCTGGGCGCTTTGGGATGATTTCTTGGGAAAGGTTACTTTTTCTTGCCGTTACGGTTCCCGTTGAACATGGTCCACTCTTCTTCTTGTTTGTCGAGCGTTCCGGTGATGAAGTCGTAGGCTTCGTCGACGGTATCGCAGAACTTGAAGAGCTTGAGGTCTTCTTTGTTGATCATGCCTGCCTCGGCGAGGTATTCCCAGTTCACCACCTTTTTCCAGAACTTGGAATCGAAGATGACCACGGGGAGCTGCTGGGCGTATTTGTCGGTCTGGATGAGCGTGAGCATTTCGAACATTTCGTCGAAGGTGCCGAAGCCGCCCGGGAACACAACGAGGGCACGGGCCTTGCGGAGGAACCAGTACTTGCGGATGAAGAAGTAGCGGAATTGCAGGCTCAGTCCATTGTCGATGTAGGGGTTCGGGTGCTGTTCGAACGGGAGCTTGATGTTGAGGCCGATGGATGGCGTACCCACATCGTTTGCACCGCGGTTGCCTGCTTCCATGATGCCGGGGCCGCCACCGGTCATGATGGCGTAGCCCTTGCGGCGGTTGTTGGCCCATTTGCCGAGGCGTCCGGCGAGTTCGCGGGCGTCGTCGTAGGACTGGGCCACCTTTTCGAGGCGGGCGAGACGGTCGAGTTCCTTCTTGTCTTTGCAGTTTTTGCGGAGTTTCTTGATTTCGGCAGGCGGGAGCGTCCTTGCGGATCCGAAGAATACAATGGCGTTCTTGATTTCTTCGTCCTCGAAAATCTGCTGGGGTTCAAAAAATTCAGAAAGGATACGGATGGTCCTGCCGGCGTCGCTTTCGATGAACTTCGAATCGTAATAAGCCATTTTCGGGGTTGCCGTATCTATGTCGCACTTGGTTTTCTTCTTAACAGTCTTTGTAGCCATGATAAACCTCTTTTTATGATATTTAACTTGAATCTACTTTCAAAATTTCATTCGGCAACAAAAAAATGCGATAAATATGCATTTCGAGCTCGTAGGGGGCTGTTCAGGAAGGAAAAATCTTTATATTTACGTCATGCTCGTAAAAATATGGACAGACAGTTTTATTATCACCGGCGAAATCGACACGCTCCGTGACGAACGCCTTACGGACTATATCCGCGAAAACAAGGACTTCATCGCCGTGACGCAGGTGAAGGTCAGCGACCGTTCCGAACGCGACCTGTTCAGGACGCATTTCTTGAATGTGAGCACAAGCCACATCGAGATCATTCTCCCTGCGGAATAATTACGCTATGGGGCTCCCGTGGGGGCGCCTAGATGCTTTCGTAGTAATGGGGGGACCTGAGGCGCTTTTCGAAGTCGCTGATGGTTAGCGGCTGGTCGAAAAGGAATCCCTGGACCAACGGGCAGTGGATGCGCTTGAGGAACTTGACCTGGGCCGGAGTTTCCACGCCTTCGGCGATGGTCTCGATGCTCAGCTCGTTAATCATGTTCACAATATTGCGGATGACGATTTCGTCTTCTTTTTTCGGGCTTTCCAAGTTGTCGATAAGCGACTTGTCTATCTTGATGACATCGACATCCAAGTTCTTGAGGATGTTCATGGTGGAATAACCCGTTCCAAAGTCATCGATGGCGACCGAGATGCCGTTTCTCCTCAACTTCTTGACGAAACTTTCAAATTCCGCGTAGTCGTCGTAGTCCGAAATTTCGGTCAGTTCGATTTCGATATACTTGCTGTCGATATCGTACTTCTTCATGATGGAGAGAATCTCGTTCACGATATTCTGGTTGCGCAGGTTGCGCTTGGAGAAGTTCGACGAAATGCGGACGATGTGCATGCCTGCGTTGAGCCATTTCCTGAGGCACTTGCAGACACATTCGAATACATACAGGTCGAGCCTGCAGATGGTTTCTTCTTTCTCCAGAATGTTGACGAATTCTGCGGGCGGGATGATGCGGTCGTCGTGGACCCAGCGGACAAGGGCTTCTGCACTGTGCATGTTGTTGTCGTACAGATTGATCTTGGGCTGGAAGTAGATGATGAACTCTCCGTCGTTCAGCGCCTGCGGGAAATGGGTCGACACCTTTTTCTGGTACATGACCTTTTCCATCATCTCGGGCTTGAACAGCGTGATGTCCTTGTTGAGTACGTTCCTGCCGAGGTCAAGCGCGATGGCGCTCTTGTTCATGAGCTCGTTGAACGTGTCGCCTTCCGTGGCGCGATAGACGCCCATGCGGGCCATGACCTGCACGATGAGTTCGCTTCCCTGTTTGCGCTCGTTGATGGGGAAGATGACGAACTTGTTCAGGAAGTCGTTGGTGCGCTCGCTAAGGATGAGGGCGAAAAAGTTGTCGCCGCCCAGGCGTACGAACACCTCGCCTTCCTTGAGGAAGGCCTTCGCGCTCTGCGCATAGATGGTGAGCACCCTGTTGCTGGGTTCCGGACCGAGCGACTTGTTCACGTACTTGAAGTTCTTCAGGTTGATGAAGAAGGCCGTGTATTTGAAAAGTTGCTTTTTTTCTTCGAGCATGTTTCCCATCTGTACGAGGTAGTGCGGGTTGTGCACTCCTGTAGCCGCGTCGGTGATTGTGGCCTGGTAGATGAGGTCCGAGAGTCTAGAGTGTTCGAACAGGGCCCTGATGATGGAAGAGAGGAATTCAACGTCTGCACGGGCTTCTGGTGTGAACTCGTTGCCCTTGGCCGGGTACATTCGGATGGCGGCGATGTAGTTGTCCTCTTTGGCGCATTCGGTAGAGAGGGGTTCGCCAGTAGCTGTCCCCCTGTCGAAAAGGCGGACGGGCGAGTTGGACGCTTTCTTGTCGTCTACCGCTTCGGTGGGGCGGGTTTCCAACTCGATTCTTGCGATTCCCAAGGCTTTGGCCAAGGGGAGAATTTCTGTGGAGAGTTTTTCCAGCGTTTGTGCGGGTGATAACGCACTGCTGTACATTGCGTTCCAGAAGTCCCTAAACAATTTGCTGCAAAAATTACCTTCCATGTTTTCCCCATTCAAAAAGCCGAGCCAAATTTAGCTTTTTCTCGGCGTTTTCTGATGGCGCGGAAGTTTTTTTTATGAAGATATTTGACCAAGATTGGGCGCTTGCGCGTAACTCGTTGATATGCAACGTAATAAGAAAATAAGCTGCCGCGCGGGCCGGCTGATGGGGCGGGATTTTTCGCGCCTATTTGGATTGGAAAGAATACAAAATTTCTATTTTTTTCGCGCATTTTATGAGGTATCCTCTATGACAGCTGAGGCAGATAAGCCGAATATCATAACGGCCTCCCTGGACTTTTTGGTCAATTGGGGCAGGACGAATTCTCTTTGGCCGTTCCCTTACGGTACGGCATGTTGTGCAATCGAGTTCATGAGTACGGAAGTGGGTCGTTACGACCTTTCCCGTATTGGTTCAGAGTACGTGCGTTTTACGCCGCGCCAGTCCGACGTGCTGCTTGTCGCGGGTACGATTACCTACAAGCAGGCTCCTATTCTCAAGCGCATCTACGAACAGATGGCTGAGCCGCGTTGGGTGATTGCCATGGGCGCCTGTGCTTGTTCTGGCGGTTTCTACGACTGCTACTGCACGGTTCCAGGTATCGACCACATCATCCCGGTGGACGTGTATATCGGTGGTTGCCCGAGCCGTCCGGAAGCGTTCTTCGACGCGATGTTCGATTTGCAGAAGAAAATCAAGGACGAGTCCTACATGAAGCAGCGTGCCGAACGCGTGAAAGAACAGCTCGAAATGATCAAGGCGAAGACCGCCGAGGCGAAGGCTGCCGCCAAGGATTTTGCCCGCGAAAAAGTCGTGGACATCAAGGATTTCGTGGCGTCCAAAGAGCAGGAACTCGTCAAGAAGGCTCAGTTCTGGAAGGAGTAGGGAATGAATACTGTTGAAGATATCTTCTCCGTCCTGGAGGAAAAGTTTGGCGCGAAGCGCGATACGCAAGACAAGTGGGGCGTGGCCGCCATCGTGAGTGCTGCCTACCTGCACAATGCGGCCCTATTCCTCAAGGACTCTGCCGCTATCAAGTTCGAGATGCTCGTGGACATCGCGGGTATTGACTACCTGACCTACCCGAACCATGAAGGTCCGCGCTTTGCCATCTCCTATGCGTTCAAGAGCATGTCCGTCCCGGGCGTGCGCATCCGTCTGAAGGTGCTGGTCGGGGAGGCTGATTTGAAGGTCCCGACTGTCAGTGACCTGTTCGCGAACGCCAACTGGTACGAGCGCGAAGTGTTCGACCAGTTCGGTATCGTGTTCACAGGCCATCCGGACCTCCGCCGCCTGTTGAACCATGTGGAATTTGTTGGACATCCGCTGCGCAAGGACTACCCGGCCCAGAAGCGCCAGTGGCTCTCCACCAACGACTATCTGCTCCCGGCCTTGGAAAAGCGCCTGGAAGACCTCGGTTACAGGGTTGTCCAGCGTAGCAAGGAAGTCGGGACCAACGACAACGAATATCTCGAAGGGAGTATCAAAGAATGATCGTACTGGATCCTAATGGCGAAAAGCTGAACTTGATGCCCTTGAACGTGGGGCCGAGCCATCCGGCGACCCACGGCTGCTTGCGTTTCTTGGCCGCCATGGACGGCGAGACGATTGTCGCGAGCGTGGAAGAAATCGGTTATCTGCACCGCGGTTTCGAGAAGATGGTCGAACGCGGCACGTGGCAGCAAGTGTTGCCCTATACCGACCGTCTCAACTACTGCTCGGCGATTATGAACAATATCGCCTACGTGCGTGCGGTGGAGACGATGTTCGGCGTAGAAATCCCGGAACGCTGCAAGGTGCTCCGCGTGATTGTGAACGAACTTAGCCGTATCAACGACCACTTTGTGTGCATTGCGGCGGCCTTCCAGGACTTGGGCGGCACGACCCCGTTCATGTATGCGTTCAACCCGCGTGAAGAAATCATGTGCATCTGGGAAAAGCTCACGGGTGCGCGTCTCACGAACAGCTATGCCCGTATCGGTGGCCTCTACCGCGACAGCTACGACGGCTTCGAGCAGGATGTGCTCGCCGCCCTCGATTCGACGGAAAAGGCTTTGAAGGACTTGCATGCGTGCCTAGACCGCAACCGCATCTTCCTTGACCGTACGGTGGGCATCGGCAAGATTTCTGCCGAACGCGCCATCAGCTACGGCTGGACGGGCCCCTGCCTCCGCGCTTCGGGTGTCGCATCCGACCTGCGCAAGGACGAGCCTTATTACGATTACGAGACCTACGACTGGGAAGTTGTCGTGGGTACCCAGGGCGACTGCAACGACCGCCTGCAGGTGCGCATGGCCGAAATCGAGGAATCCGTGAAGATTGTGCGCCAGGCCCTGAAGCGCCTCGCTCCGGGCCCGGTCGACATCGTCGACCCACGCATCCGCGTGCCCGCGCACAAGCTTGCCTACCAGGACATGGAAGCCCTTATCGGCCGCTTCAAGAGCGTGTACGAAGGCATCCGCGTGCCCGAAGGCGAATACTACTGCGCAAGCGAATGCGCTAACGGCGAACTCGGCTTCACCATCGTCTCCGATGGTAGCGGCCATCCGTACCGCATCAAGGTGCGTTCCCCGTCGTTTGCCCATGTGTCTGCATTTAACGAACTGGTCGAAGGCCTTACCCTTGCCGACTCTATGGCAACACTGCCTGGCCTCAACATGATTGCTGGAGAACTTGACCGATGACACAACATATTCAAGGTGCAGTTCAGTTTGTATCGAATAACCATTTGAAGTTCGACGGTCCGAGCGAAGCCATTCCGGCCCTTCCGGATCCGGCGCAGACCTTTGGCCACGTGCACAAGGCTGTCCCGCAGCCGCCGACCAAGGAAGTGCTCGCCAAGCTCGACACTCCTGAAATCAAGGAACGTTGCGCCGACTTGCTCAGCCGCTACCCGGTAGGCCAGGGTGCTCTGCTTGAAGTCCTTTGGCTGGTGCAGGGCGTGTTCGGCTGGGTTCCGACCGAAGGTATCCGTTGGGCAGCAAACGTCTGCGGTTGCGCTCCGGCACATGCTCTCGGCGTCGCTACTTTCTATACCATGTACAACCACGCTCCCAAGGGCAAGTTCCTGTTGCAGTTCTGCCGCAACATCAGCTGCGCTATCAAGGGTGCCCAGCCGCTGATCAAGTATGTCGAAAACAAGCTCGGCATCAAGAGCGGCGAAACCACTCCCGACGGCATGTTCACGATTCTTCAGGTGGAATGCCTGGGTAGCTGCGGCAACGGCCCCATGATGCTGGTGAACGACGACTTCGCCACCGACGTGGTCGACGGTCAGCTCAAGATGAAGCGCGGTACGACTCTTACCGAAGCAAGCATCGATCGCATTATCGATTGGTGCAAGGCTCACGCCAACAACATGCCGAAGCACGACGTGCTCGGCGGTGTGGTGAAGGGCCACGGCGGTCACCCCGGTGCTCCGGGCGCAACTGCCAAGCCGCAGGTTGCCGACTATGCTCCGCCTTCTCCGGTCTTGAACGTGAAGGCTGAAGCCGACGAAAACGGTGCCACCCTCACTTGGAAGGGCGCTCCTGAATTCACGAAGATTGTCGTCGAAAAGAAGGACGGCAGCAACTGGGTCGCTGTCGGTGAACCCGGCGTGAAGGACAAGGCTTTTGTGGACGCTGCCGGTAAGGTCGGCGACGTGTACCGCATGATTGCCACTTCGGGCGAACGCACTGCAAAACCTTCCAAGGAAGCGGTTACCACCCAGAAGCCCGCTCCGGTAGAGGAGGCTAAGTAATTATGGCTGAAGTAGTAAAAGTTTGTACAGGAAATTTTGGCAAGGGCGCCCAGGACATTGAAGTCTACAAGAAGCTGGGCGGCTACGCAAACATTTCGGATCGCTTGTTCAACATGAGCCAGTTCGAAGTGATTGACTACGTGCAGCGTTCCGGTCTCCGTGGCCGTGGCGGTGCAGGCTTCCCGACCGGTATGAAGTGGAGCTTTGTTCCGCGCAATTCCGGCAAGCCCGTGTACATCGTAGTGAACGCTGACGAAGGTGAAGGCGGTACGTTCAAGGATCACTTCCTGATGATGGAAGATCCGCACCGCTTGATCGAAGGTTTGATTATTGCAGCCTGGGCTCTCGGTAGCCGTGCCGCATACATCTACTGCCGTGGCGAATTCCTGCCCTGCATCGAAAGCTTGAACAAGGCTTTGAACCAGGCATACGCCGCCGGTTACCTCGGCGAAAACATTTGCGGAACCAAGTTCAGTTTCGATATCTTTGTTCACCGTGGCGCTGGCGCCTACATTTGCGGTGAAGAAACTGCTCTTATCAACTCGCTCGAAGGCCAGAAGGGCCAGCCCCGCCTGAAGCCGCCTTTCCCGGCGGTGAGCGGCGCCTGGAAGTCCCCGACCTGCGTGAACAACGTGGAGACCATCATGGCGCTCCCGTGGATCCTGCAGCACGACCCGAGCGAATATGCCAAGATGGGTACGCCGCGTGCCGGTGGTACGAAGGTGTTCTGCATCTCGGGCGACGTGAAGAATCCGGGCGTGTACGAGGCTCCTCTCGGTACCCCGATGATGACGATGATTAACGAATATGCCGGCGGCGTCGTGGGCGGAAAGCTCAAGGCCGTGCTGCCGGGCGGTTCCTCCTGCGCTCCCTTGACTGCCGAAGAAGCCGCTGTCGCGACGATGGATTACGAATGCCTCGCCTCGATGAAGACGATGTTCGGTTCGGGCGCCATGATCGTGATCAACGATACGCACAACATGGCTGAACTCCTGAACGTGCTCGGCAACTTCTACAGCCACGAATCTTGCGGCCAGTGCACTCCGTGCCGCGAAGGTACGGGCCTGTTGCACCGCATGTTGAACCTGATTGTCGCGGGCAAGGGCCACGATGGCGACGTGGAACTGATGCAGAGCCTCTGCGGCGGCTTTGGCGGCGTGACGATTTGCCCGCTGTCCATCTCGCTCGGCGGCCCCGTCAGCAGCTACACTGCAAAGTTCCGTGCGGACTTTGATGAGTATATCGCAAAGAATCCCGACCACGCCAAGCCGCGTGTTCAAGAAACCTATCGTCCTGGAATTTTCTGGTAATAATATGAGTAACTACTACAACATGCCGAAACTCCCGACCGAGAACAGCCCGAAGGTGGAAATCTTCGTGGACGACAAGCCGGTGATGGTTCCTGGCGATACGAACCTCCTCGAAGCCCTCAAGGCTGTCGGGATTGAAACTCCCCACGTATGTTACCATCCTTTCCTCCCGGTGTCGGGTAACTGCCGCCAGTGCCTGGTGGAACAGGAAGGCCCGCGCGGCCGCATGCTCGTGATTGCATGCTACACGCCGGTCGCTCCGGGGATGAAAATTTTTACGCCTGCATCCAGCGCCCGCGTGAAGAACGCCCGCAAGGCTACGCAGGAATTCATGCTGGTGAACCACCCGCTCGATTGCCCGATTTGCGACAAGGCCGGTGAATGCACTCTGCAAGAAAACTACATGGAAGCGGGCCAGAATGAATCCCGCATGCGCCCCGAATATGGCAAGAACTACCACGGCAATCCCGAGCATCAGTTCATTGATGCGAAGGGCCAGGTCCGTGGCGGCAAGCACGTGGACTTGGGCCCCCGCGTGTTGCTCGACGAAGAACGCTGCGTGCAGTGCGACCGTTGCGTGCGCTTTATGCGCAGCATCGCCGGTTCCGAACAGCTGCAGCTCGCTGGCCGTGCCGACCACACTTACATTACCA
>CAMJHM010000050.1 GCA_946405515.1 uncultured Fibrobacter sp. | reverse complement strand
AGATGCTCATGCAGGCAAACCCGCTCACCAGCATCATGGAAACGTTCAAGTTCGGGATGCTCGGCGTAGGTGAGTTTAGTTGGGCCGCACTTGGCTACACGGCCGGATTTGCCGTATTCATTCTCGCGCTTGGAATCATCGTGTTCAACAAGATCCAGCGCACCTTCATGGACACAGTCTAACTCCGGTATAAACGTATGAGCCCAACAGATGTTAGCGCCCTTATCAAAAAATTCTCGCCCCTACTGGACGAGAGTTCCGAAGTCTTCCGCGAACTCGCTACGTTCTTCGGTGAAGGCAGCAAGATTGATGTCCACCACGGGGACCTCTTCAAATTCCTCGGACGCAAGAGACTTTATCGCGTTATCCGGTTGAAGGGAGAAAGTTACAAGGACTGCGTTTACCAGCTAATTGACGACCACCCCGAATCCATGGAAGCACTCGGAATGCTGCGATACTACAAGGCTCCCGCAGGCCCTGTCCGCTGGGAAGACGTGGAAGCCGCCGAAATCGCCATGGGCAAGGAACTCACCGTGAACGCCTACGGGTGGATGCCCGACGCGTGGACGCTCTTCGAGAGCGACAGTACGAGTGCAGCACAGGCCGACACGGCGAAGACGCACCAGATGGTGGCCATCCTCGCATTCGACTACGGGGAATAACGGCAAGACAGCTGCGACAGACTAGCCCGACATTATAAACATTCCAGCCTAACATTCCAAGCACCTCAGCCTGACAATCCGACTTTTCACTCCACCTCCGCCCCTATATGCAACAAGCGTTGCATATAGAAAATTTTTTTGTGATATTTATCAAAATCTTGTGATTTTTGTTAAAAAATTGAACTTTTGTTGCATAAAACACTTGACTTGGCGAATTTTCGATTTTATATTTATCAATGATGAAACCGATAATCGACTACATAGATTTTCGCCAGTACATGCTGGACTACTACGAGGACCGCAAGCGCCGCTCCGCATTTTCGTGGCGCGAGTTCTCGAAAATAACGGGATTCAGTTCCTCGTCCTACATGAAGGTGGTCTGCGACGGCAAGAGCAAGCTCAGCCGCCTCGGCGTGGAGCGTGTCGCCGACGCTATGGGCCTTACCGGTTTCGAAAAGGAATTCTTCCGTGCCATGGTCAAATACGGCCAGGCCGAAAGCGAAGACGCCAAGAAGTCCGCCTACGAAAGCATGCTCGCCATCGCAAAGGACCACAAGGTCCGCGTGCTGCAAGGCGACCTCTTCGAATTCTACGACTCCTGGCGCAACCCGGTCATCCGCGAACTCGCCCCGCTGATGCCGGGCGCCACCCCCGGTGAAATCGCCAAGAAATGCTATCCCGAGATTTCGGCGGCGGAAGTGCGCCAGTCCCTCGATTTCCTCTCCAGGACGGGACTCCTGAAAAAATCCATTGACGGCCAGCTCGAACAGGCCGAAACCTCCGTGACCGGGACGCCCGACGCCACGCGCCTCGCCCTGCGCGGAATGCACCGCCAGATGTCCAAACTCGCGACCCCCGCTCTCGACCTCCCCAGGGAAGAGCGCAACTTCAGCGGAGTCACCATGGGCATCTCCAAAGACACCTACGAACGCATCGTCAAGGAACTCGACGAATGCCGCCGCAAGGTCATCGCCATCGCATCCGAAGACAAGAACATCGACCAGGTTTACCGACTGAATTTGCAACTTTTTCCGCTGACCAGGAACGTCAAGGAGGACAACCATGAACAAGCTTAAGATATTCTTCGCAAGTTTCGCCATGGTCCTGCTCTGCACGGGATGTTCCGAATCGGACAAGCTCGCCGGTACCGCCGAGGAACCCAACGAGCTCGCCTACCAGGACCAGGTATCCTCCAGTTCCAAGGAACCGGATACGCTGATTTCCTCCAGCTCCGAGCGCGTCAAGAGCAGTTCTTCCAGTTCCGAGAAGACAAGCAGTTCCTCCAGCAGCCAGGAACCGGTCAAGCCGAAATCTTCCAGCAGCGTGGTGGACAATGACAAGCCCGGCACGTCGAGCAGCGCACCCGCCAGCAGTTCCTCCAGCGAAAAACCGCCCCAAGGAATCCAGCCGCCCGACGAAAACGACAAATCATCGTCGAGCAGCGTTCCTTCCAGCAGTTCTTTCAAGGACCCCGGCGACGGAGACACGCATACGCCCCCGCAGTCCTCCACACCGGAGAACCCGCCCTCCCTGAGCGACTACATAGCAATATTCGGTCTCGAAGACATGCCGTTCGACACTACGGTCATGGCATCGATTGCCACCAAGGAAGACACCTCCTCGCCGCAGCAACCGCCTGCCGCGCAGACCTCGGAATTCGACAGGATAGGCGTGCACCAGTTCGTCAAGCAGAATATCTACGCACTGCAGGACCTCTTCCCGATTGCCGCCAAGCAGTACAAGGAACTCGCCACCGCCATCGCCAATGACAGCGCCGAATGCGGGCTCTATCTGCTCAACATCCGCGGCAGCAGCGAAAACGTGGGCCACCTGCTCACGAATGTCACGCCCGACTCCATGACCGTCGTAGACATCGTGGCGCCGAACTGCATGACCAATACCAACGGGAAGCTCGTCCGGTTCCTCTTCAGCTACTGCGGAGACGTGAACAGCGATCCGGAAATCGTGAGGACGTCCGTCACCAGCGACGTTCCCACAAAGCAGTGTCCGGACAGACTTACGGGAAGTGAATGGGTGAAATAAGGAGAAGCATCATGAAAAAGAACTTGTCCAAAATAGCCTGCGGGCTTACCGCAGTATCGGCAATCGCCCTCGTTCTGAGCGCCTGCGAAAGCGACTCGTCCCCCGTCATCTGCACCTGCGAGCCGTCGGAATCCTGCAACAACCGGGATATCAGCAGCTCGTCGGAGGCAAGCACGTACCCCGCCGGTAAAAAGCACGAGCAGTGTTTCACTTTCGAAAGCATGTGCCCGCCGTGCGACGGTGACGACTGTCCCATTTACTACCAGCCCTGCACTTACTGCGGTGGCATGCTGCAAAACGACACGCTCGTGGAATGCGGAACCGGAGACATCTACATCTGCGGAATAGGCGACGAGTGGGTTCCCGACTGCGTGCACCTGATAGATTCGGACGGGACGGCAAAGAAAAACTTGAAATGCTCCATCAACCTTTTCGAAACGAAGGACTGCAACACGGGCAAGCCGCTCATCTGCAAGGAATACAAGTGGCAAGAGAAGCCCGAAGAAATCGCAAGTTCCTCGTCCACCGGAATTTCGTCCTCCGCTGAACGCATCGGGAGAATGGCAGAGGGATGCTTTGACATCGAGAGGGCGTGCCCGCCATGCGATGAAAACGGATGCATCAACTTTGTCCTTCCCTGCAACCACTGCATAGGCTCCTTGGGCGACTCCATCGCCTCGTGCGACGGCGACGGCATCTATGTCTGCGAAGCGAATTACTGGGTAAAAAAGTCCAATGGCCAATCCGGCAACTCATCGAGTTCCTCGGCCGTGACCATTTCCTCTTCGGCAGTGGCAAGTTCTTCCTCGGCGGGACGCGTCGGAGAAAAGCACGAGAAATGCTTCGAGTACGAAAGGATGTGCCCGCCGTGCAACGAAGAACCGTGCCCCATCCCTGCCGTTGCCTGCAACGACTGCGGCGGGATGGAAAACGACACGCTCGTCGAATGCGGGAGCAACGACCTCTACATCTGTAAAGAGAGCTACTGGGAAAGCTACTGCGTACACATGAAGGATTCCTCCGGCGTTGCAAAGGCAGACATTTCCTGTCACCACGAACACGCAATCGCGAAGGACTGCGACACGGACGGAACTCTCATTTGCCGCGAAGGCACCTGGCACGCCCTTACCGAAAACGATTCCTGGGTAGGCGAACCCTGCACCGAACAAGGGAAAATCAAGACGATTCCCCTCGACTACAAGACCGTGAAAGGGGCATCCTTTTCCATCAACCTGCGGTACTATTGCGACGATGGCAATTGGACAGAAGTACACACGAACGAGCCGCTTAATGGCATACCCTGCGTAACAGGCGACACCGTAACCGTCGGCAGAACCACCTACGAATGCGATGAAGGAACCTGGTTCGACAGTGAAAGGCGAGCCATTGCGAGAAAAGATTGTTCCGCCAGTCCCCTCATCGGGGCAGATTGCACCGAATCAGACGAATGGGTATACGACGTCGGATGCGCATACCATTGTCAGGACGGCAAATACAGTTTAGAATAAAGGAGAAGTATCATGAAAAAGAAGATCACCGGCACGGCTTGTGGCCTTGCCGCAGCCTCGATTGTTGCCTTCATGCTCACCGCCTGTGGCGACGACAGCAACAGCGTATCCCCCGTCAACGACACCAGTTCGGTCCAGGAGCCGCTTTCCAGCGACAGCGATACGCCCGCATCCAACGGCAACGTTGCCCCGACATCCAGCGAATCCAACCAGGACTTGCCCGCATCCAGCGGCAACGACGCCCCGGCACCGGCTTCCAGCGACAATGGCAGCCCCAACAGCATTGACGCGCCCACCTCCAGCGAGAACCCGAGCGCGGACACCACGCAAAATTCCAACTCCGACGTCACGCCGACATCGTCGTCCGACGTGGCGCCCGCCTCCTCGGAAACGGACACGGTCAACTTCAACCCCGAAAACAAATGCCCCCCAGGCGGAGACTGCAACGGCGACGGCATTCCCGATGGAATCTACAGGCCCGATCTCGAGCCCTGCGCGGTCGAGGACTCGACGATGGAATTCTACAACCGCATCTTCACCTGCAAGGAAGGCAAGTGGGTGTACACGCCCGACCCCGACGACACCGACCCGCACAAGGAAGCGGCGACCGATGCGAAAGCAGAACACCGCGGCGGCCCTGCAGTGGCCCCGATCGTCGTGAAAGTAAAGAACGCCGACGGCACGGTCACCATCCGCGATGACGGGGCGGACATTTACGACTTCAACGCCGTGTCCGTAGGTGTCGAACTTCTCGGCGACACCCTAGTCGCGCATGTCGAATTTCCGGAAGCAACAACGAACGGCTTTTCGATGGGCACCCTCACGTTTACTCTGAGCAAAACCTGCGAGGGCGTAAATTACCTGAAGTATCCCAATAGAGACTACGCCAAACCAATTCACGAAGTCGATAAACTGACCGACTGCGGAAACAACTCGTCGTGCGTGGAATGCCCGCCCGATCAGGACTGCGGCGGCGTGGCCTGGTAAAAAACAAGGAGAAGCATCATGAAAAAGAAAATCACCAGCATGGTCTGCGGACTTGCCGCGGCCTCGGTAATCGCCTTCGCGTTCACCGCCTGCGGTGACGACAGCTCCAGCGTATCTCCTGTGAACCAGGAATCGGGCGTCGACACCCCGGCAAGCAGCGGCAGCGATACGCCCGCAAGCAGCGGCAACAATGCACCGGCATCCAGCGAAGCCAAGCAGGACCCGCCCGCATCCAGCGACACGCCGACATCAAGCAGCGACGCGCCCGCCTCTTCCGGAACGGTTCCGGCATCCTCGTCCGGCACCGCGCCAGAATCGTCATCCGCAGTGGAACCGGCATCCTCGTCGGACATAGTCTCCAGTTCCAGCGCGCAGGAATACTGCATCGATGCAGCGCAGATATGCCCGCCGTGCAACAGGACTCTCGACGGACCGAGCTGCCCGGTGACGAATGAGCCCTGCATCCAGTGCAGTACGGAAGGGGAAACCGCCAAGGAATGCAGTACCGGAGAAACCTACCAATGCCACGAGAGCTCCTGGGTACTGAGCGACTCCATCTGCGAGCACATCACCGATCACGACGGAATGACCGCCAACGGGAACTGCATCGACCGGGAAAATGAAATCGTCCCCGACTGCGTGACCGGCAAGGCGTTCAGGTGCGCCGCGAACTACTGGGTAGAAATCGATATTTGCCCCCCGGGCAGCAAGTGTAACAGGGATACTATTTCTGGCACCCCCTGTGACAGGAACGGAGAGACACTGGTTACTGAAGACGACGTCTATCAGTGTAACAATGGCGTGTGGCTGTACCTGCCGCCTCCGATGGGCGAGAAGATCGTCGAAGAGGCGACCAACGTGAAATCGTCGTATCGCGGTGGCCCCGCCGTGGCACCCAGTGTCGTGAAAGTGAAGAATGCTGACGGGACGGTCTCCATCCAGGACGACGGCGTGCTTGTTAACGAAGTCTGCACCTTCAACGGATTGAGGGCGACACTTTCGGGCGATACCTTATACGCTACCATCCTGTACCCGGGATGCACAACGACCGGCGGCTTCATGGGTACCATCACGTTCACCCTCAGCGACAAGTTCGTCAACGCAAAATACATCAAGTACGACGACAACAAGAACGTCCATGAAATCCGGGAAGTCGAAGAACTGAACGACTGCGGGAACAATGCCTCCTGCACGCCGTGCGGCGAAGGCCTGACCTGCTAAAACCATAACAATCTGGACAAAAACAATCTTAAAAAAAACTTACATAGCATAAAGTCTCACGTAAAAATTAGCGGCCTAAAGAATCGGCCGCTTTTTTTATAGACAAAACAGAAATGTTTTCTACATTGTAAATGGTAGCCTGCAGGGGGGCTAATTTCGTAGCGAGGAAAGCATGGGCGTCTTTTTTAAGATGTTACTCTTTTTGGCTGTATGGTGCATTTGCCTGACAGCGTGCGGTTCAGATTCCGATTCAAGTTCTGCATCCCATTCCGAAAGCGAGGAATCCTCGGAAGGCGATTCGTCCAAAGTCATCAGTGTCGATGCCAAGGCTGCGGATGCCCCGGTGATTTGGGGAAAAGTACAGGACAACCGAACGGGAGATTCTCTTAACGTAATCCAAGTGGGTGGGTATATCTGGCTGACCCAGAACATGAACCGGAAAGGCTGGGGTACCTACAGCGTGTGCTATGACGAAGTCAATAGCAACTGTGACGTTTATGGCCGGCATTACCAGCCGGAAGAAGCCGGTACGGCGTGCCCCGCCGGGTTCAACGTCCCCTCAAAGAATGACTGGAGTTGGCTTAGCAAGTTTAGCGCGAAGCATTCAGAAGTAATTGATGCAATGGAGATAACATACGGTGGCTATTGCGTTGATAAAATTGGTTCGATAGAATGCAAAAAAAAGGATGAAGTGGGCAAGTATCTAACCACGGACGGAATTGCGGTTTTCAGACCTGGTTCAATGAGCCCGGCATTCGAAGATACCGTTAAGTATGGCCTTTATCAGCTGCGCTGCGTTGCCTATACTTATATTGTTGCGACCAAGAACGATTTGCCTAAATGTGATTCCGTTGCCAAGGAAACTTTAGGTCCTTATTTCGTGGTTGACCAAAAATCTAATTACCGCTGCCTTGGAAATCGTTGGGAAGACGATTTTAACGACAGCTGTGCCCACGTAGTTGATAGAACTGCGGTAATGGTCGATGACACCCTGTATATTTGTAAGGATGAAAACTGGCAGGTCGCAAGCATCTGGGAATCCCGCGAGGTCTGTGACGACAAGAACGACTTCACGACGCTCCTGTTCAACGGCGAACACTATATCTGCGAAGACAGTTCTTGGAGGCACTTCTCGAAAATCGAGGAAAAACTCGGCTACTGCCGCGACGACCTAGTTGGCACCATCGACACCCTAAAAACGAAGGGCTACGACAAGAAGGAACTCGACTCGGTCGACGTGTACGAGGGATATTTCTGTGACTCGACCGGCTGGCGCAAGGCCGTGATGACCGACTATGTGGGCTTCTGCGACAACTCAAGGTCCTTCGAGGAGGTCGAGTTCAACGACACATCGTTCGTCTGCCGCAACCGGAAATGGGATACGTACACTCGGTTGGAAAATCAACTGGGCGCTGTATGCAACCCGAAAAGGCAGGGCAAGATCGATTCGGCAAACGCCAGAGCCTATATCTGCGACAAGAACGAATGGCGCATCGCATACATGGAAGACATTATCGGAGTTTGCGACTCCACCACGCACGGAAAGAAAGCGAAATACGGGGGCGAAACCCGTTACTGCACGGGTGAAACTTGGCGCACATTGAGCGACCGAGAAAAAGAGCTCGGCAAAATATGCGATAAACCGAACAAAGACTCTATCGTCAAGGACAGTGACGGGAAATTCTATTACTGCAACGGCTCTGCTAGCTGGTACCCGGCAAAAATAGTGAAAGTCTATGGAAATTGTGACAGCACCCGTGCGTACGAAACAGTGGAATTCGAGAAGCAACAATATTACTGCATAAACGACAACTGGAAACAATTCCAGCATGTGGATTCCGCCCGTGGTTTCTGCACCCCTGCAATAAATGGGAAGATAGATTCTACATTCGAAAACAACAGAACGCTCTATTTCTATTGCAAAAAAAATATCTGGGTCATGATACCTGAGTTTGACACGAAAATTGGCATTTGCAATAGTGACAACGAAGATGAAGTAAGGTGGTATGGTGATTCCGCCTACGTTTGCAAGATGGGTTGGAAGCTGGCCTCGAAGGAGCAGCACCTGGGAGAGTGCTCCACGAAGAACGAGTACCAAACCGGCACATACAAGGGGGAAGAATATATTTGCCGTCCGAACGGCTGGTCTGTAATCACCAAGATCGAAAAAAATCACGGGATATGTAAGGCCGATAACTGTGAAGCCCGGATCCAAGATGGCGGCGACTATTACAATTGCAACTGCACTAGCTTGAAATGGGAAAAGATAAGCGAGGAACTATGGGACCTGGGCCCCTGCGCGACCGACACCTCGTACTTCCGGGAGACAGAACCTAGCTGGTGGTACCGTTGCAACAATGGTTCGTGGACCGCGCTAACGACCCCTGACGAAGTCTACGGGTCCTGCAGTAGCGACCGAGTCAGAACGGGCCGTGTCCGGGACAAGCTTTACGGCTGCGATCCCGATAATCTGCTGTGGATGAAGTGGTACGCCTTAGAAGACATCGATACCGTGAAGGGGTACTGCAGAAAGACCATGCAGCACGACACCCTGTTCTTCAACAATTCCTATTACATGTGCGACAGCAACAAAACTGCGTACCGACCCGTCTTTATATGGAGGGAGGTCACCATCCGCGAATACATGCGGGACTGCAACACGGCTTCCGAAGGAAAGGTGATGTACAACGGCTTCAACCAGAGCAAGTGTACCGGCGGGAAATGGACTGGCATCACCACCGAGACGTTGACCGACTCCCGCGATAGCAAGAAATACAGAGTGCTGACCGTGGATGGCGTTTCTTGGATGGTCGAGAACCTGGCTTACTCCACGGATTCGAGTTGGTGCATCGGGAGTGCGAGCAACTGCAGCAACGGAAGACTCTATGCTTGGACTTCCGCCCAGAAGGCATGTCCTTCCGGCTGGCGGCTGCCCACCTACGCCGAATGGAATTCCACGACAGCGTTCCTGGACTCCATCGGCAACAAGTACAGCTATTACGGAAGCGGCTGGAGCATCGACATGGGAGACGACGACCTTTACGGCCTGAACATTACACCGACGGGCTTCTACGAATCGTACATGCAGAACGGCGCCGACCCGATGACAACGCAGTCCCACACAACGACTGGCGCTTATTTCTGGAATACAAGCGGAAAAGCCTTTGAATTCGGAGCCGATTTCAAGCCGGATAGTTCCGCGCAATATGTCAACGCCAAGATTCTTGCAATCGGCGTAAGGTGCATCAAGTAATGAGGACGGTTGGTATGGTGAAGATATTTTTGATGATGGCGATGCTTCTCGCGTTCTCCGCCTGCGGTGACGACTCGAGCAGCTCTACCAAGCCTGCGGATAGCGAGGCTGATTCAAGTTCAGGAGCCGGTTCCTCCAGTTCCAAGGGCTCCAAGAAGGCGAAGACGGTCGTCGACGACGAGGCCAAGGACATGCGCCTCTCGGACAAGCCCGAAGATGGTGTCGTTGTGGATACGAATAATGGGGCGACTTACAAGACGCGCACGCTCGGGATATTCACTTGGACGACCGAGAACGTCAATGTAAAAGACCTGTCGGTCAAGAGCACCTGCTACGCTTACAATGATGCGAACTGCAAGCCGTATGGCCGGCTCTACATGAATAATAACGCCGAGAACGCATGCCCGGAAGGGTACAAGATTCCTACAGTATCCGACTTAAGATTCATCAAGCAGCAGGACTCGAGCGCATTTGCCTACGCAGGGACTTGCTTCAAGAACGATTCGCTGGAATGCAGCGGTATCGGAGAATCGGCCCAGTACTTGGCCTACGGTGATAGTGCCGTAGTAATCGATACGTCAGGACGTTTCTCGCCGACAATGGCAAGGGGCAACGGGTTCTATTCCTTGCTTTGCATCAAGTACCGTACCATCGTCGAAAACGAGACGGACCTGCCCGAATGCAAGAAACAGCGCTTTTACAACTATCCCACGATTTATGTCGCCAACAGCGATGCCGACTTTACTTGCGACAACGGCGAATGGGAAAGTTCCAAGGCCACGGGCCCCTGCGGCGCAGCCGAGGAAGGCGAAAAGTACGTGATAAACGAATTGGTGTTCATCTGCAAAAACGGGCATTGGAGATGGACCACGCCCAAGGAATCCGGTGTCGAATGTACCAAGAAGAACCTCTACGAAGAATTCATCGTGAATAGTTTCCGCTACGCCTGTACCGATAGCGGCCTTGTCAAGCTGGCGTTCCCCGCAACGGAACTCGGCCTATGCTATTCCAAGCGTGAAGGGGAAGTCGGCAATACGGACTCCGTGTCCTACTATATTTGCGATGGTGAATTCTGGAAAAACGCGTCAGTCAGCGATGTCCTCGGAAAATGCGACTCGACGAACAGGGGCGAATCAGGAATGTTCAAGGGAATGTCCTACACCTGCCACAGTAGTACTTGGAATCTAACAACAATCGACGATATTCTCGGAGATTGCACCGCGAAACGCCAGGGCGAAATAAAAGAGTACGAAGATGGATTCGTCACCTGCCATGGTAAAAATTGGGTAACAAGCCAGCAGATAGAGCTGGACTTTGGCGGATGCACCGAGAAGATGCAGGATTCCGTACGCGAGGACGACCGCGGATATTTATATGTCTGCAAAAACGGCTACTGGTTAGAAAAAGACTCGGACGAGATCCTAGGGGTTTGCCAAACGGACAACAACGGCACTATCCGCAAATACGGCCCGAACGCTTATGTATGCACGGACTATGCTTGGGATCCTCTTGACGCTCTGGACTCTGCATTGGGCAATTGTACGAAAGAGAACTATACCGACAAAAGTGAGTACAAGGGTGTCACTTACTTCTGCAAATACAGTAATCAATTCGAATGGTCAAAGGCAACCGAAGAAGAAGAACGTATGGGGTATTGTCCTAATAAACAGACCTTCACAACGGAAATAGACGGTGTTTCGTACAAATGTAATTTTGGAACATGGGAACCGGCGGAACAGTCCGATGTCCTCCCTTATTGCGCAACATCCGAAGGTACGACGAAAGTATTCAACGGAATAGAATATGTTTGCGATACAACTGCATACAACAAAAAAGGGAATTGGTTCCCCTTGACTTCGATTGATTCTGCGCTGGGAGATTATTGCAGAACGTCAATCCTGAACAAGGCGGAATTATACGACAATGTCGTATATATATGCAGCGTTGATAGTGCCGATAAGAATAAAAAAATCTGGCGCGAGGGGACAATACTTGACTACATGGGAGAATGTAATAAGTCCCGTAATGGAGAAAAGATGTATAATGGTCTCGATACCTGCGTATGTAAAGATCCTGAATGGAAGGCGATAATCCGAGACAGCATAACTGACGGACGTGATTCGCAGGTATATGGTATTGTTACATTGGGGACGCAGAAATGGTTGAATCGGAATCTGGAATATTGGATATCGACTGCTTATAGCAACAGTGGCCGGCACGCTTCGCCAACCCCGGATTTTGACGAAACAAACTACTATACATGGGAAGATGCAATCAATAGCGGTTCAAATCTTTGCCCCAATGGGTTCCACATCCCGTCTAAGGCAGAATGGAAAACGCTATTCAGTTTTGCGGATAGTATAGCTCCAAGTTATGGGATCCGTGCTTTGATTGCTCCGGGAGATTTTGCATATTCCTTTAGTGGATATGATTTGTATGGTTTGGGCCTTAGGAGGCTAGGCTACATCGATATGGATCTGTATCCCAAAGGCAATGATCCGAGATCTGGACTCAGGGATAATAAAATCCTTTATTACTGGGTGTCAGGCGAAGAAGATGCCACTGTAGTTAGCATCGATACCACGTTCAATATTCAGTACAAGACCAATATTCAAAAAGAAGACGCTTACCTTATCCATTGCATTATGGACTAAAAATGGATTTGTGTTAAACTAAAAATCAATGAGACGGCGTTCAAAAAATCGTACTCCTATGAACCGCTCGCAGATGATGCAGGCGGTGCATTCGGAAAATACGAGGCCCGAAATGGCGGTTCGCCGAGAATTGTTCCGTGCCGGATTTCGTTATAGACTCCATCGCCATGATTTGCCGGGTTCACCGGATTTGTTTGTTTGCAAATATGATGTCGTGATTTTTGTCAACGGATGCTTCTGGCACCAGCACGGCTGTAAGTTTACGAGTCGCCCTAAAAGCAATTCTGATTTTTGGAGCGAAAAATTCACAAACAACGCTGTTCGCGATATCAAGACGAATTGGAAATTGTCGCTGCTGGGTTACCGTGTTGCAACGGTTTGGGAATGCTCTATCAAAAATGACCTTGAGCGCACTTTGGAGCGTCTCAAGGCCTTTATTACGGGTAACGAAGATTTCATAGAGATTTGAGCGGAATCCGCTCAAATCGGTTTAGCGAAGGTTTACCTTGAATGTTCGGGACATTCCCGGATAAGTCACATGGACAATGGCAATGCCATTTGTCGGCATATCCTGCAATTCAATGTTGTGCTCGCTACGCAAAGCCTTTACCGCAATGCGTTTACCGTCGATGCCGATGACGGAGACTTTCGCATTGGCGGGGACTGCCTGCGGGAACATCACGGACCAAGTCCCTGCTCCTAGATAAACCAAGTTCACACGGTTCGATGCAGGGATTGCGGCGATGATTTTGGTCGGTTCCACAATCTTCCAGACAAGTACAGAATCCTTGTAGTTCTTGATTATGTACAAGGTTGTATCGTAGTGGAGAATTGCTTTTGCGTAGTACTCTCCCGGCTTTTCGTGTGTTGCATCAATGTAATCAACGGCAATCTGTTTGGGAACATTTTCAAGTTTTACAGAATGCTTCGTATGATCATATTTGTATTCGGTTTTTTTGTTCCATTTGACCTTCGCAAGATTTAACGTGTCTTTGTTAATTGTCCATTCCAAACTGTCTTTGAATTTGGGGGCATTGTATAGGGTCGAGTCATACTGCAATGTTACATAGGCAATGTATGTTCCTGGAATTTTTTCCGAAGCATTGTGATAAGTCACCGTCACCTGTTCGGGGAGCCCTTCCAGAGCGACAGACTTCGTTTTTCCATCATACGTGAACGGCGAAGTGTAATTCCAGACTACCTTCGAGAAATCCAAATCCGCTTTCTCTATGGCAATCATGTGTACCCAAACCGATTTTGCGAAATCGCCCGATTTAACGGTCAGGACTGCCATCGTATCGTTGTTCAATGCTTTAAACGACACCGTGTCCGCATTCAATGAAACCTGCGGCACATTTGATGTCCAGGTCACGCTTTGGCCTAGAGCGTCCTTCAGTGCAACAACGAATGCGTTATCAATTGAGTTGGCATGCACATAATCACTATCCGACGATGCCAAATAAACAGGCGTTGCGCCGAGAGCGCTAATCTTGCGAATGGCGGTTACCGGTGATTGTGTGAGGGCTTTCAACTGTGGATAATATCCCTTGACTGCAACCCAATTTGCGGAATCCAGCATGGCGGGCAAGGAGTCTGCAATCAAATCAGCCGTATGGAGTTTAGCGAAAGCATCGTTCGTGTCAAGGATTTCCCATTGATCGTCAACCACCACGCTGTCCCAAGCATCTGCAAAATAACGCTCGGCATTCTTGCCAAAGAAACTGCCGTGGGCCAAGGCGGAGCTAATTGCATAGGACGTGGTTTGTCCAAGAGGGCTCCCGACAATGCTCCCGTATTTCATATTCTCTGCATCACCATCGACTACGACAGAACCTCCGTTTATGGCATTCTTCATGATTAGCGTATCGCCGGAGAAACCGATGACTCCGCCCAGCCAAAGCGTCGGATGCGAAGCTTCTGTATAGATTGAGCCATAATTAGCCACGTTTTCCAGCGTCAGTTCGTGATTGTGCATAAGGCCAATCACACCTCCGATTCCCACATGGTTTGCCGACAAGGATGTCGTTTCATAATAGATATCTCCTATATTGACGGAGTTGTCCATTCGGGATTTAAGCCTTGTTCCATCTGCCGTTGAAATATACCCTACAAGCCCGCCAACATAGTCGGAATAGACGGTTATGCTTGAATCCTGTGGCGTGTCCATTCCATAACCAGCGTGAATGTGCCCTGAATTGTAGGAGTTGTCCATCCTCAGCACTGTACTTAATCCAACAAGGCCGCCCATGTACAGATTTTTTGAATAGTTAGCCGTCTTTGATGCGTAGATATCAGCTTCGTTTCCGCATTTGTCAATTGTTACGGATGTATCCTGAATAGTGTTGGACAAACCAGCAATTCCGCCTACAAAAACGCTTCCGCCATGGACTCTTATTTCGCCGCGATTGACGCAGGATTCCATATGCGCCGTATTTGCAAACGACACAATTCCTCCAACATAGGAACTCTCTCCATTGGGAATGTTCACTGATATGCTTCCTGTATTCGTCGCATCTACGACATTTATTTTCATGCTTGAGTCATCAGCGAAAATACCGGCAATATAGGCCGTTGCATTTACGGTGTCGGCTTCAAGTTTGATTTCGCCTTCGTTGGTGACCGATACAAGTTCCAACGAATCTAGATTATAGATGTCTATATAATTTGAAATAATGCCGCCAATTCTAATATCATAGCAGTTCGATTGTACGTTGATGTTTCCCTTGTTCACAAGTTCAGATGCATGCCCATAGGAATATCGTCCAAACAAGCCGCCGACATCGTTGTCAAAGCCCTTTTCGCATTTGACATCGATGGCCCCCTCGTTAGAAACATTTTTAAGAACTTCATCTGTTGAATAAGCGTAAAGCAAACCGGCAACACCGCCAACAAACGCTTCGCCGCCTTCGAAGCTGACCTTTCCCTTGTTATGGTTGTTTACAAACTTTGAGTTACTCGTGACGACTCCGAAAAGTCCTCCAACAAAATAGCCATCGCTTCCTTCTATGGTGCCTTCGTTGGTATTGTTTTCGATAAAGGAATTTGTCACCACGCTTCCGACAATACCACCGGCATTTTGAACCGCCGACGTTATTTTGGCGCGGTTTGTGTTACCGGAGACGGTGGCAACGCCCGAAAATAGTACAGCAGCAATGCCGCCCACGCTAGCCGACACTCCATTGGTTTCTTCCGCAATCAAGGTTCCTTCAACTGTATTGTCCTGCAAATATAAATAGGAGGGACCCACAGTTCCTAATATACCTGCGGTATGGCTCTTGCCCTGGATTGTCCCGTTCACAGAAATGTTACGGAATATCGCCACATTTCCACTAATATGGGAAGACAGAGCTACGGCTGTGCTTTGGCCACCAGTACGAATGTTCACATTTTCAAGGAAAAGATTTTCAATGATTACCGTATCACCATTGGTAGCTGAGACTACCGAGAACAGACTTCCTTCGGAATTCCCAGTGGTGTCGTTAAAGTAAAGGTTTGAAATTTTATGATTGGCTCCGTTGAATTTGCCTTTGAACCCTTTAATTGGAGTCCAGTTGCCTTTTGTCGGGCCACAAACAGAACTCAAGTCCAAGTCATTCGTAACCTTGAAGGCGAGGCGTGCTCCATTCTCGTCTAGCCGAACTCCTTTATATGTACTTGCATTGGCAAGGGCATTCCTGAACTGCAACAGTTCCTCTACCGAGGATATTGTAAGCGGATCTTCTACAGTTCCGCGGCTCCCTAGTGAAACCACGTTCACGACAATCTTCTTCACGGCGTTTTCATTTGAAATGTACAAGGTGTCTTCGTCCAAAGAATAGGGAGTAGCCATAGAATCATTGATAAAAACCATATTGCCAAATGCAGCGTTTGCGCTTACGTCATTCCCGGAGGCATCCTTGAGTAAAAAGCGAATGGTATCCGTTACAGACGAGGCCTTGTCATTAGTCGCAAAGAAAATCGGAGTAGATGCGATAGCCTGCGCATCACGAATTTCTTTTATAGGGCTTTCTGCAAGGGCTTTGATTTGCGGATAGTAACCTTCTTTATAGATCCAGAGGGAATCGCCCAACGATTCAAGAACATTGCCCGTAATCAGGCTGTCTGTTCTATAAGCGTTTTTTGTGTTCTGTGAGAGCAGTGTCTCGGAATATTCGATATAGTTCAAACTATCGTAAATGGCAAATGAGTCGGGAGTACCGACGCTTAAATTTGCCGAGATGTCTCTAATTGATGCGTCGCCGCTGATTTTTCCGCTAAAGCCGCCTGCGCGGCCAGCATAAACAATGCCCGCATTCATGTTGTTGTTGGCGTATAGATTAATATTGTCGCTATACCCGACAATGCCGCCTGCATAAAGTGAAGCAGAAATAGTACCTACGTTGAGAGTCTGAGAAATCGTCCCATAGAGATTATTCTCGTTTTTAAGTTGACGGCCAATAATACCGCCTGCAAAATCGGGTGCAAAAATACTTCCGGTATTTACACATTTTGATATGTTCTGTTCGCCCATCCAGTGTAATTGTCCCACGATGCCGCCTGCACTAGAAGACGCCTGGACGTATCCAGAATTAAATGAATTCTCAATACTGAATTCTGCGTCCCCGGCAAAGCCGACGATACCTCCAGTGATTTTGCCAGAAGTCACGTATCCCTTATTAATTAGGTTGCTTAATTTGGCGGATTGTGCTGATGAAGACTGAATGCCAGCGACAATTCCTGCCGCAGTATCGGAGGCTGCAACAATGCCGAAATTTGTACAGCTGTCGATTTTTACCATGGCCCCGCTTGCGATGCCAATAATCCCACCTCCATTACCTACTGAATTCACATATCCTTCGTTCGTGCAATTCTTGATGCCTCCGCCATCCGGATAAGATGCATTTATTACAAATCCAACAATGCCACCCACATAACCCTTACCAGTTACACTTCCTTTATTCTTACAGTTAGATATTATCACATTTTCAACAGCCTCTCCAACAACAGAACCCACGTACCCATTACGGTCCGAACTGATTTTGGAATTTTCGCCTATCGTCAAATTCGTTATTTCAACTGGTATGGCATCATTATTATAAACGACTCCGAATAAACCGGACGCACCGATAGAAACATCTCCTTGAGCTGGAGAGGGCTCATTGATGTAGAGGTAATCTATTGTTTTCCCATTGCCGTCAAAGTTTCCTTTGAACGGATGCTCATAAGTGCCAATTGGAGCCCAGCTCCCAACATTTTCGCCACAAAGGGAACTCAAGTCCAAATCCTGGCTTAATTTAAAATAAAGACCCGCAGCCCCGGCAGAAACATCGGCTCCCTTAAAGGTGCCGCTTCCGGCATTCACTGCATCCCGCAATAGCGCCAAATCATCTTCGCTGTCAATTGTCAGCGGATTTTCGGCCGTTCCAAGTTCTGCAGCAAAAGCTGCACATGCCAGTATCGAAGCGAATAGGATCCATTTTTTTAGCATAACATTTATCCTTTATATTCAATATAGAATATACCTTTTTCATGGGAAAAAATCAAAAAGAGTGTCTAATTAAGCCGTCATGGGCTTTGAATACAATGAAATACGCGAAATTTGGGTGCCGGGCGTCATCTCAAACTTGTCAAGATGGGGGAGGAATGTACATAATATCGCATTGTACTTATTCTATATTAAAGCATACACTTTACAGATTTGAAAGGAAAGGCCATAAACACTTGGAATTATCATTAGGAGATAACTTAATGTACATTCTAGAAAAGATTAGTGAATTTGTGGGAAAGTGGATGGCTGTAGTCGTTTTGGCCATCGCGGCGCTCTCGCTGTTTGTCCCGAAATCAACGCTCTGGATAGAGCTTTCGTGGGTGAATTACCTACTGATGGTCGTGATGTTCGGTATGGGCCTTACACTCAAGCTGAGCGACTTTGCCCTTGTATTTGCTCGGCCGAAAGAAATTACTATCGGGTGTGCTGCGCAGTTCATCGTGATGCCTGCACTTGCGTTCGTACTTTCCAAGATTTTCGGGCTTGACGCAGCGCTGATGGCGGGCGTGGTTCTCGTAGGCACTTGCCCGGGCGGAACTTCTAGTAATGTCATCACTTACCTTTCGAAAGGTGACGTGGCACTTTCTGTTGGAATGACCAGCGTAAACACGTTACTCGCGCCTGTGCTGACGCCGGCGATTACCTACCTGCTTTTGCGCACAACTGTGAACGTGGATGTGATGGCGATGTTCCTTTCTATCGTGAAGGTCGTGATTGTGCCGATTGCGCTCGGGTTTGTCATCAACAAGTTCTTTGGCAAGTGGACCGCCCGCGCCGTGAAGGTCTTACCGCTCGTCTCGGTAATTGCGATTGCGATGATTGTGGCCGCAGTCGTTTCGCACAATGCGGCAAAGATTCTCTCCACGGGCGCGATCGTGTTTGCCGTGGTGATTCTCCATAACCTGCTCGGCTACGGCTGCGGTTTTGGTCTCGGCAAGTTGCTAAAATTCTCGACGCCCAAGACGAAGGCGCTTTCCATTGAGATCGGCATGCAAAATTCCGGACTTGCGACAAGCCTTGCAGCGACTGCATTCTCGTCACTTGCCATGGCAACCGTCCCCGGCGCCATATTCTCCGTATGGCACAACATCTCCGGCGCGATACTCGCGAACGTTTACCGCAGGAAGGAATAACCCCGATTTGTCATGCCCGCCTCACTACTTATCATCCCCGCTTTTTTGTCATCCCCGCCAACCCATTGTTATTACGAGTTCCCTTTTTGACACCCACACTTCTTCATTTGTCATTGCGAGTTCCCCTTTTTGTCAAACCCAATTCTTCATTTGTCATTGCGAGTTCCCTGTAAGGGAACGAAGCAATCTCCAGCATAATTATGACCATTGAATACAAAAACACCCACGAATTTTCTGAACAAGATTTAAAGGACCTCTTCCTCTCCGTCGAATGGTCCTCGGGGCATTTCCCCGACAAACTCGTCGTCGCGATGAAGAATTTCAAGACCGTCATCTCGGCCTGGGACGGCGACAAACTCGTCGGCATGATTTGCGCGATGGACGACGGTATCATGAACGCCTACGTGCATTACCTGCTCGTGCGCCCCGAATATCAGGGCAAGGGCATCGGCAAAGTCCTCGTCGACAAGGTGCACGAAAAATACAAGGATTACCTCCGCATCGTCGTGGTCGCCTACAACGAAGAACTCGCCTTCTACGAGCATTGCGGCTTCAAGAAGGCCGACGACGCAAGCCCGATGTTTATTACCAGCTTGTGGACATAGGGGTCTTTTTCACCCAATAGCCGCCAGTCTTTTTAGAACCACGACGTTCAAT
>CAMJHM010000049.1 GCA_946405515.1 uncultured Fibrobacter sp. | reverse complement strand
TGAGGTCAATCACGCGGCGCAGATCGTCGTCCTTCTCGTAGAAGTCGCGCGGACGGTAGCCCTTGGCGAGCAAGTCGGTGACTTCTTCGACGGTGAGACCGAAGATGAAGATGTTCTCGTCGCCGACTTCTTCCTTCATTTCTACGTTGGCGCCGTCAAGCGTACCGATGGTGAGCGCGCCGTTCAGGGCGAACTTCATGTTGCCGGTACCCGAGGCTTCGGTGCCCGCGGTAGAAATCTGTTCGGAGAGGTCTGCTGCCGGGATGATCTTCTCGGCGAAGGAGACGCGGTAGTTCTCGAGGAACACCATCTTGAGCTTGCCCTTGCAGACCGGGTCGGCGTCGATGATGGCGGCGACGGCGTTTGCGAGGCGGATAATCTGCTTGGCCATCCAGTAACCCGGAGCGGCCTTACCACCGATCATGATGGTGCGCGGCAGGATTTCCTTGCCGTCCTTGAGCTGGATGTACAGGTGGATGGCATGCAAGATGTTCAAGAGCTGGCGCTTGTATTCGTGGATGCGCTTCACCTGCACGTCGAAGAACGTGTTGGTGTCAACTTCCACGCCCTGCGTTTCCTTGAGGTACTTGGCGAGGCGTTCCTTGTTCTGCTTCTTGACAGCCATGAATGCCTTTTGGAATTCGGCGTCCTTTGCGAACGGTTCGAGTTTCCTGAGGTCGTCCAAATCCTTGACCCAGGATTCGCCAATCTTGGAAGAGATGAGCTCGGACATGGCCGGGTTAGCCTTGCGGACCCAGCGACGCGGCGTCACGCCGTTCGTCTTGTTGTTGAACTTTTCAGGCCACAGTTCGTAGAAGTCCTTGAAGAGCGTGGTCTTCAGGAGGTCGGAGTGGAGTGCTGCCACACCGTTCACGGCGAACGAACCCACGATGGAGAGGTAAGCCATGCGGACCATCTTGCAGCCGCCTTCTTCGATAAGGCTCATGCGGGCGAGACGGTCGTTGTCGCCAGGCCACTTCATGGAGACCATGCGGAGGAAACGAGCGTTGATTTCGTAAATAATCTGGAGGTGACGCGGCAAAAGCTTTTCGAACAAGCTGACCGGCCACTTTTCAAGAGCTTCCGGCATGAGCGTGTGGTTCGTGTAGGCGAATGTGTGCGTCACGATGTCCCAAGCTTCGTCCCATTCGAGATTTTCGATGTCGAGGAGGATGCGCATCATTTCGGCGATGGAAATAGCCGGGTGCGTGTCGTTCAGCTGGATAGCGACCTTTTCCGGGAAAAGCTTCCAGTCGTTGTTGTGGAGCTTCTTGAAGCGCTTGATGATATCCTGCAAAGAAGCGGAGCAGAGGAAGTACTGCTGCTTGAGGCGCAGTTCCTTACCGTTCATGGAGGAGTCGTTCGGGTACAGAACCTTCGAAATCGTTTCGGAAAGTTCCATGTCCTGCACGGCGGCGATGTAGTCACCGTTGTTGAAGTAGCTGAGGCCGAAGTCGTCGGTGGACTTCGCGCTCCAGAGGCGCAGGTTGTTCACGGTGTTGTTCTTGTAGCCCGGAATCGGGGTGTCGTAGGGCAATGCCAGCACGAAATCCTTGGTTTCCCAGCGGTTGTGGAGCTTGCCGTTGTCGTCGATCCAGCTGACCACGTAGCCACCGAACGGGACCTTGATGGCGTTTGCCGGGCGGGCGATTTCCCAGGGGTTGGGGAGGCGCAGCCAGTTGTCCGGCTGTTCTTCTTGTTCGCCGTTCACAATCTTTTGGCTGAACATGCCGTATTCGTAGCGGATGCCCATACCGGTGGCCGGGAGTTCGAGCGTTGCCATGGAATCCAAGAAGCAGGCGGCCAAGCGGCCCAAGCCGCCGTTGCCGAGGCCCGCGTCCACTTCCTGTTCGCGGAGTTCTTCAAGCGTCATGCCGATTTCGTCGAGGGCTTCGACGACGGCCTTTTCGACGTCAAGGTTCAGCACGGAGTTGCCGAGCGTACGGCCGATGAGGAATTCGAGGGAGAGGTAGTAGACGCGCTTCACGTCTTTTTCGTAGTACGTGTTCTGCGTCTTGATCCAGCGGTCGACGAGTCGGTCGCGTACAGCGTAGGCGACGGCGAGGAACTTTTCGTGGTCGGTCACCGTGAAATTGCTGCGTGCAAGGGTGTGGTGGATGTGGTCGGTAAAAGCCTGGCGGAATGCGTCGGCATCTGTACCGAGAACCGGAATGTCTTTTGCTTTATTCGCTTTGGCCATGATACACCTATTGGTTAAATGTTTATCCCGCCTTCAAGTTTAGAAATATTTACGCACGAATGTGGGAAAATTTGGCCTGTTTCACCTATTTATGTGATTAAATATACTTTTACGCTTGTTTTTCGGGGCAAAAAACTAAATTGTTCGTATGCGTACCTTAAAAAGTCTTAAAGTTTTTTCTCTGTGTTGCGCTTTTGGCCTCGCCCTGGCGCTTACTTTCGTCGGTTGTGGCGATGACTCGTCCAGTACTTCTGCTCCGACTCCTTCTCCTGTTCCGGGCAGCTCTGCTATTCAGCAAGATCCAACGAGTTCTTCGGGCTCTCTTCCAGATGCTGGCACGAATCCGGTGAGTTCACCGGATGCTGTTGATCCGACGAGTTCAGCCATCGCTCCTCCAGCAAATGGCACCTTTACTTTTGCAACGACCCCGGGTGCGCTTGCGATTGCACCTGATGAGGATGGCTTCTACGATATGGGTGATGTCTATAAGGCAGTTCCCCAAACGAGTAAGATTGCCTTCGTGATTCGCCATTCCAAACGCGAAAAGAAAAATACGGGTACGGAATCGCAGTTGACTCCGATCGGAATTCAAATGGCGCAAGCGCTTGGCGCAAAACTTGTGGGCGAAGAATCGTTCTACTATTCGGCGACGGATTTTTTACGCACTCGTGAAACCTGCAAGCAGATTGCCACAGGCCGTGGAGAGACTGATGTGAATGTCGTGACGTGGGATGGCATTAATGGGGATTATTTCTTGACGGTGCCCAGTGATACCTTGGATGCGCTTGTATCCGAAAGAGGTGGCAACCCGAGATACATCGCACAGTATGCTTATGGCGTCCCCTATACGAATGCGATGGTTGCATCAATCATTCCGGCTTATTTCTATGATTTGTTTGAACGCGGAAACCAGTTTGTAAACGAAGTCATTGTTGCCAACATGCCCAGTTGGAAACGTGTGAGCATTCTCGTGAGCCACGACATGTTGGTTGAACCGCTTATCGTCTTTGTCTCGAACAGAACCATCAATTTGAGAATTTACGAAGACCCGAATCGTTGGGTGAACTACCTGTCGGGAATCGCCGTGATTATCGATGAAGCGGGTGCCGTGACGGTACTTCCGGTCCGTGGTGCCGAAGTGGGTTGGATGGTCATCAGGGACGAAATAGACGAGTCCGTTTAATGAAAGTTCTGCTTTTCGGTTCGACAGGTCTGGTGGGCCGAAATGTGCTCAAGTTGCTGGTGCGTTTGCCCCAGGTGGAGCGCGTGTATTGTCCGGTTCGCAGTGAACCTGCATTTTCGGAATTTGGCATTCTGGATGGTGCATCAAAAGTGGATTTTGATGAGGTTGATTTCGAACAAGTTATAAGCAAGTCTCCTGATGCCGACAATGCTGAACTGCATAAGTTGCGCGAAAAATTTGCAGGGGCCGATGCGACCTTTTGTTGCTTGGGAACGACCCGGAAACAGGCGGGGAGCAAACCCGCGCAGGAGAGAATCGATGTGAGACTCCCGCTTTCGCTTGCGGCCATCGCAAAAAAGGCAGGCGCAAAGCATTTTTTGTGTGTGAGCGCGCAGGGGGCTAACACCGAATCGCCTTTCTTCTACAATCGTCTCAAGGGAATGCTCGAAGAGGGCTTGACCATGATGAACTTTGAAGCGCTTACGCTGGTCCGCCCGTCACTGTTGCTGGGCAAGCATAAAGATAAGCGTTTTGGCGAAGAACTCATGCAGAAAATTTTTGGCAAGCATCCAGAGTGGATTCCCGAGCGTCTCCGCCCTGTGCATGCCGAAACGGTCGCGGCACATCTGGTCGCATCTTTCCTTAAACCGCCAACGCAGCACGTATGTGCAACCGATGGCGTGAAAGGGAAGAGGATAATATATAATAGAGTGCTCGCGCAAACGAAAGTGGAAGAATTGTTTTGAGGGATTAGGGGCTAGAGACTAGGATCTAGGGAGAAATATCACGGCTTCGCCGTCTGTTATTAACGCACGAAGTGCGTGATTCTTTTCACTAGCCTTTAGTCCCTATTCTCTAGGCTCTACTTAAACTTCACGAACTTATACAGATACTTCGCGCTTTGCACGGGAGTCTTGAGGAAGGCTCTTTTTTTGTATCCGCCCAGTGCGAAACCTTGCAGTACCTTGTAAAGCCCTATCTGGTCGTCGCGATTCAATGCGAGCAGGAATCTGCGAAACTTGAGTTCAAAATCGTGCATCTTGCCAAAGTGATTGTAGCAACGCTTTTCGTATTGCTTCAGAAATTCCTTGGAAAGAACTCCACGGCCCAGTCCATCGCTTACGTATTGGGCGCAGAAACGGCCCGCCCGCATCGCGGCAGCGATGCCACCACCCGTGAGCGGGTTGGTGTGGTGGGCGGCATCGCCCACCAGGGCGAACCGATCCAATGTATATTCCTTGAGTACACTCGAAACGGGGATTAACCCGCCGACGGTATAATTTACCTTGGCTCCGGGGAAGAGCTTTTCGAGCCATTCCATCGTGATTTCGAGGATGTTCCCGTCATGCTTCCCGTTAGCGAGGAACCCCGCACCAAAGTTTGTCACGTTAGACTTCTGCTTCGGAAAACTCCAGATATAGCCATCGTTGATGAAGTCGTGACCCTGCCAGAAGGTAAGGTAGTCCGGCTTTGTCAGAATCCCCTGCACCTGGATGTCGACTCCGGTACATGTCTTGCCCGGGTATTGCATGCAGTCAAGCCCGACCATGCGGCCTATGCGGCTCTCTACGCCGTCTGCCGCGATGACCATCTTTGCAAAAATTTCCTGTGTTCCTGTTTCGGTAACGGTCCCGTCTCCGTTCCCTTTGCCGAGGGCGACTCTGACCATTCGTTCGCTGCCTTGAACGTCTCCCACGAACGTGGCCCGTGCGCAAGTCTCCACCTGTGCACCTTCGTCTTCGGCCAGTTTGGCAAGCCACGGGTCAAAGATTTCGCGGTTCAGCATGATTCCCGTTCCCGGTTTCGGGACCTCGATATTCACGCCGTTGGGGCCATAAATATATAACCCATTAATAATGCTCTCGATGCAGCTGTCGTCGATGGGCCCATAAGTCTTCAGGTCGGCAAGTGTGGTGCTCGCTTCGCCACAGCGGACAGGGTAGCCGATGCGTTCTCGCTTTTCGAGCAGGAGGACTTTGTGACCTTCGCGTGCGAGGTTCCTTGCCGCGACGGAACCGGCCGGCCCTGCACCGATAATCACGACATCATAACAGGAATCAAGCATCGTTCACCTCCGTAATTTTTAGGGCCCCAACAGGGCATGCCTTGGTGCAGATACCGCAACGTATGCATTTTTCGTGGTCAATCTGTAGCTCCAGACCATACATGTCAAGCGCCATTTTGGGACAAATTCCCACACAACCTGCACAAGCGAGGCATTTTTTCTTGTCGTGAACGAGTTTTTTCATCATATTTAATATAGCAAATAGTGGTTAAGGGTGCACAAAAAAAATAAAGTCGTCACATTTTCTCAAAATGATGTATTTTAGAGGTAACTGATAGGAGAATCTCATATGAACTTGAAAAAAGCAGTTGCATTGACATTTGTAACTTCTGCCCTCGCCTTTGCGCAGCAGGAAACCCCCGTTGAAACGCAGGCCGAACCGGCAACGGATCAGGCCGCCGTTGTTTCGACTCCGGTCGAATATACCCCAGAGCAATCCGCTCCGGCTGCTGAACAGCAACCAGTAGAGCAGTCGGAAAGTGCGGCTGCGACGGAACAAGCTCCCGTGCAGGAAGCGGAACAGGCCCCTGCGCAGGATTCTGTTGCAAGCGCGACCCCGGCTGCTGAACCTGCTGTGGCCGATTCTGCAAAACCCGTTGTGCAAGATTCCGCACAGCAGGTGGCTGTGGTTGCTGAACCGCCCAAAGCAGAACCTGTTGAAGAAGCTGCGAAACCCGCTGTGGAACCGGCAAATATGGGAATGCCTCCTAAAACTCCGTTTACCGTCGTTCACGGGAATGCGTACAACATGGTGGAAAACGAGGCTGCGGCTGACAATGTCAACCTCTTGCTGAAAAACCGCCTTGTCAAGTTTGCCGGACAGAAGTTTGTCTATGTGGAACCTTCCGGAGAAATGGGCGTGGTCTCGCTGGGCAATTTCTTCGGTGCGATGGATTTGTCCGGTGGCCTTGGACGAGCAACTGTGGGTTATGCGACAAACGGCTTCGCTGCTGATTTGCGCCTGAGCCTCGGTCAGATTGATATTGATGATGGCGAAGGTAAAAAGAAGGGCTCCTATGCAGGGGATGATTGGGGCCTTACGTTGTCCAAGGTCTTGGGCGGTTACGTCGTTACGGCTTCTGCCGACTGGATAACGTTTGCCGACGAGATGAATATTGATCCCAAGCATGGTGCTAAGCAGGAACAGCGCTTTCGCAACCTGGAGGGTTCTCTTATAGTGTCCGACGGCCCTATGGCGAGAAAGCACTTCTGGTCTGCGGGTGTTGCCTTTGAACGCCACGAAAACGAGATGGAAGTGGGTGAGCGTGTTGTGAACGAGGATGTTGATTCCCGCACGACGGTCGTGCCCTTGTTCAACTACGGCACTCCGGCTTTGCGTTCGGACAGGGCGAACCTCTATCTTGGCTTGAATACCTCGTTCCCCATCACCATCTTCGATGCGATTGAATCCGAAAGTCAAGGTAGGGTTGTGAAAACGTCGGAGTACAATTTGGGAATGACCCTTGTACCGAACATCGTGAGCGAAGTTCTCCTGAACAAGTACGTGATGTTCTTTGGCGAGGCAAACTACGAATGGAATGTCATTCGCTATGTTTGGGGCAAGGATTTGTCCGGAGAGAACTACACCATCAAGCAGAGCGTGTCGGACAAGGTTAACGCTTCTATTGGTACGCGTTTCCAGTACGATAACCTGGTTGCCTGTGAATTTGCTCTCGGAGATTCCTTCTTTACCGATACCAAGTCCATCTTCAATGGCGAGGGAATCTTCATCAAGTTTGGTGGATTCATCTACTTCTAATTGCGAAATTTCAAACACAAAAAAGGCCGTCGTTAGACGGCTTTTCTTGTATGCTGTATTTAGCTAATCGCAAACCGATTAGATGAACCAGAAACTGGCACCGAGCTTGATGGCGCGGAGCTTTGTTCCTTCCATGATGCTTGGGTCGTCGTTTTCTGCTTCGGAGAGAATAATGCTCTTGGCATCGGGATAGAGTTCCGTGAGACCGACATAGATGCGGGCGTTGACGCTCAAACGGTCGGGAATGATGAAGAAACCTAATCCCATGGCAACGCCGAATGCGAATGTGGCCTGGTCGATTTTGTCGTCAAAATCAGTGGGCCTTTCTATAACGATATCACTACCAGGGACATGGAGGTCGCCCTTTTCGGCATCATATTTCAGGTCGTAGCTGAGGTTGAGGCTTATCTGCGGACCCGCTTCGAAGAAGGCGCGCGGATGCAAGACTGCTCTGAACAATAACGGGAGAGCTAGGTTGCTCTGTTTCAACTGAATGTTGATTTCGTCGTAGTCTTGTGTCATCTTGAAATATTCAAAGTGCAGTTCCGGAGTGAACCAGAGTACATCAATGATTTCAAATCGAGCCATAACGCCTACGTTGAAACCCCATCCGCTTGCTTCGCCATCAGCTCCGTTCAAGTTGTCGGTTCCCCAGTAGTCGGCAAAATTGTAATCGGCACGGATTCCAAGGCCGGCAGTGGCGTTACGGACTTTTCTGGGCGGCTGTTCGGCAGTGGTCTTGTCGATTTCAGAAACAGAATCTTGCGGGGCTGCGGCAGTCTGTTTGACAGTCGTTTGCTGGACTGGAGCCTGTTGGACTGTTGTTTGTTGGTCAGTCGTCTGCTGGGTTGCTGTCTGCTGAACAGTGGTGTCCTCTTGCTGGGCGAAAACGCATGTTGCCGCAAAAAGGATTGCAGATGCGGCTATAGTGACTCTTTTCATAGTTTCTCCATAAAAACTAGAAACACTTTGTGTTACAATACTTGTTTAAAGATAGCATGTTATTTGCTCAATGGCTTTATCAAAAGTAACGAAAAGGGCTTGTTTTCTAAAAAAATACTTTTTTTCTATAGAATCTCTTGACAAATGCCCCCAAAGTTTTTATATATGAATACATGAATAATTGTTCATGTATTAAAAATAAAAATGGCGATATTTCGATGGATGTCCTGTTCGAACTGTCGGAGTTCTTCAAGTTCTTCGGCGATACGACGCGCATCCGCATTATTCACCTCATGCTCTCGGGCGAAATCTCGGTAAACGAGATTGCCGAGAAGTTGAACTTGGAACAGTCGGTGGTGAGCCACCAGCTCCGCATCCTCAGGACGGCGAATCTCGTGAAGCCGCGCCGCGATGGACGCAAGATTTTCTATTCGCTCGACGACGAGCATATCGGCCTTATTTTCAATACGGGTCTTACGCACATTTTGCACAAGAAGGGTAAATAATATGTCTGCTGTTGTTGACATCCTTGAAAAATTTGTCTGGCAGTTCGTTACTCTGTTTTCCGAAATGGCTCCGTTTTTGCTGCTCGGCTTCTTGCTGGCGGGCATCTTGCATGTGTGGGTGCCGAACCACTTGTACGTCCCGAAAATTGCGAAGCCGAATTTCAAGTCGGTGTTGTGGGCTGCACTGTTCGGCGTGCCGCTCCCGATTTGCAGTTGTGGAGTAATCCCGACCTCCATTGCGCTACGTAGGGAAGGGGCGAGCAAGGGCGCGAGCGTAAGCTTCCTCATCTCGACACCTGCGACGGGTGTGGACTCGATTCTTGCAACGTATTCTTTGCTGGGCGGGCCCTTTGCAATTTTAAGGCCGGTGGCAGCGTTTGTGACGGCGATGCTTGGCGGTGTATTTACGAATTTCGCAACCCGTAACGAAAAAGACGGTTCGGTCGCTGAGGCTGCCGGGACGCACGAACATCATCATGAACATCATCACGAACACGAACATTGCGATGATGACCACTGCGGTTGTTCCGACGAACATTGCGAATGCTGCGGCTGTGAGGGAGAAGATGATCATGGAAAACGTTCGTTTGCCCAGAAGATTGGTGAGACTTTCCGTTACGGGCTTGTCAATATGGTGGGTGACGTGAGCAAGTGGCTCACTATCGGACTTTTGCTCGGTGCTTTGATTGCCGCCTTCGTGCCGGACGATTTCTTCTTGTTCTTGCATGAATACTCGCTGCTTTGCATGTTGGTTGTGCTGTTGCTTGCGATGCCGATGTACACCTGTGCGACTGGCTCCATCCCGCTGGCGCTCGCGCTTGTGGAAAAGGGTATTACGCCGGGGGCTGCGCTGGTGCTGTTGATGGCGGGCCCAGCAACTAGTATCGCTAGCATGCTCGTGGTAGGGAAGGCTTTTGGCAAGCGGACTCTCGTTGCGTATCTGGTGTCGATTGCGTTAGGGGCGATGGCTTTCGGCTTTGTCGTCGATACGTTCTTGATGGATACATTCCTCACGTCGATGCTCCCGCATGTCTCGGATGAATGCCATGGGCACGGGGCGCTGGGCATATTCGATTACGCCTGTGCTGTGCTGCTGGCCTCCTTGATGATTTATGCGAAGTTTGCGCATAAGGGCTGCGGTGGTCACTGCGGTTGCGGTGAACATGGTTGCTGTTGTTGCGAAGACCATGACGACGATGAATGTGGTTGTCATGAACATGAACACGGGCATTGCGAGCCGGTGTCGGTGACTTACCGCGTGAACGGCATGAACTGCAGCCACTGCAAGGCCTGTGTGGAAAAAGCTGTCCGTATGTTAGACGGTGTGGTGTTTGCCGAAGCCGATGTCGCGAGCAAGGAATTGCGCGTGCAATGGCACGACGGAGATGATGTGAATGAAGATGTGCTTAAGACGGCTGTGGATGAAGCCGGCTTCGAGTTCGGCGGAAAAATTTAATCGAGCTTAATAGGGATTGTCATTGCGAGGCCCTGTAAGGGCCGCGGCAATCTTCTGCAATAGTTGTTGCTATTTTGCCCTGTTCGCGAAAACCTCGAAGTCTTCGGGAGTCGTGAGCTTGTCGTTTGCGGTATTGCCCTTCACGATATAGACGCTCTCGCCGAAGTATTCCAGGATGCTCGCCTCGTCGGTGGGCGTAAAGTTCAGAGGCTCTGCGGCAATGCGCCCGTAGAGCTTTTTCAGTAACGCGATGGAGGCGGCCTGCGGGGTCTGCGCCATCCAGACGGTGTTGCGGTCGATGGTCGTTTCAACGCGGCCGTCTTTTGCAATCTTGATGGTGTCAACAGCGGGTTTTGCCACGAGGCAACTGCCCTTGTTGATGAGCGTTTCGCAGACGTCAAGAATGATTTCCTTGCTCACGAATGGGCGCGCCACATCGTGGACCAGTACGTATTCGGCATTGCTTGTAAGTGCGTTCACGCCGTTCTCTACGGATTGCCAACGTTCTTCGCCACCCACGACGATTTTGAGCTTGTCTTTAACAATGTCGCTGAGCTGGTTCGCCGAATCGCCGAAAATTTCATTTTCGAAGAAATGCTTCCAGTCGGCGGGTACGGCCATCACGACTTCGGCGATTTCTTCCATCTCGAGGAATGTCTCAAGGCTGTAGCGGTACACGGGTTTGCCGCCCAGGAGCATCAATTGCTTGGGAATGTTTCCGCCCATGCGTTTGCCGAGTCCCCCGGCGGGGAGCACTGCCGCGAATCTGCCTTTCAAGTTCTGCATGTCAATAAATATAGAACTTTGTGACTAGCTTCGTACCCCGAGCTTCGCTCCTCGAGCCTCAGGCCTCTACACTTCGCCAATGCGCTGTAGCTTCAACAGCGGGACGCCTGCTTCGCGGCATTCGTCCAGGTTCAATTCGAAATCGATACTCCAGTCGTTGAAATCTTCTTCGTCTTGGAGCATTTGCTGTACGTGCATCGTATTTCCATCGTAGGTGACGATGGTGTGGGCGAGGGCGCGGCCTTCCACGTCCATGCGGAACTTGTGGTGTTCGGCGGTATAGGCGGCCATGATTTCGAGCAGGCGCTTTTCGGTCCACGGTGTACCGTTTTCGTCGGCGAGCATTTCGCCTTCGGCCAAATCTTCGGCGAGGCTGTCGAGTACGTCCGCAAAATCTTGCTTGGCGAGGCTTCCCATAATCTGGAAAATGCGCTGGCGGACCATGTTGAGGAAGCGCTTCTTGTCGTAGGTAATGTCGGCGGCGGCCTTGTCTGCACCGAACGCCTTCTCCGCTTCGTCTTCGGCGGTACCCGCTTCCAGGCGCTTCTGGTAGTCCTCGGGGTGGGCCATCTTTTCCCATTCTTCCAACAGGCTCGAGTCAACGCGGCGGATCATGTCACCCAGGTAATCCTGCATCTCGAGGAGTTCCTCGTTTTTGTAGCCGTCGGGCACCGTCTGGCTCAAAACTTTATAGACATAGTTCAGATGGCGAAGCAGAATCGCTTCCATACGTTGCAGGTTGTATTGCTTTACGTAGCCACTGAATGTGCTGAAGTTTTCGAACATCTCGCGCACGATGCTCTTGGGTTCCACGTTCACGTCGACCCATGGGTGGACTTCGGCAAAGGCGTTGTATGTGTCGTAAATGAAATCGCGCAGTGGCTTGGGGTACTCGACCTTTTCGAGTTCTTCCATGCGCTGGTTGTATTCCATGCCCTGCGCCTTGAGTTCGTTCAGGCGGGCATCGCGGGCCTTGTTCTGCTGGATACGCAAAATGGCGTCGGGATTCTCGACGATGCTTTCGCATAGAGTAATCACGTCGAGTGCATACTCTGGCGAATCCTTGTCGAGCTTCGGGAGTGTGTCGAGCAGGTATAGCGAAAGCGGTTGGTTCATCGCGAAGTCGTCCTGCAAATCCATATTCACGCGCAGGTGGCTGTATCCCGGAGCAACGGGTTTCACGAATTCGATAATCTTCTTTTCCACGAGGCTGCGGAAGAGCATGAAGGCGCGGTGCTGCAGTTGCTTCTTGCTGGCGGCGCTCTCGTGGCAGTCCTTCAACAGGTTTCGCATGGCGCGGCAGCCGTCGGTCTCGCGGCTCAGTATGTTCAGGAGCATCCCGTGGTCCACGTGGAAACTCGAGGTGAGCGGTTCGGGCTGGGCATCGATCAGGCGCTTGAAAGTGCTCTCGTCGAAGGGAACGTAGCCGTGTTCGGGCGGTTTGCGCTTTTGGAATTTCTTGCCAGTCTGGCGGCTTTTGGCTTCGAGTTTCAAGTTCTCGATCACATGCTCGGGAGCCTGTGCCACCACGTAACCCACGTCGTCAAAACCTTTTCTTCCGGCGCGGCCTGCAATCTGGTGAAAATCACGCGCGGTAAGAATCGCAGTCTTATCGCCGCTGTACTTGCAAAGTTGCGTGAAGAGCACCGTGCGGATAGGGACGTTCACGCCCACGCCGAGCGTGTCGGTGCCGCAGATGACTTTCAACAAGCCTTTCTGGGCGAGCTTTTCGCAGAGAATGCGGTATTTGGGCAAGAGCCCTGCATGGTGTAGGCCGATTCCCTGCTTGAGCCAGCGTTTGACATCGGGGCCGTAAGGGCTAGAGAATCGAACTTCCTTGATGGCCTCGTTTATCTTGACTTTTTCCTCTTTGGTGCAGAGGTCGAGACTCATGAAGTTTTGCGCGTTGCTTGCGGCGGCGGCCTGCGTAAAGTGGACCACGTAAACGGGCGCCTTGCCTTCGTTCACCAACTTCTGAACTTCGGTCGAAATTTCGGAGGTGCTGTAGCTGAAGTCGAGCGGCACCGGTCTCTGCGTGGAGCGCACGGTCACGGTTTCGCGCTCGGTATGCTTCGTGAGGTCGCGTTCAAAAAATTCGGTTGCACCGACGGTCGCACTCATCAACAGGAATCTTGATTGTGGGAGCGTCAGGAGTGGTACTTGCCAAGCGACTCCGCGTTCACGGTCGGAATAGTAGTGGAACTCGTCCATCACCACGTCCATGATGTCGAGTTTTTCGCCCTCATTGAGCGCCATGTTGGCAAGAATTTCCGCCGTGCAGCAGAGGATGGGCGCATCGTGGTTCACGGTCGCATCGCCAGTCGAAAGGCCTACGTTCTCGGCACCAAATTCCTTGCAGAGCGCCATCCACTTCTCGTTCACCAGAGCCTTGATGGGGCAGGTGTACACGCTCTTGCGACCATGCACTATACTGTCGAAGTGGAGCGCCAGCGCGACCATCGACTTGCCCGATCCTGTGGGCGTATTCAGTATAACGTTTTTCCCATCCAAAAGTTCGAGAATGGCTTCTTCTTGTGCGGGATAGAGCGTTGTTCCGCGTGACTCCGCCCACTCCATGAAAGCTTCCAAAATGTCTTCGGAATTGATTCTAGAAACGTCTCCGCCTGTTTTTTCGGCGAGATGGGTGATAAAATCCTTGAGAATGAGCCTATTTTGCTCTGCCATAGGGCCGTAAAGATAATTATTTGTGTGCTTGATGATTCCAAGATTACTATTTTCTAGTCAAAGGAAATCATTATGAAAGGAATCGTTCTTGCCGGTGGCTCCGGAACCCGACTCTATCCGCTGACGATGGTCACGAGTAAGCAGTTGTTGCCTGTTTACGATAAACCGATGATTTATTATCCGCTATCGACGCTGATGCTGGCGGGTATCCGTGACATTCTGATTATTTCTACTCCGACGGACTTGCCGAATTTTGAGCGCCTGCTTGGAGACGGTTCCGCGATGGGTCTCAACTTGAGCTATAAGGTGCAACCCAGCCCCGACGGACTTGCCCAGGCGTTTATTTTGGGTGAGGAATTCATCGGTAATGACTGCTGTGCGATGGTTTTGGGCGACAACATCTTTTATGGTAATGGTTTCAGCCCGCTCTTGAAGGCGGCGGTGAAGAATGCCGAAGAAAATGGCCGTGCGAGCGTGTTCGGTTACTATGTGGAAGATCCCGAACGTTTCGGCGTGGTGGAATTCGACGATGCGGGCAAGGTTATCTCGGTGGAAGAGAAACCGAAGGAACCCAAGAGCAACTACGCCATTACGGGCCTCTATTTCTATGATAACCGCGTTGCAGGTTTCGCGAAGGCCCAGAAGCCCAGTGCCCGTGGTGAACTGGAAATTACTGACCTCAACAAGACGTACCTCGACATGGGGGAACTCGACGTAAAACTCCTCGGCCGTGGATTCGCATGGCTCGATACCGGCACGATGGACAGTCTTATCGAGGCGGGCGAGTTCGTGAAGATGGTCGAGAATCGCCAGGGAATCCAGATTAGCGCGGTTGAGGAAATCGCCTACATCAACGGCTGGATTAGCAAGGAAAAACTGCTTGAGTCTGCAGCCAAGTATGGTAAATCGCCTTACGGCCAGCATCTGAGGAAAGTCGCAGAAGGAAAGATTAAATATTAGTAAGCAGTAAACAGTGGTTAGTAAACAGGAATAGTTTGCCGGCGTAGCCGCGATTATTTAAACCTAACCACTAATCACTAATCACTAACCACTAACCACTTTTTATTATGAAGCGTTCCATTGTTATCACCGGCGGTGCAGGGTTTATCGGAAGCCACGTTGTTCGCCTTTTCGTGAACAAGTACCCTGAATACAAGATTATCAATCTCGATAAGCTTACGTATGCCGGCAACCTCGCCAACCTAAAAGACATCGAAGGCAAGCCGAACTACAAGTTCGTGAAGATGGACATTTGCGATTTCGATGCGTTCTACAAACTCATGCAGGACGAACAGATTGATGGCATCATCCACCTCGCTGCCGAAAGCCACGTGGACCGCTCCATCAAGGACCCGTTCACCTTCGCGAAAACGAATGTGATGGGAACGCTCTCCTTGCTCCAGGCTGCAAAACTCTACTGGGAAAGCCTCCCCGAAAAGTACGAGGGCAAGCGCTTCTACCATATCTCTACCGACGAAGTCTACGGTGCCTTGACGATGAATCATCCGGAAGGCTTCACGCCCCCGTTCACCACGACGGCTTCGAGTTCCGAACACCACCTGGCCTACGGCGATGACTTCTTCTACGAGACGACGAAGTACACGCCGCATTCCCCGTATTCCGCATCGAAGGCGGGCTCCGACCATTTTGTGCGTGCGTTCCACGACACCTACGGCATGCCGACCATCGTAACGAACTGCTCCAACAACTACGGTCCGTACCAGTTCCCCGAGAAGTTGATTCCGCTTTTCATCAACAACATCCGCCACAAGAAGCCTCTCCCGGTTTACGGCAAGGGCGAGAACGTGCGCGACTGGCTTTTTGTAGAAGACCACGCCCGCGCCATCGACGTGATTTTCCATAACGGAAAGATTGCCGAAACGTACAACATTGGCGGCTTCAACGAATGGAAGAACATCGACATCATCAAGGTCGTCATCAAGACTGTGGATAGGCTGCTCGGTCGCGCTGAAGGCGAAGACATGAACCTCATCACCTACGTGACTGACCGCTTGGGCCACGATGCCCGCTATGCGATTGACTCCACCAAGCTCCAGAAGGAGTTGGGCTGGGAACCGTCCTTGCAGTTCGAGGAAGGCATCGAGAAAACCGTGCGCTGGTACCTCGACAACCAGGAGTGGCTTGATAACATCACGAGCGGCGACTACGAGAAGTATTACGAGAAAATGTACGGGAATAGATAGTAGACAGTAGGCAGGAAAAAGAAAATGGGAAAGTTTAATTTTGTGAAAACCTCTATCGAAGGCGTGACGGTCATCGAACCTACCGTGTTTGGCGACCAGCGCGGTTACTTCATGGAAACCTACAACAAGGCGGAATTTGATGCCGCAGGCCTCAACGTGACCTTTGTACAGGATAATGAATCCCGTAGCAAGAAGGGCGTACTCCGCGGGCTTCACTTTCAGAAGAAGAACCCGCAGGGCAAGCTTGTGCGTGTAATTGAAGGTGAAGTTTTTGATGTTGCTGTTGATTTGCGTAAGGGAAGCCCGACTTTTGGCAAGTGGGTGGGCGAGACGCTCTCCGCTGAAAATAAGAAGCAGTTCTTCATTCCCGAAGGCTTTGCTCATGGGTTTGTAGTCCTCAGTGAAACCGCTACGTTTGTTTACAAGTGTACCCGCCTTTACGACCCCAAAGATGAGGGTGGCCTCATGTGGAACGACCCCGCCATCGGCATTGAGTGGCCTGTCGGCAACGGTTTTGAACCTCTCCTTTCCGAAAAAGACACGAAAAATCCGCTGCTAAAGGATCTCGGCTTTGCATTTGAATTGTAGGGATTGGGATCTAGAGGCTAGGGGCTAGGAAGAAGAATCATGCGCGAAGCGCATCTTAGAGGGTGGTATTGCCGCGATTATTTACTCTAGATTCTAAATCCTGAACCCTAGCCCCTGACCATTTTTCTATTTTATTGACGTATGAAGAATATACTCGTTGTTTGTACTGGGAACGTGTGCCGCAGCCCTACGGGTGAGTATCTCCTTAAAAAGGAACTTGGCCCGGATTTTGAAGTGAAAAGTGCTGGCCTTGGTGCTTTGGTTGACCAGCCGGCTGATGAAACTGCCCTGAAAATTGCGCTTGAGCATGGTGTGGATATGAGTGCGCACCGTGGAAGACAAATCAACATGGACATTTTGAAGTGGGCTGACTTGGTCCTGGTCATGGAAGCGGGGCAGAAAAGTGAACTCCTCCATAGGTATCCGTGGTTGGAAGGTAAGGTCTTCCGTTATGGGAAATCTATGCGAGTCGATGTCCCCGACCCCTATCGTCGGCCGGAAAGTGCGTTTGTGCTTGCCTGGAATTATTTGTCTAAACTGACCCCGTACTGGGTGGATCTTATCAAAAAAGGAAAAATGCCGGAGTAAATCGGCAAGGAATGTTTATGAGGCTTAAACTTCTTCTTGGTTGTGCTATGGCTGCCTTCTTTTGCAGTTGCTCTGCGGGCCCCCATATGCGAATGGAAGCCCCGGAGGATTCTGCGGAATATAACGGGATGAAAGTCTTTTTGCACGATGTGAATTCGGGCGACTTTGGCGAAAAAGCGGTAGCTGCCCCTGTTGTTGCCGACTCTGTGCAACTGGGCGATATTAAAGATTTGGTCGTTGATTCCATGCCGAATCTTGAATACCGTATTGGACCGTTGGATATGGTCCAGGTTGTTGTCTGGGAACACCCGGAACTGACATCTCCCATGGGGCAGTACCAGCCTGCAGGTCAAAAGGTGACGACCGAAGGAAAGCTGTTCTACCCGTATGCAGGGGAACTTCAGGCAGCGGGATTGACCGCTCAGGAATTGCGCACGGAAATCACGAAGCGTCTGTCGGACAAGATCTTGAATGATCCTCAAGTGGATGTTCGCGTTACCGGCTACAACAGTCTCAAGATTTTCATTTCTGGAGAAGTCCGCAAGCCCGGCTATATCTCGTTCGACGAAAAGCCGATGACTCTCCCTATCGCCTTGGCCGAGGCGGGTGGATTTACGGATGATGCCGACTTGTCTTTGGTTCAGATCCGTCGTGATGGAAAGGTTTATAACTTGGACTATACGGGAATTTTCGCTTCGGACCTCCCGGTGGACAAAATCCTGTTGAAACCCAATGACAAATTGTACGTTTCGTCAAAAAGTGAAACGCAAAAAGACGATCGCATATTTGTGTTGGGCGAAGTTCATAAATCCGGTATCGTCAACATGCTGGATGGCAAGCTGTCTCTCATCGATGCCTTGGCCGCTTCTGGTGGCTTGGAAGCCATAAATGCTTCTGCCAGGTCTGTCTATGTCATCCGCAATACGAATCAGGAACGCATAGATGTTTTCCATCTGGATGCAAAAAATGCAATGGCACTTGCAATGGCTGACCGTTTTGATTTGAACGCTCATGACATTGTTTATGTCGACGCTTCTGACCTTGCAACATGGAACCGCCTTGTTAATTTGATTTTGCCGACTTCACTTTTGGTTGACCGGTCTGTTGATGTGACGAAGAATATTCAGGACATCTCTAGGACCAGATGGGGCCGTTCTAGGTGATAATTAGGTAGATGGGAAGAACTATGATCAACTTGATTCTTTGTGGTGGTAATGGAACGCGCCTGTGGCCTATAAGCCGTTCGCTTATGCCCAAGCAGTTTGCCCGTTTGTTTGATGGAACGTCTTTGTTCCAGCGCACGGTGATGACGAATGCTCGCGTTTGCGATGAACAGTATGTTATCAGCAATGCGGAACAGTACTTCTTGGCCAAAGACCAGCTAGAAGAAGTCCGCTCCAAGAAATCCCGCTTTATGCTTGAACCGGTGGGTCGCAATACGGCACCCGCAATTGCGCTTGCCTGCCTCAGCCTCCAGCCGGATACTGTTGTGCTCGTGTCTCCTTCGGACCACGTGATTCGCAAGACCGATGCTTACGAAGAATGCCTCCACAAGGCAGAAGCGCTTGCCAAGAAGGGCTTCTTGGTGACTTTTGGCATCACGCCGACCGGCCCGGAAACCGGTTACGGTTATATCGAAGCCGATGGCGAAGATGTGAAGCGCTTTGTCGAAAAGCCCGATTTGGAAACGGCGAAGAAATATGTGGAATCCGGACGCTTCTTCTGGAACAGCGGTATTTTCTGTTTCAAGGCTTCGGTATTCCTCAACGAACTCAACCGTTATTCTCCCGAAATTTATACTGCGGCAAAGCGGGCTTTCGCTTCTGCCAAAAAGGAAAATCGCGATTCTCTGATTCGCGTAGACATGGACGACATGTTGGCCATCCCGTCCAACTCCATCGACTATGCCGTGATGGAAAAGTCCGACAAGGTGAAGGTTGTCCCGAGTGACATCGGCTGGTCGGACCTTGGTGCTTTTGATTCCCTCGCCGGTGAATTTGAACACGACGAAAACGGCAACAACAAGAACGCGAAGCATCTCGGCATTGGTACCAAGAATTCTTTAATCATGGGTAACCAGCGCCAGATTGCGACGATTGACCTCGACCACATGCTGATTGTGGATACGCCCGATGCTTTGTTGGTGGCTCCGCTTTCGAGCAGCCAGAAGGTGAAGGCCGTTGTGGACGAACTTAAACTTCGCGGGTCGGATTTGCCTCGTGTACCGCAGACCGTGAGCCGCCCGTGGGGAACGTACTCCGTTCTTGAATCGTCGGACAACTACAAGATGAAACGCATTGTGGTGAAGCCGGGCGAACGCCTCAGCCTGCAAAAGCACCTGCACCGTTCCGAACACTGGGTCGTGGTGAGCGGCACCGCCACGTGTACCGTCGGCGACAAGGTGTTCTATGTGCGCCCGAACGAATCGACGTACATTCCGGTGGGCGAGGTTCACCGCTTGCAGAACGAAGGCCGTCTCCCGCTCGTCATCGTCGAAGTCCAGGTGGGCGAGTACACCGGCGAAGACGACATCATCCGCGTCGAAGACGATTACCACCGTTGCAAGTAAAGTAGTAAGCAGTGGTTAGGGAATAACCCCGCACATTTTTGAGAAAAACGGACCGCCAGGTCCGTTTTCTTTTGCGCCATCGGCGCCATTATTTACTCTAGCCCCTAGGCTCTAGATCCTAGCCCCTAAAATTGACTCAAGAATCTCTGGTCGTTCGCAGTCAGCAAGCCGATTTCCGGGATAGCATGGCGCAGCATGGCGATACGGTCGAGACCGAAGCCGAATGCAAAGCCCGTGTACT
>CAMJHM010000048.1 GCA_946405515.1 uncultured Fibrobacter sp. | reverse complement strand
TGGGGATGCGGACAATAATTTAGACAGGTTGTTTGTCTAAATATAGTTTCCGATAGTCTGCGGGGCTCATTCCGTTAAGCCCGACCTTTATCCGTTTCGAGCAAAACCATTCCAGATATTTTTCAAGTTCAGCCTTGAACTCTTCCTTGTTAACCTTTCTCCAGTTTCTGCTGTAGAAGAACTCGTTCTTGAGTATACCGAAAAAACCTTCGCAGGCGGCATTGTCGGGAGTATAGCCCTTCCTTGACATGGAGCGTGTCAAGCCGTACTTCTTCATTCTCTCGATCCATCCAGGCCATCTATAATGGCTTCCTCTGTCCGTATGGATTATCGGGGCCTCTCCTTCGTGGAGTGTCGCGACGGCCTTGTCCAGCATCTCGTCGACAAGGGTTGCGTCAGGTGATTCCCCGATTGTCCAGCACACTGGCGCCCCGTCGAAGCAGTCGATAATCGGTGATAGATACACTTTGCCATCATGCAGCGGGAATTCCGTTATATCCGTCAGCCATTTTTGATTGGGAGCGTCGGCATGAAAATTACGGTTAAGTATGTTGGGAACAGCGGGCGTGATCTCGCCCTTGTATGAACTGTACTTCAGCTTCTTGGGTTTGTAGACAACGAGGTTACCGAGTTTCATTGCGCGTCTGACAACCTTCTCGGAAACCTTCCTTCCGGTTCTTGAAAGTTCGCTGTGGATTCGCCTGTAGCCGTAAGTCTTGTTGGACTCGTTGAATATGGGGACAAGTTCCTTGAGCAACTGACGATCCTTGTTGTTACGGTCGTCCAGGTGTTTCACGTTGTAGTAATAGACGCTTCGGGACATCCCCAGTGCAAGCAGGATTTCCCTTAATTCGTAGCGGTTGCGTAAGGCGTTGACGAGCTGTGTTTTTTCCCTGTTCCGGAGGGCAGACAGGTCAACGCCTGGGTCTTTTTTTATTATGTTCAGCGTCTCCTTCAGTATGTCGACTTCCAGCTGGAGACTTCGGATTTTCTCATTCAGCGCCTTCGCGTCTTCGGAAGAAAGATCCTTTTCTTTCGCCTGTTTCCGCTTCGTTGGTCTAGGTTTGTTCTGCAGTCCCATAAGTCCGTACTTTTTATAGTTCTGGTACCAATAATAGATACTTGCGTACGTATATCCAATATCCTTGGCTACAGAAACGACAGGTTCTTTGAGTTCAAAGCACCTGTGAATAGCTTCTAGTTTAACATTCATTGGTGCCCGCAATGGGTGATTCGGCGTATTTATGACTGTCATACGCTTCCGTTTTTTTGGGGGTAGCCCCTCTTTTTTCACCCACCGAGCGAGATGCTCCCTTGTCGGGTAGCCTAGTTTTCTGGTTGCCTTTGTGTAGGATTTTAGGTCGTGAAAGACTTCCAGGGCTTTTTTCTTCTGCTCTTCCGTGTATGGCATGATGCGTCCTCTAGTTGTGTCCAACTTTTCGTCCGCATCCCCAATCGTGACCTCAAAAAAGGAAACTCGCGGAGGTCGGCAATATTTGCCATTCGCTTTCACGGAACAGGGAATTGCCATGCTTGCTTCCGTTTTGCATAGCGACACGGCCATTACGGCGACCATCCAAATTATGGACGCTTTCGTCGAGATGCGGCATATTCTGCTCCGGAACGGCGGTCTGGTCAACCGCCTGTCCAACGTGGAGTCCAAAATGCTCGAGCAGGATGCGCGTTTGCTGGAACACGACCATAAATTCGACACGATTTTCGAGGCGATGGATCGCGGCGAACTGCAGTCGAAGGGGCTGTATTACAACAATCAAATGTTCGACGCCTATGTGTTCGTGTGCGGGCTAATCCGGCAGGCGAAAAGGCGGATTGTCCTTGTGGACCGCTACGTGGACGAGAAGGTGCTCGCGATGATGCTCAAGCGCGGCGAGGGCGTGTCGGCGACCATCTACACCTACGACAAGAGCAAGGTTTTCGAGGTGGACCTGGCGACGTACAACGCGCAGTATGCCGACTGCCCGCTCAAGGTTCTGCCAAGCTACGGGATGCACGACCGTTTCTTGTTTATTGACGATACAGCATACCATTTCGGGGCTTCGCTGAAAGACTTGGGCACGAATACGTTTTTCTTCACGAAGGAGGAATTCACACTGGAGGAGGTGCTGAAGAAGTCGGAGGAAATTCGATCAAAAAAGGAATTTGATGAATAAAATCAACACTTTACTCTATTTTTGCTGATTTAATTCAGCATTTTTGCTAAAAATTGCGGTTTCTAATCCATAATTTCGCAATTTCAGGCCACTTACCCCGCCTCAAGCCCGTCCAAAACCTTGTACAGCAGGGTGTACAGGGTCTTGGCTTCGGTGTCGGAGAGGTTGACGCAGCCGGCCATGGACTTGGGGACGCTTGCGGCCTTGCGCTTGAGCGATTCGCCTTCGGCGGTGAGGCTTACGGAAAGGCAGCGCTCGTCGCTCTGTTCGCGGGTGCGCTGGACATAGCCCTTGGCTTCGAGCTTTTTCAAAAGCGGGGTGAGCGTCCCGGAATCGAGGAACAGTTTTTTGCCGAGTTCCGAGACATTGCACTTCTTTTCTTCCCAGAGCACGAGCATCACTATGTACTGCGTGTACGTGAGGTCGAGCGGTTCCAGGTACGGGGCGTAGCGGCGCGTGATCTCCTTGGACGCGGCATACAGCGGAAAGCACAGCTGGTTTTCGAGTTTTAGCTGGGGGCAGTTCATGACGGCTCCTAGAGCAGTTTCTCTACACAGGCGCGCACGGCGTCCATGTCGGCGGTGGGTTCAAAGCGTGCGACCACGTTGCCTTCACGGTCGACCACGAACTTGGTGAAGTTCCACTTGATGTCGGGATTTTTCTTGTAGTCCTTGTCGATGCTCTTGAGCAAAAGCGCCATGGCGGCGGCCTTCACGCCAAAGCCGAAACCTTCGAAACCTTTCTGCGATTTCAGGTAGGTGTAGAGCGGGAGTTCATCGGGGCCGTTCACGTCGGACTTTTTCATTTGCGGGAATTCGGTGCCGTAATGGAGCGTGCAGAATTCGTGGATTTCGTCGTCGGTGCCGGGGGTCTGGCCCTTGAACTGGTTGCAGGGAATGTCGATGACTTCGAAACCCTTGTCGTGGAAATCGGAATACATCTGCTCGATGGGCTTGTAGTGCGGGGTAAAGCCGCAGCCGGTCGCGGTGTTCACGATGAGCATCACCTTGCCCTTGAAGTTTGCGAGCGGGACCTGGTTTCCCTTGCCGTCGGTGAGGGTAAAATCGTAGATGTTTGCCATGATGAGCCTCCGTTTTTGGGGGTGTTGTTTGGTATTCGATTGTGTACAATTAAATTTTATAAAATTCATTGTCAAAAGTCAATAGGTGAATTGAAAAAAAGGAATTTTTTTAATTAAGAATTCCGAACTTTCACTTCACTGAGACTTGCCGGGTCACTTCGCCGTTCCGGACGAGGTAGATTCCTGCCACATGGAACTGCACGCGCAGGGCTTCTGCGATATCGCCTCGCAATGTTTCTTCAGGCAACGTTCCAAGGTAACGCCCTTGCATATCGAACACATCCGCGGGCCCCTGCATTTTCGCAATCACAGTGGCTTGCATTACGATAGACGATGATTTCTTTGAAGAACTGCTTGATTTGCGGGCCGAACTACTTGATTTGCCGGCAGAACTGCTCGACTTCGCGACACTGCTCGATGCGGGCATCCCGTATTCGAACGCTCCTAAATCTGGGGCTTTCCCGGCAAATGGTAAGCCGAGATCTTCGCCCTGGTCGATGGCGCGGCTCCCTTTCTTGAGCTTCAGGAAGTCCACGTCGGGGAGGCTGCCGTCTTCATTGCGGGGGCCAAGCATTCCCGGAATCGTCGAGAGGTCTTCGCCGGTCACGGTCATGCTCGGGTCATCGAGGCTCACAAAGTCGTCCTCGGTCAAGTCCAAATCAAAGTTCCAAGTGTTGTTTTCGCCGGCCGGGCAGTCCACATAATGGTCAATGTCCTGGCTCGATATCTTTTCCCAGCATGTCCCGATTTGCGATAGTTTATTCGGGAAGGCGATGTTGTTCTTGAGCACGTGCGCGTTATCGCCCATTAACGGAACGACTTCGGCAATGCGAGTTCTTTCATCTTCAGCGTAAATAGTCGAGGGCATGCCAAAAGAGCGGTCCCCGTTTTTGTAGGAAGTGTTATTGATCCAGGTGCTACCGATGGTCGTGTAGTTCGAATAGAAACCGGTGGCTACATTGTTCCAGGCGACGCAATTTTTGATAATGTGTCTACCCTTGTCGTTTCGGCTGTATCCCATCTTGAACCCGTTGCCATTCCCGTTAGGCGGTTTGCTTGTCCCGTAATGGATATAGCCGTTCCCCATGGCGTAGCTGTTTTCCACGACTACAGGGAATTCCTGAGCCAACACGTCATAGCCGTCGTCGCTGTTCCACCAAGCTCGGCAACCGACGAACTTGGTGGTGTCGCCATCGTACTGGTAATGCACTCCAAAGCCGTCGGCATTCTCGCCGTCGCCCTGCCAATCGGTGGGGTCGTAGTTGTCGTGGGCATCGCAATTCAAAAAGAGATGTCCGCCGCCGCCCGATGCGCCATCGTGCGCGAAGAATCCCGGCCCGGCATTGTGGTGGCTGTCTATCTGCTCTAAGAAAATGTGCTTGCTCGCGTAGATGAAAATGCCCGAATTGGAATTGTGTATCATGGGCGTGTTGCGGACCTCGAAGCCCTTCAGATGCAGGTACTTTGCCGCAACCACAATCGGCGAGGTGTACATCGCCCCTTCGGGTGTGCCGTCACTATGCTCTTCGCCCGCGGCCACGGGGAGGTTGGTCGCGTCAAAAATCGGGCGCTCGCCTGGGTAGGCCAGGTAATAGATGCGGTTGTCGTCGCTTTCGCCGCTTGCGGTCAGCAGAATTCCCGCTGTCATTTTGTATCGTTCGTAAAAGACGGTATCGTGCAAGTCGTAAATTCCACCGCGAATCCATACGGTGTCGCCAGCACTCACAACTTCGTTCGCCTTGTTGAGCGTCGCGAAGGGCTTTTTCTCCGAGCCGGCATTGCTGTCGTTACCGTCGGGTGCAACGTAATACACGGCACCGAACGCCTGTGCGGTAGCCAAAACAACCCCAAGTGCAAACATGAACTTTTTTCCCATACACACCTCGGACACGGTTTTAATATACTGGCAGAACATCCAATTGCGACAAATTGGCACTAAATTTTTACGTTAATTTAATATTTTATACTTGCGAATATGTTATATTACAAACATGGAAACTCTGCTCCATTCGCTGATGGCCGTAACCTGCGCCATCGTACTGCTGGTATCCCTACCGCAATTCAAAAAAACCTGGGATAAACGCGACCCCCAAGACCGCTCCTTCGCTAGGCTCGTTATCTGGGTTATTTTATTCTGCCTCAACGACGGCATCTGGGCAATCATCGCGGCAAACCACCCGCACCACGAAACACTCCTGTTCGCATCCACCACGATTTTCTTTGCCGCGGCGGCCATCACGGCGTACCTGTGGCTAGACTACACCCTCTGCTACTTGGGCAAGCGCATCCACCACCCCAAAGCGTACCGCATCCCCGCACTCCTGCTCGTGGTGGCACAGTTCGCGCTCCTGCTCATCAATATCAAGTACCAGTTCCTTTTCAGTGTAAACGAATCCGGGTACTACCGCAAAACCATAACGGCGCAGTACCTGTTCTACATGCAATACGCGACCTACATCTTTATCGGGATTGTCTGCCTTATCAAGATGAAGACCGGCATCAAAAAGAAGGACCGCCGGAAATTCACGGCCGTGTTCCTCTGCGTGCTGGCCCCTATCATTTGCGGAATTCTCCAGCTATTCTTCCCGTTCGCTCCGTTCTTCTCCATCGGCTACATGCTGGGCTGCTGCGTCATCTTCACGCACGTCGTCATCCACATGACCCGGCAAACCATCTACCGGCAAGACAGCGCTATCATGGCGGCACTCTCGGCCGACTTCGACTTGATTTGCTACATCGACACGCAGCGCAAAGATGTCCGATTCCAGACGATGAACCCGAGGTTCAAACAAATTTTTGACGAAGACATCAACAGCGGTCTACCTTCCACGCAAAAGCTGGACAAGTTTCTGCGCACCGTCATCGTGCCGGAAGACCTCCCTGAATTCCTCAAGCATGGCTCCTGCGAGAACAGCATTTCCGAACTGGCCAAGGAACCGACTTTCGTCACCCGCGTCCGCGTAAAAATAGACAACGTAACTGAATTCTACGAGCTGAAAATCGTACACGACAGCGAGAGCAACCTAACCGGCTGCGTCATTGGCATGCACAACATCAGCCACGAAGAACGCATCAAAGAAGAAACGGAAAAACTCAAGCACGACTTGATGCGGACCACCCTTATCGCCAGCAGGGACCCGCTCACCGGAGTGAACAACCGCGCCGCATTTAACCAAAAATCGGACGAACTCCTCCGCGACATAGAGCAGGGCAAGTCTGTTGAATTCGCCATCATCGAATGCGACTTGAACAACCTAAAAATCGTGAACGACCAGCTCGGGCACGAAGCAGGGGATTTGTTCATCAAGACCAACTGCCGTGCGTTCTGCGAGACCTTCAAGCACAGCCCCGTGTACCGAATCGGCGGCGACGAATTCGTCATTGTCGTGCAGGGTTCCGATTACGAAGAAAGGGATGCGCTGTTGGACAAGCTGCGTTCGCTGCGCGAGCCGAACGAGCCCTTGCGCGCCGACAGGATTTCGTTTGCTGCGGGCATCGCTGAATTTGACTCCCAGGTAGATAAAACCCCGGCAGACGTACTCAAGCGTGCCGACGCCTTCATGTACATCCACAAGAGGCATATCAAAAAACGTGAACACGCCCAGGAATCCTGGGAATAAAAGACTGTTTCTGCAGGAGACACAAAAAAGCCCCGGGTCGTAAGACTCGGGGCCTTTTCAGCGGGAAGAGCGAGATTCGAACTCGCGATAGGATTAAGTCCTATACGTCCTTAGCAGGGACGCGCCTTCGGCCGGCATCGCCGAGTACAACCCGCAAACCGACGAATCGGTGGCGGACGTGCTGAAACGGGCCGACTCGTTCATGTACATCAACAAGAAGCACATAAAGAAGCGCGAACCCGTCCAGGAAGCGTGGGAATAATTCCAATCTTTACACTTTTCAAGATTCTTAATAAGAATCTTCACCGGAAGCGCCTACCGACATATTTGGAGCATCGACAATTTCACTCTTAAGGGCAATCTTCGAGAGGCAAGACCTGAATTCGTCCTCATTGGACTTTTCGAAGCTCCTCGCCGTAAAGAATTCCTGCTTCGTTCCATTCACCGTATAGTTCGTGGTGTAGAACTGACCCACGGAATGCAAGTTGCTTTCGTTGCAGAGAGATTCCGTCATGGTCTGGTAAGCATAGTCTAAAAAGCAAGTATCGCTCTTGTTCGAAACCGTAATCTTGAAGGACCTGTTATATTTATCTCGATCGGTAATGACCACATCGTCCAAGAACCTCACGTCGGAATATTTCATCTCGAAAACTTCATCCTTGATAGCAAAGCTGAACGTTCCCTTGTCATGGGACAAAATCCGGATATCATTTCGATCGAAAAATTCCTCGGCACTTCTCTTACTCAATACTGTAATATCATAAGGATACACTTCCAGACGATTTCGTTCATCCAATAACGTGTTCATTACGCCAGCCGTATATTTGGAATAGAGCATCTCCGTTTGACTGAAGTCATGCTCGACAACTTTCACTTGTACGGAATTACCCGAAAAAGTGTAAATCACCCGCGACGAGCCATCTTCCCATTCCAAGCATTGAAAAAGATCCGTCGGATCGTAATTGCACGGAGTAACTTCCCATTCGCCATCAAGGGAGCCCGCCTTTCCGCCAAGCAGCACCAAGTCCGAAGAGAAATAAACAAAATCCCCTTCCGAGTTATAATTGTACAAAACCAGGGCATCATCAATAAACTCATAAGCGTAGATTAGATCTCTCACATCGGGATCGGCACTCACCCAGGTCATGGCGGAATCCGTTCTATCAACGGAGCAAAAACCCACATAGTTCTCTTCGTGAATGGTGACACGATGAAGCGAGTCGTTAACGGAAAATCCATGATTATACGACGTAGACATCGCCTCCGAATCATTGGAATCACCCGAAGATCCATTAAAAAAATTGCCCGAAAAGACCTTGGAGGAATCGTTAGAGGAATCACTAGGAGATGAGCTTTTATCATCGCCACAAGCCCACATCAAGAACGGAATCAATCCCAAAATGCAAATCTTTTTCATAACGTCAAATATAATACTATTTATTAGCCTCGTCGCGATAGTAAAAGAGGGGGAGATTCCCGGTCAAACCGGGAATGACAAGCCGGGACGAGGATGACAAAATGGGGTGGAACGGGCAAAATGAGGCGAAAATTGCCCTTTTTGGCGTTTTTTAGGCAATTTTTAAGGAAAAGAACGAAAAAAGCCCCGGGTCGTAAGACTCGGGGCCTTTTCAGCGGGAAGAGCGAGATTCGAACTCGCGATAGGATTAAGTCCTATACGTCCTTAGCAGGGACGCGCCTTCGGCCAGCTCGGCCATCTTCCCATCTTGGGGACACAAATTTTACTTAATTTTCATGTTTTTTTCAAGGGTAATGGCCGAAAAAGCATCATTTTTTGGGACCTCTGCGCCCCATTTTCGCCAAAATCCGCCCCTTTCCGCAATATTATGGGCGGTCTCCTTTCAAAAATTCTAGATTATACCCGTTCATAATATATATAGTCTTCCAAAATGCGTCGTTTAAAAAAACTGCTGAAAATTATCGCGGCTTTCGCCCTCGTTGGCCTCATTTGCTGCATCCCCGCATACATCGTCGTCTTCAAAATCCTCCCCGAACAGGATCCAGACAACCAGTTCAACCGTAACACCATCCTCCAGGTGCTCAGCGGCGAGACCCGCGTCTATTTTAACGACGGTAACGAACTGCTCGGAGCCTTCTTCGATGCGAACCACCGCGTGTACGTGCCTTACGGCGACATTCCGGTGAACATCGTCAACGCACTGGTCGCTGCCGAAGACGCCGGCTACTGGAACCACAATGGGTTCAGTTTCCACGGGTTTGCACGCGCCATGGCCCGCAACATCCGCGAGGGACACCTCCGCCAAGGCGGCTCCACGCTCACCCAGCAAGCGGTCAAGAACATCTTCGGCCGCGAGGAACGCAGCGTCAAGGAAAAGCTCAAGGAGCTGATGAATGCGCTCCGCATGGAAAAGCACTTCAGCAAAGAAGAAATCCTGGAATTCTACCTGAACCAGTTCCACGTCTCGGGTACGGGTAAGGGTGTCGCCATCGCGGCACAGTACTTCTTTAACAAGGAACTCAAGGACCTCACACTCGCTGAATGCGCTTTTATTGCAGGCTCGGTCAAGGGCCCGTTCAACTACGACCCCTTTATCCAGCGCACCACCGAACGGCGCGAAAAGGCGATTGCCCGTGGCGAAGAACGCCTAAAGTACGTGCTTGAACGCATGCTCGACGAAGGCTATATCGAAAAAGAAGACATGGAAAAGGCGCTCGCCAAGCCGCTTGAATTCAACCACGGCAACTTCCGCTTTACCATGAGCACCACGCTCGAACGCCTCGAAGAAAAGCTCGACAACGATTACTTCCACGAGTTGTTCCAAAAAGAAGGCATCGAGGACTGGCGCAAGGCACAGCTCGTCATCGTGACGACGCTCGACGGCAAGAGCCAGGATGCCGCGAAGCGCGCCCTCCAGAACAACATCAGCAACTTGCAGATGCAGCTGGGCGGTTTCGTGCTGCCCAAGGCCGAATTCGCGAACCGCGCCCAGAGCGCCCGCAAAGGCGACTACCTCTACGGCGCTGTAGACAGCGTATTCTTCGACGAGAACGGGAAACTCAAGTCGCTCACGCTCAGTTTTGGCCAGCTCAAAGGCATTGTCACCGAAAAGGCCGTGAAGGAATTTGCAAAGCAGGTCGGCGGCGATGTGAACAAGATTCTCGCTTCCCAGCTCAAGCAGGGAGCCATCCTCCTGGTGAGCATCCTTTCGGACGAACTGCAAGACGGTTTTGCCCCGTGCAAGATAGAGACGGAACCGGTGCTGCAAGGAGCGTTGTTCGCACTGCAGAACGGCAAGGTCATCGCAAGCCAGGGCGGTTTCCACAATACGGGTTTCGACCGCAGCTTCAAGGCGCTACGCCAGCTTGGTTCTAGTTGGAAACCTCTGCTTTTCGCACTCGCACTCAAGTACCACTGGAACTACCTCGATGAACTGGAGAACGAGTACAACGCGTTCCAGTACGTGAACCAGTTCTACTTCCCGCGCCCCGACCACAAGAACAAGGGTGACGTGGTAAGCATCGCATGGGCGGCCACGCGCTCAGAAAACATCGCAAGCATCTGGCTGCTGGAGCACCTGCTCGACAAGTTGAGCGACGAGGAATTCGCCATGGTCGCGGCACAGAACGAAATGGCTCGCCTCCCCGACGAGGAATCCAAGGCGTTCTTCGAGAGACTGCGCGACAAGTTTGGCCTCACCATGAAAGAAGACGTGAAGCGCGAGATCGAATTCACCCGCGCCCGCGACGCCCTCGTAGAACGCTACAAGAACGAAGGCCTCTATGCACAGGCGCGCGCTATGCAGGCGCTGCGCTACGGGAGCTATACCGATGTGGGTATCAAGCAAGCCAAGCGCGACCCCTCTGCTATCCGTTACTTGCGCCACAACTACAAGAATTATTCCGAAGTCCTGCGCAACCGTGAAAACGAAATTCTCATGAACGGGCTCACCGAAACTTTCGCTTCGCTCGAAGCAGAAGAACTCTTCCCGAACTTCACACTGGCCGACTTCAAGCGCCTGAGCACGATGGTCGAACCGACCGACCCCGAAAGCGACTACCTCGATCCCGAACATCTGCGCAACTGGCCGGATTACCGCCGCGCACTCGCCATGTCGGAATTCGCAAGGTTTGCAGGCGAAATTGGCATCAAGCAGAAATTGCAGAAAGTGTTCAGCATGCCGCTCGGCGTGAACGACATTACTTTGAGCGAAATTACCACTGCCTACCAGACCATTCTCACGGGCAAGGTGTTCAAGTGCAAAGACGGCGACTGGGCCGAACCTTGCCTTATCAAAGAAATCAAGAACCGCGATGGTCGAGTCATATTCAAGAACGATACCGAAAGCAAGGTTGTCTTGGATGAAACGGTCACCACGCAGATGGGTGCGATGTTACGTTCCGTGTTCAAGAACGGAACCGCCCGCAGCCAGTACGCAAGCATCACCGTATCGAACTCCGAAGGGACAACCAAGTTGCGCTACCCTGCCCTCGGCAAGACGGGTACCACGAACGACTACCGCAACGTGGCGTTCATGGGAGCGCTCCCCACCTATGTTAAAGACAAGAATGGCATTGCGCTCGATTCCGTGGTGGCTATCGGTAGCTACGTAGGCTTCGACGATAACAAACCGCTAAAGTCAGGACGCACACGTATCGCAGGTGCTTCGGGTGGCCTCCCGCAATGGGCGGCTTTCGCAAAAGAAGAAATCGGAATCCTCGGTATCCCGGAGCAAATCGACTTCCTCGATATTTCCATGATGGCCAGTGGCGAAGTCCCGCTGATCCTGACAAACGAACGCGGAGAACTCACGGTCGACCCGATGACAGGGCGGGCGATGGCGGGCGCGAGCAGTGCCGAAGGCAGGCCGCTCCCGTGGCTCGACGTGCCGGGATTCACCCCGCCGCAGGTGCAGGAACGTGCAGCGGCAGCAAGTGCCGAAATGGGAATACTCACCAGCATGCCGATGCCCACCGTGACCGACTCCGGCGCGCCCGCCATAGACGGGGCCATCGGCCCCGATGCTGGCTCCATGAGCCAGCCGCCCGCCCCGCAGCCTGCACAGGACATTCCCGCTGCCGCTGGACAACCTGTAGCCCCGAAGGCCGCAGCAATGCCCAAGGACGACGACTGGGATTTGCCTGAAGGATTAGGCGGGAATGCATTCGTGCCTATAGAAGCGGATTAGAGACTAGAATCTAGGATCTAGAGGCTAGGGGAAAATATCACGGCTTCGCCGTCTGTTATTAACGCACGAAGTGCGTGATTCTTATTCACTAGCCTCTAGTCTCTATTCTCTAGCCTCTCCCCTATTACCTATATTTACTTTTTGATGAAGCACTTCCTTTTACTTTTATCGGCTTTTGCTCTTGCGGCGTGCGTGGGTAATGCGCCCTCCCCCGAGACAGACCCCTCCGGCGAACCTTCTGTCAATGCAGAACGTGACAGCAGCGGGCAGCCCACAACTGCACCGGAAAGCGAATCTGGCACCAGTCAGTCTACCATGCAGTCGGCGGACAGTGCCACCCCCACCGCAGAAACCACGACAAGCGTCCCTTCCAAAGCATCTGAAACCGTCCCGCTGACCGACATCGGCAGCGGCCAGCCGGCTCCTGTCGACCCCTACACGGCATTCCCGACCCTCGTCGACGGTGTTTTCGCCCACGCCAATGCGCTTTACAAAGCGGGACTCGCCGACTCGGCCGTAGCCTACCTGCAGCGTTTCCGCGTCATCAAGCCGCTCTGGGCGCAGTGGGAAGCCAAGACCGACTCCATGATTCTCGCCTTCGACAAGACCCGCGCCGAAAAAGCAAAGCAATACGAGCCACTTGTCCTCGAAATCCAGAACATGAACCGCGCCCGCGCCGCATACAGCATGGTGGCACAGACCGCCGACAGCCTAATTTCGCTTGAGCCCGGCGATGCGTTAACCAAGTGGGCCACGGAACAGAAACAAGTCGCCTACAAGAACACTCTCGCCAAGGCGAAAAAGGAATACGCCGAAATCCAGGCGCTCGCCGACGACAAGGCGCAATTCGCCGAAGCCCAGAAAAAGGTGACCGAGTTCCAGATGCGTTATCGCGACTTTGAAGCAGAACTCCACATCCAGGCGCTCGTCGACCATATCCGCGAAGCGGCACAGGCAACCGATGCCGCCGCAGTCAAGTACTGGGAATCGCACGACCCCGCCGCTGCCCTCGCCAAAGCCGACGAATTCATCAAGGCCGGCAAATACAAAGATGCCAAGGATCTGCTGAACAAGCTCAAGGCAAGCAAGCTGCGCAAAGAAGCCAACGCAAAATACCGTGAACTTGCCGACGCCTACTGCAACACCCAGCGCAAGGAAACCTCAAACCTTTTCGCGAAGGCTCAGAAGCAGAAGGACCCCGAAAAGAAACGCGAACTCCTCAAACAGGCCATCGCCCCGCTGGACAAGTGCATGAGCGAATACCCAGATAACAGCCAAAAGAAGACTGTCGTAGAGAACAGGCAATTCCTCGAGAAGGAACTCCAGAAGTGATTGACGCCGATGTTTGGCAATACGCGCAGTACCCAGCGTTTTTTATCCTTGGGTTAGTTGTCAGCCTCATCAATAGCATCGCAGGCGGCGGTTCCACGCTGAGTCTGCCCATCATGATATTCCTCGGCATGCCCGCGACCGTCGCAAACGGCACGAACCGCATCGGGCTTATCATCGGGAATTTCAGCAGCGCCATCAACCTGATGAAGCACGGCTACCTGAACAAGAAGATTTTCCTGCAGCTGCTCCTGCCCACCATCGCCGGAACCGCCATCGGAGCCGTTTTCCTGGTGCACATCGGCGACCGCACATTCCAGGCCATACTCGCCTGTGTCATCTGCCTTGTCGTGGTGATGAGCAACCTGCGTAAAGATATCCTCGGCAAACCGCCCGCAACGCCGCCCGAAAAACTCACCTGGAAAGGCGCCCTCGGCTTCGCACTGATTTCCATTTACGGGTGCATTGTGCAAGTGGGCGTGGGTTTTGTACAAATTTTCGGGCTCACGCGTTACACCGGGCTCGATCCCATCCGCGTGAACGCGCTCAAGAATGCGCTCACCAACGTGTTCCTGCTTATCAGCACTACTGTACTCGGCATCGCAGGCAAAATTGATTGGCCCATCGCCATTGTGATGGCAGCGGGTGCCTGGCTGGGCGGCTACTGCGGAAGCTTTTTGCAGCGCAAAAAAGGCAACAAGTTCATACAGCACTTCATCAGTGCGACAAGCATAGCCATGGCTATTTACTTGGTCGTTGACCTCATTATCAGCTAGGCTTTTTAGCTAGGTTTTTTACTAGGCTTTTCGGCTAGATTTTGCACGGCGTTTTGTAGCACCTTTGGCACGGCGCTCGCGGCGCACACGGGTCTTTTTCTCCACCAACGTTTCGGCAAGCCCCGCCATTAACTTTTCAGTCAAGGTTTCGTCGCCCGCGACAAGTTTTTCTTTTTGCAGGCGGGGCAATTTCTTGACACGGGCCTCCAGGCGCAGGGCCTTTTCGAGGCTTTCAAGTTCAAAAATTTTCAAGATACATTCAGGCGGAAACGCATGCGTAAATTTCGCACCCTTCCCAGCCTTATGTTGTTCAAAGCGAGCTTCTACATCCGTCGCGTAGCCCGTATATATACGGTCGCCCAAGCAACGGAGCATGTAGACATAGTGAGGCATGAGGTATGAGGTCGGCTCTTCGAGCCTTTGAGGTATGAGTTAGACGAAAGAGGGAATTATTCGCTCTTCGTTTCCCCCGTTTTGGACACGATGCTCATGTAGATGGTGCCGAATATTGCGGCACAGAAGCTGCCCATCAAGATGCCAAGCTTGGCAGAATCCTGACGGTCACCCACATCGAACGCAAGGCTTGCGACGAACAGGGCCATCGTAAATCCGATACCGGCAAGCATGCCGCCACCCCACAAGATTTTCCAGCTGTAGCTCGGTTTCACCGACACGCCCACCTTCACGGCAAGCACGCTGAACAGGAAAATGCCGATAGGTTTGCCAAAGATCAAAGCCAGCGCCACAGCCCCCATCACTGGAACTTCCACGCCACCGAGCTTGATTTCGACACCCGCGTTGCTCAACGCGAACAGCGGCATGATAAAGAAGTTGACCCACGGGACAAGAGGCTTGAACAGGCGTTCCTGCATGGAAATACTTTCGCTCGCGCCGCGCTTGAGCATGGTAAACACTTCGTATTTTGCGTTGCGGTCCTGGGATTCGCCCGAGAGGACTCCGCCCACGTTGCTTGCGAAAAGCGCCATCTTGCTGTTGGCAATGACGGCCTTGGCCGGAACCGAGAGGCCCAGAAGCACGCCCGCGATAGTCGGGTGCACGCCGCTCTTGACAAAGAATGCCCAAACCGCGACACCGATGACGCCGTGCAGCAACAGGTTGCGCACGCCAATGCGGAACAGCACATTAATCAAGACAAGCAGGGCAAAACCAGCACCGAGAGCACCAAAGTTGATGCCGTCGCCGCTCGGGTAGCCAATCGCAATCACGAGGATAGCACCGATATCGTCGGCAATCGCCAAAGTCAAAATCATCACGCGCAAGGCATGCGGCACCTTCTTGCCGAGAATGGCCATGCAGCCCACCACGAACGCGATATCCGTCGCCGTCGGGATACCCCAACCGTGCGCCGCGCTGTTTTCGCCATGCGGGCAGAGCGTCAAGTAAATGAGCGCCGGGAAAAGCATACCGCCCGCAGCGGCAATAATAGGCAAGCTCGCCGCCTTCGGGTTGTGCAACTCGCCGTAAGTCATCTCGCCCTTGACTTCAAGGCCGATGTTGAAGAAGAATATCGTCATCAAGGCGTCGTTGATGAGCCAATGCAAATCACCGTTGCCCATCCAGTCGCCAATCTTCAGCGAGAACGGCATGTGCCAGAAATGATGGTAGGTTTCTGGACTCAGGTTCGCCCAAATCAGGGCCGCAACCGTCATGATGATAAGAACAATTCCACCCGTCGTCTCCACCTTCATCAGGCGTTCAATCGGGGTGATAATCTTACGGACCGGGGTTTCCGGGAACAAATCGTCGACTTTATCGCTACTGGTAACTTTTGCTGACATACGCTAACCAATATACATAACTTTTATTCAAAGGCATGAAAAAATCGTAATAAAAACGATAAATATCATTATCCGGGCGACCGGACACCAATGAATTCCGACAAAGTCCGGCAAAGCACATCCGCACCGACAGGCTTTGCCAGGTGGGCGTTCATTCCAGCAGCCCTCGAAGCTTTGCGATCTTCGTCAAAGGCGTTCGCCGTCATCGCGATAATGGGAATATTGGCCAGTTTTTTGTTCGGCAACGCTCGGATACGGCGTGTGGCCTCGTAGCCATCCATCACGGGCATCTGGATATCCATCAAGATAAGGTCAAAGTCCCCCGGTTTGGACGCGGCAATCATCTCGACCGCCTTGAAGCCGTTATCGGCCATTTCGACGATTACGCCGTTATCGGTCAACATATCCATGGCAATTTCGCGGTTCATCTCGTTGTCGTCGACAAGCAGGACCTTCTTGCCGTCAAGCGCAACCGCATCTTCCTTGACTTCTTCCTCTTCTGGTTTCGGGAAGTCAGCTTCGGTACACCTCTCGACGGGCAAGCTGAAGGCGACCACCGTCCCCTTACCCTTCTCGCTATTGATATTGATGGCACCGCCCATCTTCTCGACCAGTTCGTGGCATACGGCAAGGCCGAGGCCAGTCCCTTCGATGCCGCTGACTGTAGAACTGTGCTCGCGGCTGAACCGCTCGAACGCATGCTCGACAAAGTCCGCATCCATACCGATACCATTATCGCGGATAGACCACTTGTACAGAACGCGACCATCGGGCAAACTGCCAATCTGGTCTAGCCTGTACCAGATATTTCCTCCGGCGGGCGTGTACTTGATGGCATTCGAGAGAATGTTGAACACCACCTTGTTCACGCGGGCGACATCCATGCGCACCAAGTAGTCACGAACATTGACCTGCACCGAGTAAGCGAGGAACTTTTTCTCTATCAAGGGGCGCACTACGTCTTCGAGCTGGGAAATTCCCAACCGCACATCGCAAGGCACCGGATCAATGTCTATCTTCCCCGATTCAATCCTCGACAATTCAAGGACCTCGTTGATGATATTGAGGAGCACCGTCCCGGAATTTTTCAGTTTGGTAACGGCCTCCCGGACAAGTTCGGCGTTGTCACTGTACTTCTCAATTTTGTCGGCAAAACCAAGCACGGCGTTCATCGGCGTACGGATGTCGTGGCTCATGTTGAACAGGAACGTCGACTTCGACTTGCTCGCTGCCTGTGCCGCATCCCTGGCTGCCTGGAGAGCCTTGTTCTGCATTTCGAGTTCAGCCTTGCGCTGCTGTTCTTCTGTAATTTCGCTCGAAATGTCCCTGATGCCGACAAGCGCACAATTCATATCGGCAGTCCCGCCAGGGCGGACAATTCTCATACCCAGCCAATTCGGGTTTGCCGGGCTCCCGTACCGCGCAGTCACGGTACAAGGTTTCCCGCTCTGAATAACAGGCAACAACCGGTCTTGCTGGACTTGCCGCAAGAAATTTTCCCGGTCCACGGGAAGCACAACCCTGCTCGCATACAATTTCATCAAGGCTCCAAATGCTCCGGCATTTCTCCATTCTTCCCGCGTGGCCCCCACGAGCCGCCCGGCACGGAAAATCTCGCCCACGTTCGTGCGGAAATTGTAACGGATAATCGTGTCGTAGTCTTCCGTCATCGCGCTCACCACATGCTGCAAGTCTTGCGTCTTGCGCTCAGCAATGGCCTCGTCGTCGATGCAGCGGAGAACGGCAATATAACCGACCAACTTGCCGACGGAATTTTTGTCGGCAATGAACTTCACCTGGTAATAGTGGATTTTATCAAGCACATTCGCCCGGAAGTTCACAAAATATACCGGGGCGTTCCTGAGGTTTTCTAAGATGACTTCGCGCTTGGTCTTGTAGGCGAACACCTCCCGTTCCTGGTTTACGACAATAGTGTTCTTGATGAGGTCGAACCTTTCGTATATGCCCATCTCGCGGAGCCAACCCGGAATGCACTCGCCCAGCTTTTTGCTGATGCGGTAACGTATGGAAGGTTCCCTCAGCACGTTGCCCACCACGACGTAGTTTATACATTCGTACTCGGAGGCAAGAGCCTCCATGACTCTGTCTTTCTTCACGTTTTTCGTGAGCACATCACGTGCACCGGGGTTTTCCATCCTCTATCCTTTTTTCCGAAAAATCCATTTGGCTCTTACGTTGTATAAGATATGTTTTTATACGCACCGGGGCAAATCAAATTTGATAATTATTCCATATTTTTAGGTTCCATGCAGATTTCTTGCCATACAAAAAAGACTCCCCCGAAGAGGAGCCTTCAAAATTTTTAGCGAGTCTAATTTCTAGTCGTTACCCATGACTAGTTCGTCGCAAGTGCTCATCTGGTAAATGCTTCCATAAAAATGAACTTTCACCGCTACGCCACCTAAAGTTGTATCGCAAACCTTAGTCGCACCAGCGGAGCAACCGGTACCCATTGAGACCTGTTCACCGAATTCCGCATCATCATCGCAGTAGTACATCACAGAATCTGCATAGGCGGCATCAGCCTCATAACAGGATTTGCTAGACAAGTCTTCAGAAAGCCCCGACAAATCCATCGACCACTCACAAGAGACCTTGCCTCCCGTAGATGAATTGGTGGCTGGCGTTGAGCTATTGCCATTCCCGGAATCCTCTTCCGAATTCCCATCAGGCAGAGCATGAACGTCTGTTTTTACGGACTCGTCCACAGACATACTTGAATCAGCGGAACAACCGACAAGAGCCAACAGGGCCATTGCGGCAGTAAACGATAGTATCTCCTTCTTACGCATACTATTTCTCCTTAAAAAAAGACAGGCGGCCAACGCGGGTTCTTGGAGGACATATCAATCTTGTAGAAGTCCTTCTCGAAACGTCCGTCGTCGAGACCATACATCTGCATCACGTGGCGGGCAATCCACTTGCCGAGTTTCATCACGGTGAGCTTCTTGCGCAGGCGGCCCTGGCAGTCGCGGTTCATGATGTCCGGGAGGGTGGATGTCGTGAGAATTTCGTCAATGGCGGGGCTGTTGAGCTTTTCGCGGGCCTCGGGGCTCGTGTGGAAGTGCGTCACGCCGAAGCAAACGCGGTTCGGGTTGCCCTTCTTGATGTGTTCGCAGCACTGCACAATCGTCGTACCCGTACGCACCATGTCGTCGAATACGATAACGTCTTTGCCCTGGATTTCCTCGATGCTGATGTCGGAGAGTTCCGGGTTGAAAGTCATGCTGATTTCACGTTCACCGGTACGAACCTTGTCCATCACCACGCGCTTGCACTCAGGGAGCTGCAGAGCGTCGTACACGGCGTTCATGAACGGGCGTGCGCCCTTGTCCGGGGAGACAATCACGAGGTTGTTGCCGTCTTTGCCCGTCTGCACGAAGTTGCTGTTCTTGATGTAGTGGGCGTAGGCGTCCGTCGGGATAAGGTTGTGGAAGTTGCCTTCGAAAATTTCGCTGAAGAGGTTCTGCACCTTGACGCTGTGGTTGTGGACCGTCACCACGGCATCGACGCCGGAGGTCTTGAGCAACTGGGCGTAAAGGAGGCTCGTGAAGGCCTGGCCGTCGAACTTCTTCAAGTCGATGTCCGGGCGATCCTTCTCGAGGGGACCAATGCGGTGCGGGCCGCGGTCCTGGGCGCTATAGAACAGGTCAGGTTCAACGAGCACCACCTGCTCGGCACCGTTGTCCTTGGCGGCGCGGGCCAAAATGCAGTTACGCATGGCGTAGTCGTTACGGCTGCGTTCGTGGTTCGAGACCGAGCAAATCAGGACGATCTTGCCTTCGAGGCGGCGGCCGATATGTTCCATATCGTCCACGTCCAGCCCGTAGCGGGGGCAGAATTCGGAGTTAGCGAAGGTCTTCAGGGAGACCACGTCGGAGATGTCTTCACGGAGGCCGATGTACT
>CAMJHM010000047.1 GCA_946405515.1 uncultured Fibrobacter sp. | reverse complement strand
AGCCACAGCAACACCCACGGCCAGAACATGAGTGGTGAAGAAGCTTCTTCGAAGCAGTCTATCGCAAGCAAAATCCAGCAGAAGTACGGCATCATCACGGTCGCCTATCCGAACTGCAACGTCCCGAACAAGAGCGCCGTGCAGCAGAACTACGTCATTGGCCGTATCTGCAACGGTTCCTGGCAGAGCCAGCCCGACATGATGGGCAAGGACGGTCCTAGCGACTGGACAATGGCATCCGCCATCATGACTGGTTCCACCGGCACGAACGACTTCAAGGGCAACATGCAGAAGGCCGTACAGCAGGGCGGCTGGATCGCATTCCTCACGCATGGTTTCGAGGGCAAGAACAACGGTTCCGCCACCTACTCGCCCACGCCGATTGGCTCCATTGAAGACGGCCTCAAGTGGGCCCAGCAGAATGACAAGGATATTTGGGTTGCCCCGATGGGCCATGTCGCCATGTACATCAAGGAACGCAAAGCCGCGAAGGTTGAAGCCAGCGGCAGCGGCACCATCACGGTCAAGCTGACCCACAGCATCAAGGACAATGTTTCGGACTACGACTACCCGCTTTCCATCCGCGTCAAGTACGACGGCTCCAAGGCCGAAGTGACGCAGGCGGGCGCCAAGCTCGAATCCAAGATTGACGGCGGCTATGTCTACTTCGACGCAGTGCCGAACGCAGGCGACATCGTGATTTCTGGTGAAGGTGGCGCTGGTCCGGCTTCCTCGGGAAGCAACCAGTCTTCTTCCTCCATCTCCAATCCGACCTCCTCGGCACCGACTTCGTCTCAGCCAGGTCCGGCCTTGTCTTCTTCTAGCCACAGGGGATTCCCCAACTGGGGACGTTCCTCCTCTTCCAGCGCAGGTCCGGCAATACAACAGTCTTCTTCTTCGCAGAACCCGTTCGCCGTTGGCTCCAGCAGCTCTAGCAGCAACGGAATGTTTGCCGCCCTGCCGTCTCAGAAGTTGGATGTTTCTCCCGCCTCTGCATACGTTGATGCTAGTGGCTACATCACGGTCATCAACGCCCAGGGCGAAAACATCACCGTGTTCAACAACCTCGGCAAGGTCGTCCGCACCACTAGAGGTCTCGGCTGCCTGCAGAAGGTGTACACTGGCTCCAAGGGCATGTACATTGTCCGTATCGGCAACACGGCCAAGACGGTTGTCATCAAGTAGTTTAATACATCCTCTCTCCTAAAATAAAAGGGAGTTCCGTATGGAACTCCTTTTTTCATGCACTTCGTGTACCTGGCGGCAGGTGCCTCGGGCAACTAGGGGTTAGCCCAGTTCGTTCACGTGTTCAAGGACTAATTTCTGCGCAGCGGGGCCATAGAGCACCGCATCAAAGTTTTTGCCGTTCTTGCCAATGCGCTGTTCCGTGACAATACCCGCAGCAAATCCCGCTTCTGTCGGATAAAAAAATGTCTTGCCGACAGCATCCGTTTTCGATTCAAGGAGCCCTTGCGCAACGAACCAGTCGAGGACGCTCTTGAAATAGAGCTTTTCGATGTTTGCATCCGGAGCAAGCAAGTCGTTCAGACGGCGGGCAATCTCGCTCACCGGCACGGGAGCGTCGTCGGCAGGATATTTAGCCAGTTCCGCATCTGTCAGATGAAAGCGTTCCTTGGTCGAACGTGAACCTTTATCGCCAGCAGCCTCTCCGGCATTTTCACGCGCGGCATCCTGCGCTTGGTACTTTGCAAAGCGCTCGTTCGCCAGGGCTACGCAGTCCTGGATTTTTTCGAGAATAAACTTCTGCGCGGCGGCGTTGCACTTAGTGAACACTGAATGATGTCCGTGAATATCGGCCTCGGCCCGCATAAAACCCATTTCTTCGCCGTGCGGAGAAGGAAGATTCATATCCTTCCCTTTTTCGCCGGGCTCCTTCAAGAGCACGCCTTCACGCGTGAGAATCTCGGCCACATCGGAATAAATCAGGGGAATCATACCGCTGCCTTCGGGAAGGAGAGCATTGAGCCTACGGACAAATCCGGACAATGAGACCGGTTCTTCTGTCATCTCGTACTTCGAAAGCATTTCGGGAGAAAGGTTAAGTTCTGCAGTCGCAAACTTCCGTGCGGGGCGAGGTTCGCGCTTCAAATTCTTCTTCACGGCCTGCTGGGGAGCCTTCGGGACCAGCCTTTGCTGCAGGTAGTCCGCCACATAAGCCAAACACTTGCTAATCCGTTCTTGCTTGCAAATATCACTATCTGGCAGGGCTTCTTCGTTCAAGGGGTTCACACCGAGCGAAAGCTTGCGCATGTATTGTTCCGCTCGTTCTAGTATTCTGGATTCAACAGGCATCTTCATCATTCCTTTATCTTTTTTAGCACAATCCAAACACCTTGCAATAATATATATCTTTTAGAGCCAACCGCTTTACGCATAAAATAAAAAAAACCGATAAAAACCCGCAAAGGCCTTTATCGGTCCATTTTTTTCAATAATCCATGCGAAATCTAGTCTTTAGCCATAGATAAGCCCAAGGACCGTCGCAAGAATCGCAAAAAAAACGATTTGTTTCACAAGTACAATTTTTCTTTTCGATTCCATAGTCAACCGCCTTTTTTCGAGGTGACACAACTACTCTGTACTTCTTCAAAATACATCCCCAACCCCCTGATACGGCATGGTACAGGGAAAAAAGTGTTGACATGTATTAAACACGTGATTTAGCTTAACTTTTCGAAAGAAAAAGTATAATCTACATCACACATTGCCCAATATATCCGCAATTCGGGCCCATAGGGCGCTTTCGTCGCTGGCATTCTCGACAACGCGGATATTCGGGTGTGATGGCAGAGCGTTCATGCGCTGGGTCTCCATACGGCGGCGAGCATCGTCTTCGGAGAGCCCACGGGCAATAAGCCTCTTCAAGCGGATATCTTCCGGAGCCGTGACAGCCCAAATTTCATCCAGGACCTTGACGATTTCGGGAACCCGGTCAAGCAACGCGGCAGAAAAGAAGCGGATACCGCGTTCACTGGGGCGCTCGGGCTCTTCGAAAAAATCAAGCACCGCCTGAGTCAAGTACGGGTAGACGAGCGATTCCAGGCGGCGCCGGGCATCGCTGTCCCTGAAGATAAGGTCGGCAAAGAATTCACGGTTCACGCCGTCTTGCGTGAGGCAATACGGGCCAAACGCGCAGCGGATGACTGCACGCAAATCGTTCGACGTACGGTAAAGTTCGTGTACGACTTCGTCGGCATCCATGACACGAAAACCGCGGTCACGCAACAGCGTGCCCACGAAAGACTTGCCTGCTCCGATGGAACCAACAATACCTATCTTGCGCATACTATTAAACTATACTATTTTCCGAGCGCAATCAAGCATATTCCCAAAATTATTCCAAATAATGCAGCCCATTTGAGCTTGCTTTTGCGTTCTTTGTATATAAGGAGCCCCGCGACAAAGCCGACAAGCACGCTAGAACGGCGAAAAACGGTAATAATCGATATCAGGGCGTCCTGGTCGCTCACAGCAAGGAAATAGCAGCGGTCGGCCACGATAAGGAGGATTGCGACCAAGAGGAACGTCCAGCGGAAGCGGAACGGTGTCGTCTGCTTGCGGTGCGGGAACCACGTCACGGCACAGATGATAAACTGGAAGGCGGCCATGTACACGCTGAACCAGGCCTGCACGACCAGCGGTTCAAAGTGCATCCTCTGGAAGATGAACTTGTCGTAGATACCACTGCAAGCGGCCAGGAGCGTACCCAGGACCATCATCACGACCCAGCCATTACTGAAGAAATGCCCCATCTCCTTGCGACCGGCGAGGCTCAAGGCGATATACGAGCAAACGCAAATGGCGACACCGAGCCACTGCAACACCATGGGGCGTTCCCCCATCAGGCTCACAGCAATCAGGATAGTGAAGACGGGCGCGCAGGCTCGGATGGTCGTCGCGATACTCAACGGCAAATGCGCGAGCGCGTTGTATGTAAGGATCCAGCTCCCGCCGACAATAATCGCCTTGCCCATTAGGAACAAATGCCCTTGCGCCGAGATGCTACCACAGGCCCCGGTCACGAGCAGGGGGCACATGAAAAGTGCATAGAAGGCGCTGCAGGCAAAAAGCACTGGGCGAACAGCGTTACCTTGGACAGAAGCCTTCTTGGAAAGGTCGTAAAAACCCAAAAAAATGGCCGAAGCCAGAGCCAAAATCAACCATGACATAGCGAGCCAAATTTAGAAATCCGAGTTGCCACGCAGGGCAGTTATGCTATTTTTTTATCACAACAATCAACAAAGGAGCCTTCATGGGTATCAAAGGAAAAGCATCATCCCTGCTCGAAGAGTTCAAGGCCTTCGCGTTCAAGGGCAACATCGTCGACATGGCCATCGGTGTTATCATCGGCGGCGCGTTCGGTAAAATCGTATCCAGTTTCGTCAGCGACATCGTGATGCCCAGCGTCACCGCCATCATCGCCATGTGCGGCGCAAAGGATGCGGGCGAAGGACTCAAGGCCCTCGCATTCACCACCGCCGAAGGCGTAACCATCCCGTACGGCAGCTTCATCGGCGGCATCGTCGACTTCCTCATCGTCGCCGTCGTGGTCTTCCTCGTCATGAAGAAGTTCCTCGGATTCATGCAGAACATGCGCAAGAAAGAAGAAGAAGCCCCGGCAACACCTCCGGCACCTCCAGAGCCGACCGCCGAGGAAAAGCTCCTCACGGAAATCCGCGACCTGCTCAAGAAGTAAAGATTACCGACGTTCCGCAGACAACCTTCCGGAACAGTCGAATAGCCGTGGCAAGCGCCACGGTTTTTTTATTGAATATGCGGTTTAGGTTCGCGCAGTTTAGCAAGGCCCCACAGCAAGCAGCATGCAACCAAGGGCAATACGACATCCCAAGGCAGATGGTAACGAACGGAATTCGGCACCACGGTAAACCACATGTAGATGAGCACGATATGCGCCGTGTACACGTCCAGGCTGTGCCTGCCGACCGTATTGAGCGGACGGAAATCGAGCAGCCCCTGGCGAACGCGCACAACCCAGCAAATCAGCAACATGAACACGTAGAAGTTGAAGAAGCGGAATATGCCGAGATGGTCCTTGCTCACCCAAAATTCAGACGGCAGCGAAAGCCCGATAAACTGGTGAGACCACAAGAAGCAGAACACGAGCACGGCAAACAAGAATGGCGTAAGAGCATTCACAACGCGGGCTGCACTACCAGCCTTGACTCGACTCCACCAGGCATACGTCGCAGCTCCGGTAAAATAGGCGAACTGCCAACCGAACGGGTCAAACGACCCATGATGGATCCATGCCGGGAAAAGCGAATTCACTGCATCGCGCAAGCCATACTGTGCCGCAATCCACAAAGCAACCGACGGCAACCAAAGGAGCACAACGGTGCGTGCCCGTTTCGCCTTCACAAGCAGCGGGAACACGAAAGAACCCACCAGCAAGAAAATCACGTAGAGTGGCAGCACGTCGAGCCACATGGGCGTATAGACCAAGAGCGAGCCCCAGAACGAAGCCTGCAACGGATGTTCGAACAGCGCCTTGAAATACGGAACCAGTCCGGGAATGCACAAGAGCGCAAGCGCCGAGAGCACCACCATCGTCAACATGTGGTACACCCAAATACGCACGGCACGGCGACGCATCCAACCCTGCGAAGGGTCCTTTGTCGCCTTGCTGGTCGCAGCTATCATGCCCACAAAACCGGACAAAAAGAAAAAGCCTTCGGCCGCACTGAAGAAGCCGAAGCACTGATAGAGATAATATGATATGGGCCGACCGAAATGGTCGAGGGTCATCTGCAACAGCAGGAACCCCCGAATGGAATCTAAAGCCCTAATTCTCACGATTAGAAGTCAGCACGTCCGCTGATACCGAGTGCGAAATCGGATTCAACCACATCCTTGAAGTTGTAACCGAACCAGAACACCACCTCGGTACGCATGGTCGGGTAAACGTAGAAGTTCATGCCGAGGAAGCTGTATTCGTCTTTGCCGGCCTTCACGTCGCGGTCATGGAATTCATAGGAGATTCCCATGGTAAACTTCTTGTTGATGTCCACGCTCGGTTCGACGGCAAAGAGCATCTGGTCTTCGGTGAAAATCTGCTCGGCCACATCGTAGTCTTCGTCGACAATCGCATAGAAGTAGGTGAAGCCCAAATTGAACAAGGCGATGTTGAGGCTCGGTTCGACAAGGAAGGAGTGAACGCCCTTACCCTTGTACGGATGCATGCCCCACACGGCGTAAGCACCATAGTTGATCATGCCCATGCTCTTGGAGTAGTCGACCTCGACACCGAGAGAATAGGTATTGTGGCGGCCGATATGGTTACCGAACATCCAGTCGATGCTCGGGGTCACCACAAAGTGTTCGTCCACATGGTTCAAGAGCGGCCATGCATAAGTACCGAACAAGCCCATCGTGCTCTTTGCATTTTCAGAAGCACCAAAGTAAATCTTGCCCTGGCCATACTTCTCGTTACCGAACTCACCACCAATACCGCGGAGATTTTCTTCACGGGCAATCACCGCATAGCGGGCCGGATCGCGCCAGAAGTAGTAGTTGAAGGCACCAGCGCTATAGGTCATGTCGCCAAAGATGAGGTCGACGGAATGAGTCACCGACCAACGGATTTCGGCACCATCAAATTCAAAAGAATTATGGCGGCCTTCTTCTCCCATTGCCGTAGAACGGGCAATACCGTGACGGACCTCAGATGCATGAACAGCACTGTCCGAACCCACATAAGTACTATGGGTGGTCGTCCTCACCGTCGCGGAGATAGCCTCGTCGAGATGGGCGGTCGCGGAAAGATCGATATCCTGGTTGGCAGCGTTCGTCGGGTTAAAGGAGCTATCGAAATAGCTGGCATAGTCCATGTTGAGGCTGCCGTGAATATCAACATCAACAGCACTGGCGATGGAAACGGCCCCAAGAACGAAGAGCATAATAAATTGACGCATAAAATCCTTCCAAAAAAGTTTCGGTGTAAAGATAGAAATATATCTGCCCAAAACCCAACGAAACAGGATACAAAAATACCCTGTATTGGGCTGTTTTTGTAAATTTGGGTGGAATAGACAATCAAATAAAAGGACGACTATGACAGCTCTTAGGCTAGCGGCCACCTCCATACTGGTCGCATTCCTCGCCGCCCAACACGCATTCGCCATGACCGCCGACGAAGCACTGAACAAGTCCAAGGCCTGGTTCAAGTCCGGCAAAGCTTGGAGTCTTGACTTCAGGGTGCAAGTATTCTACGCAGACTCACCGGACATCAACACAGGTTCGGGCAAGTTGCTCGTGGCCGATGGCGACCGGTTCAAGCTCGACATGATGGGAATCCGCTTCTACAGCGACGGCGAAAGCCTGTGGCAATGGAACGTGGACCAGAACCAAGTGCTCATCAAGGCCGTCGAAGACCTGTCCTCCGCCCTCCACCCCTCGGAACTCCTGTTCAAGTACCTCAACTGCAAAGCCATCGCGCTTTCGGAGGGGGAATTCAACAAGCAAAAGCTGTGGGTCTTAAAGCTGGACCCGTCCAAGTACAAGGGCCAGTTCACCGAGATGGAAGTGTGGCTGAGCAAAAAAGACTTCTCTCCCGTGAGACTGCAAACAGTCGACCCAGAAAAAAATATTTCGTGGTACAATATCATCAATCTCAAGGTGATGAAAAAAGTGTCCACCGAAGATTTCAGATATAAGAGTCAGAAGAACGTCGACGAAATCGACATGAGGTAAATGATGAACTTTTTTAAATGCGGCATACTGCTCGCCGTTGCGGTCTCACAGGGACTCGCAGCCGAGACCCTGTTCAGCAACTGGACCTTCAAGGTAGCGCCCGGTTCCAAGACGGGAGCACTGTACGTATTCTCCCGCGGAGATGTGGCAAGCGGCATCACAGAAGTCACTCTCAAGCCCACCGCACATGGCATAACAGCCGAAAAATCGGAGCAGACCTCTGTCGGTGATTCCATGACCGCCGTACACGACGGCATCTTCAGGGACTCCTGGGCAGAGCGCCGGCGGACACCTTCGGCGACCGCCGGAGAACTCGGACTCGCCCTCCCCATGTACGCCACCGACAAAGACGGGTCCTTCCAAAAACCATCAGGATTCTTCTCGGTGAGAAGCGCCGAACGAGTCGTCGAAACGCCGCTTGACCCGCCCAGTTTTGCCGAAGACCTCGACTCCGCCATGTTGTACGCAAATACAGGTCTCGCCTACGACAGCGTATCCAAGTGTCTCTGGATTGCGCGCGGCGCAGCAGGCCTCACGCATTACGACATCTCGGGCGGGGCAAACCACCCGAATACAACAGACTATATCTTGAACAAGAAAGAAGCCAAGCTGGAAAAAATTCCGACAGGGAAAAACTACAGCTACAAGAAATCAAAAAATGCTTCTATCCTGGACATTGCCGTATACCAACAAAATAAAGATTTATGGATTGCCACAGAAAAAGGCCTCTGGATATATGACGGAAAGCAAATAGGGGTTCACAAATCGCTAGACACATCCAAGCGCGTCACAGGCATCTGGATTGGCGGAGAGCCCACTCAATTCATCGCCGAAGTGTCCACACCCGAAAAAGACGGCGTGAAGGGCAGCCTCTGGCGCAGTACCGATGGAACTAAATTCCAGAAAATTGTCTTTTTAGACACCACAGGTAAAGTACAGAAAAAAGACATCTTCGCGAATTCGGGCTACACCGTCTTGGACATCGCTTTCCTCGGCAACAAGGCGTATATCGCGGTGAGTTCTACCGGCGGCAACGAAAGCGGCTACCTCCTGCTTGATTCCGCAGGAATCCGAGCCTGGGAAACCGATGCAGACGACGGAAGTCAATGGCTTAATGGTTTTGAACGCGGTGTGACCGATAGAGACGTTCCTATCACATCGATCACGACATTCCCACTCACCAAAAAAACAATGGGTCTCGCCGTAAGCACCTACGGGAACGGAATCTCCGTCTCCGCCGACTCGGGAGCCACATGGACCCCCATCCTGAATCGCGCCAAGCTCAGCAACAATCTAGGTTCCATCCGAATGGTCCCTTCCATAATAAAAGAAGAAGGCATGCAATCTCTCGTATCGTACAAAGTAGGCAAGCCCTCAAAAATTACAATCGAGGTATTCAGCTACGACATGCGCAAAGTCCGCACCATCGTTAAAGACGCCCCCCGCGAAGCCGACAATTCCCGCAGCACTTACGCCAAGGAAGACTTCTGGGACGGCAAGGACGATCACGGACGCACCTGCACCATGGGCATCTACTATGTACGCGTCAAAGACAACCACGGCCATATTGGCTGGGGCAAAGTCATGACAATGGGAGGGCACTACTAATATGAAAACCCTCTTCAAGACAGCTCTTTCTACCCTCCTCGCATTGGCCGCTGCATCGCAAGTCTACGCTATCGAACGCAAGGCATCTCTTGGCGGTTTTGACGGATTCGTCGAACGCATGGGCGCCGGGACCCGCGAAATGGGCCGCGGCAACACCGGTACAGCAGATACCGCATCCCAGCCAGGCGCCTACTGGAACCCGGCCATTCTCGGCTTCCGTGAAAACCTGAATTACACACTGAATGCCGACAAGCGCGATCTTGACCGCATGGGCGGTAGCGCCGGTATCGAATCCAAGGTCGGAAACCGCATGGGCGTCGGCTTTGCGATGCTCTACCGTGGCGACCTCTCCTTCGATGTCGTGAACGAAGACGACGAGACCGTAGGCACGGCCACTCCGTACTTCACGATGATGTACCTCGGGTTTGCCTACCGCGCCACCCGCCGCGACGCATTCGGCCTCTCCCTCTCCATGAGTTACGACAACCTAGATGTCTCGGAACATGTAGAAGGCTATGAAGTCGTTGACGACTACCGCAGCCCAGTCACTATCAACCTCGGATGGATTCGCCAGTGGAACAACAACTGGTCGACTTCCATCGTCATCCGCAACTTGAGTTTCAGCGAAAACCTCTCTGCCAAGTGGGATAGGAATACGAGCACAGACAACTCGCTCGCTTCCACCGAGGGCGTGCGTCCCAAGGTATTGCAGATTGGCCTCGGTTACCGTTCACACATTATGGGCAAACCCGTCTACGCCTGGATGGAAGCCATCGACTACCAAGTAGCCGATACCTTGCTCGCCTTTGACCCACAACTCCATGTATGGACAGGGCGCGTCAGTTTCGAATGCGACATCATCGAAGACGGCACGGTGCGAGTCGGTATGGACGATCTTGACTTCACGTTCGGTTTGGGCTACAAGTTCCACGTGCGCATCGGCAAAAAGAAATACCAGTTCGATGCCAACTACGCCCTGCTCTACGAAAGCGAAGCTGGACTCTGGAACCCGCTCAGTTTCGGCCTGCGAGGTTTTATCCCTTGATATCGGGGATTGACATCAGCCACATGCGCAGCCTCGCCGGGAACAGTTACGACTTCGGCCCCGGCATCAGCGTAGTGTGCGGCCCGAACGGGAGCGGCAAGACGACACTGCTCGAAGCTGTGTACCTGCTAAGCCAAGGTTTCTCGTTCCGCGCACACGAACTCAAGGAACTCGTCTCGTGGAAACAAGACGAGATGATTGTCCGCGGCAAGTTCGACAACGACGGAATCACCTGCAACAGAGGTATCCGCATCTACCCGCACGGGAATGAAGCCCGCGAGAACGGCGAGCCATTGCGTTCTGCCGCACAGTTCTTCGGCAAGTGCCCCGCCGTCATCATGCAACCTTCGGACATCGAACTCCTGAGAGGGGCACCGGAAACGCGGCGCCGCTGGCTCGACGAAATCCTCTGCTTCCGTTCTGCGGCAAACGCGACAACACTCCGTCGCTACAAACGGGTGCTGCAACAGCGCAACCAGTGGCTCAAGCAGAACAAAGGAGAAAACGGAGGCGCCGTGGGTGGCGAAGAAGTTTTCCAAGTCCTCACGCAACAACTCGCGGAACTCGGTGCCAAACTCTGGAACGTGCGCCTGGAACTCGTCAGCGAACTTTCCCCCATCATTACAAACTATTACCGCAAGCTCTCTGGCGGGGTCGACGAAATTACTTGCGCCTACAAGAGTTCCATATTGAGCGAGCTCGATGGTGCAGCGGAGTCGGGCGCGGAAGCGTCCGAGGCCGCGTTACAGGAGGTCTACCTCCGCAAGCTCCAAAGGCTAGAAGCGGTCGAGAAAATCAACGGGCTCACCATGGCAGGCCCGCACAAGGACGACCTCGCCCTCAAGATTTCTGGCTACGAGATGCGCTCCGTCGGGTCGCAAGGGCAGTGCCGTTCCGCAGCAGTCGCCATGCGTTTCGCGGCGGTGGACGTGGCATCGCGCTACGTCTGCAAGCCGATACTGCTGCTCGACGACATCTTCGCCGAACTCGATACGAACAGGCGCGATGCCGTGGCGTCGCTCATCCGCGACAAAGGATGCCAAGTCATCATCGCGACGCCGCAGGTCGAAGACCTGCCGTTCACCGCCGACGCCGTCATCCGGCTCTAGTCCGAGCTTCGGCATTCTGAACGAAAAAACGTTTCCAGCATCTCCGACCTCACCCGGTGGTTTACAAATTCCGGAGCATCTTGCCTATACAAAAAACGCTCCGCCATCGCGGAGCGTCTTCATAAAACCTTGGATTCAGGAAATTACTGACCGAGGTACTTGCGGCCGATACCGAATTCGTCCTTGTATTCGACGTAGTCCGGAACAAAGCCCTTGCTGAAGTTGAACGTCACGTTCAAGGAGCACTGGAACTCGTTCATGAGCTTGCCCTTGGTGCCCGGCTTGATGGACTGTTTCTTCTTCTCGATCTTTTCGTCACCCTTCTTGCCAACGAGCACTTCGGCTTCGCACCAGCCGCTGCCAGCCTTGGCACCGACTTCTTCGCCAGTCGTAGAGACGAGCTTGAGGCCAGCCGGGTCGAGTTCCGTGTTGTTGCCCGTAGAGGCCCAGAACTGGAGTTCACCAGCGAGAGAGGTCGGAGTGAGCTTGATGGTCGGGAAGGCCATCACGTAGCCCCACTTGTCAACGCGGCGGCTAACCGGTTCGCCGATCTGTTCGCCGAAGATGAGGAAGTAGCCACGAGTGCCCTTGCGGCTCTTGTTCAGTGCATCCTTGACCTTTTCGTTGTTCGGAGCCATTTCGGCAATCTTCAAAATCTGGTATTCGCTCACGACCGGATCCGATTCACCAACAGCTTCGCTCAGGTTACGGGCGACGTAGTTGTTTTCGGCTTCGGTGCGGATGCTCTGGATTGTAGAGGTTGCGACACCGCTGCGCTTGGCAATCGCCATGGCAGAGTCAATCTTTGCGAAAGCGTTGACGATGGTAGCGTAGTCCACGCCGTCCTGAGAAGCCTGGAGCTTACCGATATTGGCCATCGTCGTCGCGAATTCCTGGAGGACTTCCTGGTTCTTGACTTCCGGCAGGTTGTCGGAAGCCTTGTCGAAGTAGCCGCTCAGGAGGTCGCTATTGATGTCCTTCTTGGCCTCGACATCGGCAGCACGAACCAGCGCGAGAGTGAAGTTGTCGAAGAATTCACTGGACATGTTGCCCTTCTTCTTCGCTTCGATGTAAGAGTTGATAGCATTGCGGAAACGGCCTTCCTTGAGGTGCTCGTCACCACGCTTTTCGTTGGTTCCCTTACAGCCGACCATTGTGAAAGCAACGGCAGAAGCCAGGGCTACGAGAAAGATTTTCTTCATAAGTCTTCCTTTCGGGGTAGAAAGTTCACGAAAAAGAGTCACAAATATGTAAAAAAAGACCCTTTGCAATATAAAATAACTAATTAATGTAACGCTATTTAATTTTTATAGGTAAATTTTTATTATGTTTTGTAAACATTTGTTTGTGTACTAGATAGGGATATGGATATTCTTGTAATAAGCCCGGAAGCGGGGAATTGGACTTCTCCAAGTTCCCTCACGACGGCGGTCAACAGAATGGCCGACGCGTTTTCGCGTGCTGGCGTCAGAGTACTGACCATTTCTCCATTCTATAAGTCCAAAATCAAGGACCCCGATAGCTACGAATGCGTTTTCAAGGGAAAGGAATGGCTCCATGGACGCTCGTTCGAAGTCTACCGTTCCAAGGACGATCCACACCACACATACATATATAACGACGAATTTTTCGGCAGGCCTTTTGTGTACGGCCCGCCCGACGACCTCCCCTACGGAGACAACCACCTCAGGTTCGCCTTCCTCGCCTCGTCTGCCCTCGCCTACGCCAGCGCAGTGCGATTCAAGTGCATGGCAATCATCGGCCACGAATGGGGCGGAGCGCTCGTTGGCGCCTTGGCCAGCACGATTTACCAGGACGACTTCGAAACGGTTCCCTTCTTCTTTTTCGTTCACAACATCACGTACGACTTCCATGTCTCGTCGAGCGAAATCGAGAACATCGGGCTCCCGCGCAAAGACTACAACATGGACGGCTATGAGTTCTGGGGAAAGGTCAGTTTGCTCAAGGCAGGCATCTGCTATGCGCACAAAGTAATATTCCCGTCCCCGGGCTACCGCGATGCCATGCTCTACACGAACCTCTCCGGTGGCCTTAGCGGGTTCCTGAGCCACAACGCCAACAAGCTTATCGGCGTCCAATTTGGTGTCAGCTACCAGTTCTGGGACTTCAACAAAGAAAAACTCCCCATCAAGACTGCCAAAGCCAAGGCCCGCAAGGAACTGGCACAGAAGTATGGAGCAGATTTCGGCAACAAGATGCTCATGTACGTGCACCTCGACACCGAAGCAGGCAACACATCGGAAACATTGGCGACCATCCTCGCCGATGTCACCAAAGAAGATGTCTTTGTACTCGTGGGCAGTTCGCAGAGCCATCCCGACTGGAGCTACTATAACGACTGCGCCAAGCAAGATCCGAAATCGTTACATGTCATCGAATTCGACGACACCTTCTCCGATGTCGAGAACCTGCGCAACATACTCGCCGCCTCGGATGTCATTTTCGCAGGGAACTTGCGTGAACCGTCTACCTCGATTTTGCTCAAGGCACTTGCATGCGGGTGCTTGCCCGTAACAGGGCGGAACGTTGGCGTTGCAAGCATGCTCACCGACTACACGTTCGAAACGGCCGCGGCCGCCAACGCATTCCTTGTGGACGATGCGAATGCACCGCACCTAATGCTCCCCCGCATAAAGGACGCACTCAACGTGTACCAAACAGACACTGCCGACTGGGACAAGGTTGTCGTGAATGCATACGGCGGGTTCCACTATGAATGGGACAAGACCATATCGAAATACCTGCTCATATTCGGAGAGCTAGGACTTTAAAACTGATTTTTTGGCAAATAAAAGCCGGCACTTTTAAGTGGCGCGTTTGTCTTCGTACATCTTTTGGTCAGCATTGATGATGCTATCCCTAAAGCTTGTGGCTCGGCCATCCCAGCTAGCATAGCCCATGCTCACCTCGATTGTATAGGTCAGCGAACTTTTCCGATTCTGGATTTCTTCTTGCAGGCATCCCCGAACGACCTTAAGAACTTCTTTAGGAGTCTTCGTCTGTGCAATCATCAAAAACTCATCGCCACCATAACGGCACAAGAAAATAGACATTCTCAGCCGTCCACATGCCTTCTTGAGGGCCCGTGAAACAAGCACTAGTGCGCGGTCACCTTCCGTGTGCCCATAACTATCATTAATTTGTTTAAAGTGGTCCACATCCACCATAATCACAAAAGAGCTCTTCGCCTCCCGCTGCAAGAGCAAGTAGCGCTGCAGTTGGTTGCGGTTGTTGAGCGAAGTCAGTGGGTCCGTCGATATCAACAGATTCTGCGAATTCAAATAGACAAAGAGTATAACCAAGGTACACCAGAAACAGAAAATCGGCGTCGTCAACGAAAAGAATATTTGCGCACCAGCAGCAACGATACAACCCGGAGTGTAGCTCGCCACAATAATGTAGGTCTTCAGGTATTGCCTATTTTGGGGTTCAAGCCCGCGGGCAATGCAACGGAACGTTACTATCATGATGTAGATAAACGGCAAGAACGAGAGGACAAAGTAATAAAGGTCGCGTGGTTCCAGGTTTTCATCTAGCCAAAAATCAGGAGCTGCTACAAACGAGACAAACAGCAGCACCATTTCCACATAAATCGGGATTCGCAGTTTTGCTTGAAGATGGCGAATCTGCACACGAGTCATATCCTGTCGCGTGCTCATTTCGGCAAAAATGAAGCAGCTGTAGAACAACATTGCCGCGATGATTGCATTCGAGTAATTCACCGCCAAAACGCTGAACACGTTTTTCGGGAGAATTCCATCGTTCACCAAAGCCCAGGCCGAATCACTCACAAAATAAAAAATATGCCACAGGACCAGCTTATAGAACAGAGTAAACCGCATTTGCGGCGTCGGGAGCCTCTTGATACTATACAAAAGGAGCATCAGGACGCACGCGCACCCGATACTGACTTCAGCATAAAAAACAAAAACGCTCATAACGAATAAAATACTCTTATTTCCTGAAAAATGTCCACATCCAAGCAAAGTTCTCCCGTCTTTGTGTTTGAGGTCACCTTTTTGAAAAAAAAAGCCAATTTGTTTGAAAATTTCGCCACATGCAGGGCATCGTCACTTGACCGCGCTCACGTTTGGAAGAAGATCCAGACACGGGGAAACAGCAGTGAGTAATCTCTCCTAGCCTCTAGATCCTAACCTCTATTCCCTTATTTACTACATTCTACCTCATGAAACCCTGGAAATTGCTCAATACGGAATATCTGGTAAATGCACCTTGGCTAAAAGTCGCAAAAGAAAAATGCGAACTCCCGAACGGCAAGGTTATAGATGATTTCTATACATTATGGCAACCCGACTGGGTATTGATTCTTGCACGCACAACCGAAGGCAAATGGGTAATGACGGAGCAATACCGCCATGGAACTGGTAAAATTGAGCTGGAATTCCCCGCCGGGATTATAGACAAAGGTGAAACACCCGAACAGGCAGCACTGAGGGAATTGCAAGAAGAATGTGGGTATGGGTTAGAGGCTCGAGGCGCGAGGTTCGAGGCACGAGGGGCGGAACTCGAGGGATTGGAGAAGAATGGAGTAGTCTCCCTTGGGGTGTTTCCGGTGAACCCGGACAGGCACCGTGGCGTATTCCATGTCGTTTTTCTTGACAACGTTGTCAAAAGCGGTAGTACAAATTTCGACAGTACCGAAGAAATCGAGACCTTTGAGCTCACCGACGAAGAACTCCAGAAAAAAATGGCGGACGGCAGTTTCAACCATCCGCTCCAAATGGCAGGCTATCTAAAATTCAAGCTATCAAAACATCGCGATAAAATCTAGATGCAGTTTCTTGTCGCCGTACTTGTCCTCGGGATTTTGCAAGTCCGCGACACTGTAACCGCTCAGTATTTTTTGAAGTTTCACTTTACGCGAAAGTTCGTCATAGCTAAAATGGATGCGGAATGTCCGGTAAGCGAGAACGCCTGTGTGAGAATTCTCGTCTATGGTCAAGCGGCGGCGAGAACTGTCAAAAACATCCTTTGAAAAATTCCCGCGTGCAAGTTGCACCCGTGCAAAACTTTCCAAGTCAAACTGACTGCGATCAGCAATCCAGCGGTTCTGCGCTTCAAAAAAATCGGAAACCTCGACCGACCACAAGTCACCCACCTGTTCTTTGACCCAACCGGCCTTCGCCTCGGGAAATGCATCGGCCATAGGGATGTAAGGTTTAATGTCGAGCACCGGAGTCCCATTCAAAAGGTCCGCCTCGTCCACATAGAGCGTGAGCCCCTCAATTTTAAGCAACCGGACGCAACTAAGCCCAATCGGGTTTGGCCGGTAAGGGCTACGGCTGGCAAAGGTCCCTACACGGTCTCGCCCCTCAGGGGGAACCGGTGGGCGCGTCGTGGGTCGCCAGCCACTATTCTCGTGGAACTGGAAAATCACCCACAATCGTTCGAAGCCCTCTAAATCGCGGAGGGCAGTTTCAAAATTCCTACCGCGAGCAAGCTCTATGCGCCCCGGATGCCCAGCAAAAAGGCGACCCTGCCTCGGAGCGTCGTACTTGTACACGGCATCGCCGTAAAAAAAGCCTATTGGTTCAACTACCATGTTGCTCGGCCCAGCCTCCTGTAGACAAGACAAACATAGTTTTTTAAAAAAAAGAAACGGCGCCCCGAAGGACGCCATTCCTATAAAATCCGTTTCAGGAAATTAGTTGCACTGGCCGGGAGCACCGACCTTCATGATCTTGAACTTTCCAGAACCGCCGTCCACGCTATCCTTTGCGCCGGCAAACTTGAACTTGAGAGAAGCAAGTGCCTGTTGCGGGTTAGTGACAGTCTGGGCTGCAGAGGCCCAAGTCGGCTGTTCGAAGTCAGACCAGTTATAGTCCTTTGTCGACGGGGAAGTTGCAGCAGGCAGCGTCACGAACGGGTTGGCATAGCCAATCTTCGAATCCTGAGCACCCAGGCCCATTTCGAGGATGATAGCGATATCGGACGTGTAGGTCACGCAAACGCCCTTGCTGGCAGTTGCATCAGCCACTTCGTTAGCGCTCTTGGAATAGTTGAATCCGATACCGACGTACGGCTTGTACGGGTTGGAACCAACAAGCAAATCGAACGAACCGCAGAGACCCTGGCATTCCTTGATAACAGGGACAAGGCCATCGGCAGACGTACCATCGTCCTCAGCATCCCAGACGAGAGTCGACAGACCCTTGTCGCCGGAATCCGTGTAGCTGTACCAGTAACCACCACTCTTGTTTCCAGTCGGGACCTGAGGATCACCAGCAGTGCCGTCCCACAGGGCAAGGTGCCAATTTCCATCAGATTCATCTTCGGCAGGAGGAGTCGTCGAAGTGGGAGCCGGGGCAACGGAAGAAGAAGAAGGTGTCGTAGGAGCCACAGAGCTGCTGCTTACAGTAGCCGCAGGAGTAGAAGACGAAGAAAGAGCAGGAGCCGGCTGAGAAGAAGCCGGAAGCGTACCACCGTTCAAGTCAGCGCTGGAAGAAGACTGAGTCAGTGCCGGCGAAGCGCAATAGGCCACACCCGAAACCGGATCAATATTCAGAACCATATTCATGGCTGCACAGGTTTCTGCCGTAACGCTGCTCGCACTATTCGGCGTTACAGCGTTGCTTTCATCGTCAGAGCAAGCAGCAAGCATAAGGATGGAGCTCGTTGCCAGGAGACCAAAAATTTTTTTCATAAGAACCTCGAGAAGTAATTTTTTATGATGCGTAAATATACATTTATTCCCTGCACTTGTAAAAGAAAAAGACTCCCGAAGGAGTCTTTTTTACAATGATTTATCTTAAATAAAAGATTAGTTACATTCAGAGGGAGCACCGACCTTCATGATCTTGAACGATCCAGTACCGCCGTCTGTACTATCCTTTGCGCCGGCAAACTTGAACTTGAGAGAAGCAAGCGCCTGCTGCGGATTAGTGACAGTCTGGGCTGCAGAGGCCCAATCCGGCTGTTCGAAGTCAGACCAACCGAAATCTACAGTTTTCGGGGAAGCCGAGGCAGGCAGAGTCACGAACGGGTTGGCATAGCCAATCTTCGAATCCTGCGCGCCCAAGCCCATTTCCAAGATGATAGAGTTAGTAGACGTGTAGGTCACGCACACACCCCTGCTAGAAGTCGCATCGGCCACTTCGTTGGCGCTCTTGGAATAGTTGAACCCGACACCGACATACGGCTTGTACGGGTTGCCACCGGCAATCAATTCGAACGAACCGCAGAGACCTTGGCATTCCTTGATAACAGGGACAAGGCCATCGGCAGACGTACCATCGTCCTCAGCATCCCAAACGAGAACCGACTGACCCTTGTCGCCGGAATCCGTGTAGCTGTACCAGTAGCCACCGGTCTTGTTTCCAGTCGGGACCTGAGGATCACCGGCAGTGCCGTCCCACAGGGCGAGGTGCCACTTTCCATCAGATTCATCGGCAGGAGGAGTCTGGGTACTCGGGCTAGACTTGGGAGTCGTTGTCGGAGTAGTAGATGACGGAGAAGACGGCACCGAGCTGCTGCTCACGACTGTCGGAGTCGTGGCTATAGAAGAAGAGGAAGCCTGTGTCGTCGGAGTGATACCCGGCTGAGGCGTAATGCCCGTACCAGGCTGATCAACACTAGAACTGGAAACACCCGTCTGCGTACCCGGAGAAGGCTGCGCAGGATCTGCGCAGTAAAGCGTACTCGTGACAGGATCAACACTCAGGACTTTTCCTGCTGCCTGGCAGGTCTCAGCCGTCACCTGCGTACCATTCCCGTTATTGTTGTTCCACGAATTCGGCGGAGTTATAGAATTGTCGTCATCGCCAGAAGAGCAAGCTGCAAACATGCACAGGGAGCCCGTAGCCAGCAAACCAATGAGTTTTTTCATAGTAGACCTCTATAAAAAAGTTTTCTTTCTCTAATGGCTAAATATATATCATTTTCGCAAGAACAGCTTTCAAAAAAAATTTTATATCGCGCCAAAAGCAAAAATGTATGATATACGACACTTTACAATGTAAAATCAAAATTAACATAGGCATTTCCGCAAGAAACCGATATCCAAGTAGGCAATAAACTGAGAATATTCTAAATTTAGCCCGATGAAAGACAAAGCCCGTAAACTTATAGAAAAGTACGAGGAACTGGAATCGGAGCTCGGGAACCCGGACGTTCTCGCCGACCAGGCCCGATACAACAAGATTCACAAGCAGTACAAGGGTATCGAGAAGGCAGTCGCCAAGGCCAAGGAATACTTGCAGATGCTCAGCGACCAGGAAGAATGGAAAATGGCCCTCGGCGACTCCGACCCCGAAATGGTCGCGATGGCCAAATCCGAACTTTCGACAATCGAAAAGGCCCTCCCCGAGCTCACCGACGAACTGCAAATCCTGATGGTGCCCAAGGACCCGTGGGACTACCGCAACGCCACGCTCGAAATCCGCGGCGGTACCGGTGGTGACGAATCGGCCCTGTTCGCGGGCGACCTTTTCCGCATGTACCAGGGTTACTGCAGCCGCATGGGCTGGAAAATGACCATCCAGGATGCGAGCGAAGGCA
>CAMJHM010000046.1 GCA_946405515.1 uncultured Fibrobacter sp. | reverse complement strand
ACAAGTGGAAAGACTGGACCGCCGGCTGCATCGCCGTCACGAACGACGAAATCGAGGAAATTTACGACGCTGTCAAAGACGGCACGCCGATAACCATCAAGCCTTAGAATGTTGAGCGCCAAAGAGATTAATTTTAAAAACAAGCAATATGGTTCTCGAGCGTTCATTTAACATTTTGTATATTACAAAATGTTAAACGAGACGTTTATGGGAACCCCTTTTGTTTATGAAGTTTTTTTCTGAACTTCCCTAAGTTTCTTTTGGATTTCTTGATTTTTTTCAAAAAAAAGCTAAATTGCGGGCCAAACGGAGATGTTCTTGATGAAAAAGGTTTGGTCTTTTCTGTCGCTATTGTCCCTCACACTTGTCGCTTGCACGGGTTCGGGTTCCACGATACCGTCTTCTGAAATCGACATGGACCGGATCATCGTTACGGACATGATGGCCTATGAATTCACCGACTCATCTCTGATTCAGATTCAGGGCCAGTGCGAGGAAGAACATGGCGAACTTGTCTGGTCAATAAACGGGAAGCAATATCAATCCCCAGCTTCGCTGAACAAATCGACTGATTCCCTTAGGATCGTCTTTTCAGACGGAATTGTTCGTTACGCCTACATGGGAGACACCTTCCCTATAGGAATGTTCCTATCAACTGAAAACGACAGAAATATGGGTATCATATTTGATGAACATAGAACGATAGTGTACGTAATCTTCTACAAGAACGAATGCTTGATTGACGACATAAATTTGACGATAAACCCCGAAGATAAGCGTATCGATTGCAACACAATATTGAAGGCCGACGGCACCCACGTAAAAGTGTTGCCCCCGAAAGGAAACATTTTTAAGTACGAGTATTCGGCCGGCAAAACCACTTGCACTGTAGAAATGAGGATGCTCTTCCCCTATTCCGAAGCGGACTGCAAAGACGCCTATAATGAGTTCCAGAAAGACACCTCGAAATCCAAGTCTTTCGAGTTCGAGAAATACAAGACAAAGACAACAATTGATTCAAGCTGTTTCAAGGATCTCGCAGTCGAACTTGCAGCCACGCAACAGCATTAACTTTTAAAGTTTGTCTTTCAATTTATCTTTCAATATTTCCAGCATATTCGCTACAACGATTCCAGCATTGTACGATCCTATTGCATTCTGATTTCCCCACGTGTTATCGACATCATGTTTAAATTGATTATATCGGTCGACGATAGGAGATACGAAAAGGACCGGTATTTGCCCAGCCGCCATCTTTACAACGGCATGCGTCGTTTCAAGGCAAACAGGTTCACCCTCCGAAGAATAATTATTTTTAAATTCATTATAGGTTTCTGGATCGGCTTTTTCATAACATGAATAGTCCATCACATTAATTATTCCAAGGCTAACATACTCCGTATTGGCAAAGATGGTCAACTTGTTGGCTGGATGATGGGGAACGGCCTCCATCCCATCGGCAATGTTCTTTGATTTCTTATTGACAATGTCAAAGAAATTAGCGCATATTGAAGAATTTTGAACGCACCAACCTTCAGGGACATATAGGTGACTTTGTGTAGCCGAGTCCAACTTTCGACAATCCTTGGCAAAAAACTTCGTTCCCATGAAAATACAACCGTTAAAACTGCGTTTGCGGTCCTCTTTGCAAGGAGTTGACTCGCTGGTGCTTACGCTGATGATGTAATCTGGACTTTCTTCATCTATAAGATTCATGACCAGGTCTAGCTTTTTCTGTGAATTAGATGTGCTTTCGCCCGCGTCGAAAAGGTAGCTGATGCAGAATTCCCTAATTATATGTTTTCCAAGTTTATAAATGCACGATGGTCTATTTTTGTTCGGGCCGACGCTCCAATCTCTCGAAACCATCTTAAGATCAGGTATTTTGTTCAACATCATCAATTTCTCGATACCGGCCCTGTAGCCTGCATATTCGAAGTCCTTGTTGACCAAAATCATGATATTCATAATTTCCCCTTCTTTATTATGGGTGCGATTTTTTATTTTATTTATAAACTATTTCTTAATTTATTAAAAGTCAATAGAAGCGTTTGAAAATATTTTTCAACACACTTTACCCGCACAATGTATATACGATGTGCTAAAGCCAAGTTAATTTCTGCAACCTCGCTTTATTATACGAGCTGGCATCAAAGTCGAGACTGCTGTAGGGGGGACATTTTTTTTAATGGCTTAAAAAAAATGCCAAAAACAATAGATTTTTTGTAAAAAAAGCCAAATTATATATAAATGTCAAAAAATACGGGATTTATGTTCAATATTTCTGATTTTCCCTAACCACAACGCTTGAGAACCTGCATAAATAAAGGTAAATTGTATTAGGTAAAACTTATATGGACTTTTTATGAGGCATGATAAGTCTCCTAAAAATATGGATATATATATATGTATACGCACATTCAATAGGAAGAACCATGAAAAAATACATTCTTATTTTAATGATCGGATTGCTTTCAAGCGTCGTATTTGCGGCCCCTTTCGGCTTCACGATGGGCATGACTCTTAAGGAAATTGCTAAAAAATGTGAAGGTAAAGTCGAACATCTCGAAGATGACATTTACCTTGTAAAGCCTATTAAAAGCCATCCTTCGTTCACACAATACAATGTTTATGTAGACAAGAAAAAAGGATTATATGGAATCAAAGCCGCAACCCCAATTATGAAAGTCAATCCATATGGCACTGAAATTAAAGGCGAATTTCGCTCCATGAAAGATCGGATTTCCAAAACCTATGGCGAACCCAAAACAATTGATAAAATTGATCCCAATTCCATTTTTACTGATGACAAATATTGGATGTATACCTTAAATGAGGGCGCACGCCACCTTGTCGCTTTATGGAAAAATGATTCATTGGCAGACAATTTGATATATGTTGGATTAGGCTGTATAGCCGATAGTCCCTATTCAGCGCATCTGTTACTTGAATACAATTTCAAGAATTCCCAAAACGTTGAGGACGACCAAGACTCCGTTTTCTAAACTTTTTTACTTCACATATAATTTATAGGGCTTTTTATAAAACAAAATAAAGCGAAAAAAAAGCCCCCGGAGGGGGGCGAAAAAGTGAAATTTCTAGCAGTTACCAGTCTTCTTCGTATAGCTGTTCGCAGCTCTTCGCCATATCGGCGGAATCATAGAAGTAAAGCAGAACCTCATCGAATTGGCATTTCTTTGACGAAGCAGAACAGCCTGTTCCTAATGTACCATTTCCTTCGCTACAGCCAATCTGGAAATCAGACACTTCACTTGACGATTGGCTGATTTCGCCACAATAGGAATGGCCAGAAGACGTAATCTTGCAGGAGTAGACATTCCCCGAGATTGTCGCGTTGCTACCGCTCTGTATTTGCGGACTGCCGTAATAGTCATCAGGGATGGAATAGTCTCCATCATAGTAGCTACCGCCATCATAAGAAGATGAGCCTCCGTTATCGCTGTAGCCATAATCGTCATCGGTGTACTCATCCAAGCAGGAATTGACTTCGGCAGCAGCCCCATAGTAGAAGGCAACGATGCCGCCACCCTGGTCGCACTTTTTTCCACCGGCGGGACAACCCGTGCCAAAGGTGGCTTTGGAGAAGCCTTCTATATTTTGCGCGTTACAAGTTTCTTTGAACTGGTCCGTGGTCTTATAGGATGTTGGCACCTCGGAACAGGACGCGGACCCGTTCCCACCGGGCAGTTCCACATAGCACGAAACAACGCTACCGGATCCAGACCCGGAACCAGAATTTTTCCCAGAACCATTGCCTGAGCCGGAGCCATTGCCCGACCCACCGCCTGACCCATTGCCTGAACCTGGAGTATAACTGGAGCCGTTGCCGGTGCCGGATTCCGTCCCATCAGCCCCAGAAGGGGCACTGCCATCGCAGCCGTAGAATGCGAGACTAACAGCAGACGCGACCGCTATTGCTAATAATGTTTTTCTTGTTTTCATGTGTGCCCCTCTTTTGATAATAGGTTTGTAAATAAAATATAACGTTTTCTGATAAAAAGGAGTCAACAAGAAAAAATTTTTTTTAGGGGCCCTACTTTTGTGACCCCAATCATACCCTAAACCTTAAGAGACATATTTAAGGAAAAACGCCCTAGCCTTTATATTTTGATTTATATCCGTGATTTTCTGAAGGACGCAGGTCGTTGGGGTACATTACGTCGGTGTAGATGTCGGTTTGTAACTTTTTCACGAGTTTGTACACTTCGGCGTAATTGGCTATACTGTCGATGGAAATGCCCGCGTTGGTCGAAGTTCTACGCCCGTTCAGCGTCGCGGGATTTGCTTGCGCAGAAGACGTAATGATGTCGCCCACGCCAAACCATTGGTCAAAAATACCGCGGTGCAAATCCACATGAGACAGTTCCGCAAACGGTTTTGACTTATACGTCCTACCAAAAATGCCACCCGAAGCGTAGATTGCCTTGTCCGTGACAATATAGGCCGTGTTGCGATAGCGCCTAAACGAGAGCAGCGCCCCACCCAAATAAATCCAGACCGGCATCAGGTGGAGCATCATGAAGGGAACAATAAAGAGAGCCACCTTGTCCGACTGGTCCGAAGAAAACGAAGCGCCAATGAAAGCCGAATCAAACAGGCCCCACAGCAAAGCAAAAGGGAGCAGCGGATTGAAAATGCTTTCGAAGATAAAGCACTTTTTATCCGGCCTGCCGGCGTACAGAATCTTTTCGTCTTTCCCTATCAGCAGAGTCCATTCGTTGTCCATATCAAGCCTCGATTCCATGACTTAAATATAAAACTATTCCCCTATAAATTGCAGACTCGCGTAAATAAGGGGATATTCAGAAGGTTAATCATGTAGGGTCACTTTGGAGACGAGGTATAACGCAAAGTAAGCCGAAGGTGGATTCTTGGTGCGCCCCGTGCATCCGCCTGGTGATTTGCTCCGCCGAAACGAGGACGCTCTATCCCTATTACGAACAGGACTGCAAGGACGCCTATAACGAGTTCCAGAAAGACACATCATCAACCAAGGTTTTCGAGTTCAAAAAATACAGGACAAAGACAACACTGGATTCGACCTGTTTCGGGGACCTGGCCGTCGAGCTTGCAGCCCAGCAGAAGCATTAGCGACACACCGTCGCCAATGCGGCATTCTTTGATTTCTCCGTGCGCCTTGATTATTCGTCTGATGAGTTTTTGGGAGGCGGGGCGTATAAATGACACTTTTTCGCCTTTTTTATATGCCCCGTGCATTAAAAAAGCTTGCGACAACATGTTTTTTTGCCCGAAGGGGCGTATAAATTGCTCCACATCGCCTTTTTTATACGCCCCTTTACACGTTGTATGTAATCCAAGTACGGAGTTTTGTGGTCGATGGGGCGTATAAATGACGCAAATTTGCCTGTTTTATACGCCCCATGGCTTAAAAAGGGTTGCGACAATATGTTTTTTTGCCCGAAGGGGCATATAAATTGGGTATTTTGCTCGTTTTTATACGCCCCAAGGCAAAAATTTCACCGTTCACTTTGCCGGCGAAAGCCAAAAAGGCAAAAACATTGAGCAAAAAACAGCTCAAAGCTGGGCAGCCGGGCAGCGGCCTTCTTGCCCATTACCGCCCAGCAGAAGCATTAGCGACACACCGTCGCTAATGCTGCATTCCTTGGCCTTTTAATCGCGATTTGCGCTTATGCCCAAGAAGCCAACTTCAATAATATTATTGAACCTATGTGAATCATCCCACGGCGATATCTGGAAAACCATCTTGACTGCTTTCTGAGCGGCTTCTTCACCTGTGATAGTATATTTAAAGCTTTCTTGTTCTTTTCCCCACCCTTCCTGTTTGAAATCACTCCAGGTAAAGCATCTTTTGGTATATACATCTAAATTATCTAATACTATCTGCGTCGATAATTTTACAACAGGCAAATCATACCCCAAATCTCGATTGATGGAATCACCAAGATCTATTGCCAATTTTATGTCTTCAGTGGTCAGATAAGCTACGCAGATTCCATTCCAATTACTAATGTCTGCCGATTGAGCTACACCATTCGAATCAAAACCAGCTACATAGAAGCCTATATTTGCATAAGGTTCAATGTCACTTTGCTCGCCTGTAAAAGTAATCTGCGCACCCAGCTCACCAGAATATTCTCTCGTCGCAGCCACACTCCATACAGAATCAGTGATCGTTCCAAAGTTAACTCGAGTATTCGCTCCAATTGCGGAATCCGACTCATAGAACCATTCTCCTTCCCTTGTGAGATTTTCAGGCCATGTCGAATCCGCATAAACACTCGTCTTGACAAAATCATCTCTACCATAATTCCAAAGTTCGCCATAATCCACATAAAGAGTGTATGCGCTGTCATAGTGATCAACATCAGGAGTCAGGAAATCATTCACGAAATAAATCATTTCCTGTACTTTTTCAACGGCAGTTTCTTCTACAACTTCGTCATACCTCTTTTTCACATCTGAGTACTGCTGCGAGAAACGAAGAGAACCATCAGAGCAACGTAAAATCTTGGGTTCAGGATTGTCACAGGGTTGAAAACCCGACTTTTTACCTTTGTCATTTACAATTTCATGGTTTCTCCTAAACTCGAGAATCTCCAAAATACTTTTTTTAGCTGATTCATACAAAGTATCGTACATCTTTTCAAATTCTTCAAGTCCCCTGCTATACCCCAATTCTTTACCTGCAATTACCGCTACGGAATCTGTATAATTACACAAACAGAAATCCTCTACTCTTTCAGGGGAATCGCAATCATCACCGACCACGGGAAGATTTTCCTCATTCGTTATTTTTCGATCATTCCCTAAATATTGGCCCAATCGAACAATATTGAACATTACTTTGAAATCGCTCGCGGCATCGTACCTGAATCGAATGGCTACCAAGTGCTTCAAGGCCTCTTGAAGGCTAATGGGAGGATATCCGGAATAATCAGACAAAGGATTATGACTCATCACCTTAAAATCGCTCCAAGCAAAGCATTGCTCCAGATACCGATCTTCGTCTGGTCTATCTTCATGCATTAAATCATAATCCAATTCTACGGCGTATGAGCCATTGCGAAATAAGGCATTTATCGTATCGCCAAAATCAAGCGACATCTTGATTGCTTCATTTGTTGCATAACCTACGCATAACCCTTTTAATCCGGTTGCATCTATAGCCTCAAATTCGCCTGAAGAATTTTTCCCGGCCATGCTGAACGCGATTTCCACAAATGGAAAACTTCTTGGAACAAATTCATCGTCCATGTCCATCACAATATGGCCACAGACGCTTCCGCCGCAAGACTCTATCACATTGCTCAACGAAAGAGAATCGTAGGCTTCGCCGACTTCTGCCGGCCACTGGATATACGGGCGCATGTTCTCGGTAGAGTCAATCTTCCAATACCAAATACCCGATGTATTCGTTCCGTTGTCGAAGCCGGTCTTAACGCGGTTTCCCGACTCCGGATTCCACATTTCCGCATACCAGTCGCAATCGGCGGATTCCTCCCCCATTTGCGAAGACCTGCACAATCTCGGCATTCCTTCAAGGTTGGAACCGTTATTTATCAAGGTATTCGGATCTTCGGATGTGCCTCCGACATTCTGCGCATCTTCCGAACAGGCCAACAGAGCAAAAGCGCTCAAAGCCATATACATAAACTTTTTCATATTATGCCTCCTCTTTTCCCTTAACATCCCTACTAAGGGGGAACAATTGTAAATTCAACCTGTAAACCTGCGAAAGTTCCGAATATTCCGAACAAATCGCAATAATCCTCTTGCGGCATGCCGTCAATTCCTGCACCACCCGTTCGTAGCATTCGCGATTTACGCCCATCGTAAGGCCGGTGACGTTGCGTTCCTCGGCCGTAAACTTGTCCAGGGAGTCGATGGCGAGCCTCCCCATCTCCCGGTGCATCGCGCGAATGGCAATCGGGAGCCCTTCCTTGGAACCTGCAACATCCTTCTCCGTCTGCTCGTAGGTATTCGGTTGCGTCTGGCGGAGGAATCCTGCCCGCTCCAGGAACTGGAGCGACTTGCGAACCTCCAACGCCGAAACATCCTGACAGCAGACATCGGCAATTTCGCCGGGCATGGCGCCGGGCATCATCGGGGCGAGTTCGCGAATCGCTTGATTTTTCCAGGTAGAATAATATTCGAACGCATCCTTGTCGATGATGCGCACCTTGTGGTCTCGCGCCATGGCCTGCATTTCCTGGAGGAACTCCATCTTGATCGAGTCCTTCTTGGCGTTGCCGAACTTCACCATGGTCTCGAAATAGGTCACCTCGTAGCCGGTAAGCCCCATGGCCTTGGCCACGCGCCCCATGGTCACCTTGCTCAGACTGCTCTTGCCTTCGCACACAAGTTTCAGGTACGAAGGCGAAGCGAATCCGGCAATCTTCGCAAACTCCCGCCACGAGAAGGCGGAAGTCCGCTTACGCTCTTCGTAGTAGTCGCTCATGAAGGCGCGATAATCTTGATATTCGATAATCGGTTTCATGTCAATGAATATACCTTCAAAAAAACAGCTTGTCAATAGTAAATAGAACAAAAGTTTGATTTTTCAAAAGAAAATTGCATTTTTTATAAAAATAAAAACGATTTTTCGTCTAAATGATACACTTCGTTTCATATACAAAAAAGCCCCCGGAAAGGGGGCCGATGGCATAGTATCTAAAGAAAAACTACAACCCCAATTGGTCTGGGTTCAGGCACTTGAGTTCGTCGACCACGAACAGGCCGTCTTTACGGATAAGCTTGTCGTCGAACCAGATTTCACCGCCGCCGTATTCCGGGCGCATGATGAGCACGAGGTCCCAGTGGATGGCGCTCTGGTTGCCATTGTAGGCGTCTTCGTAGCACATTCCCGGCGTAAAGTGGATACTGCCGGCGATTTTTTCGTCGAAGAGGATGTCGCACATCGGCGCATTCACAAAGGGGTTGAAACCGATGGCGAACTCGCCCACGCGGCGTGCGCCCTCGTCCGTATCGAATATGGCGTTGAGTTGCGCGTTGTCGCCCGAGTCACAAGTGGCTTCCACGATCTTGCCTTCCTTGAACACGAGGCGGACTCCGCTGAAATGCTTGCCTTCGTAAAGCGTCGGCGTATTGTAGTGAATCACGCCATTGATGCTCCCGTTCACCGGGGCCGTGTAGACTTCGCCATCGGGGATATTCATGTTGCCGCAGCAGGGCACGGCGGGGATTCCCTTGATGCTGAACGTGATGTCGGTGTCATTTGCCACGAGGCGCACCTTGTCGGTCTTGTTCATCAAGTCGATCAGGTTCTGTGCGGCACGGCCCATCTTCGGGTAATCGGCCAGGCACGCCTTGAAATAGAAGTCCTCGAAGGCTTCGGTGCTCATCTTGGCGCCCTGGGCCATGGACGGATTGGGCCAGCGCAACACGCACCACTTCGTCTTGTTCACGCGGTAATCGAGCGTTTCCTTGGTAATCTTGCGGTACATGAGCATCTTCTCGTCGCTCACGTCGCAGTTTTCCATGGCGTTGTCCGCGCCACGGATTGCGATATAGGCCTGCATGCGCTTCATCTCGGCAAGGGCGAGATCTGCCGAAAGCTTCATCTGGGCTTCGCTTGCAGAAAGGAGAACTTGGCGACGGACACGGCTGTTGTAGTTATGGACAAAGGCGTTGCCTCCCGCTTTTTCGACAGCCTTGACCAGTTCCGTGGACAGTTCGTCCGGGGTGTCGGTTGTCTCGATGAGGATGTTTTCTCCGGCCTGGAGGCGGACAGCGTCGTTGATTAAATTCGTAGCAAGTTGTGTAATGCGTGGGTCAGTCATTTCAAAGTCTCCATTTTGTTCCGCGTGAGAATATAGCAAAAATGAAAAACAAGCGCAAGAACTGGAACCCGCTCAAAAAAATCGAAGAGGGACCGCTTCACTTGGCGACCGCTTCACTCGGCTTGTCAGTCCTGGCGCTACTACGTAGCGCAGATTACTGCGCCTCGGAAATGGTCGCTCAAGTAAACTTGGCGACCGCTTCACTCGGCTTGTCAGTCCTTGAGGCAACGAACAGAAAACCCGATGCTCTTGTCCATGTCGTTGTACAGGTACGCACTGACGACATTGTAGTAGTACAAGTACATGTCGTACGCTTTGTAGCTACTGTACTCTGAAGAACTCCAGAAGAACGCGTTGAGGCCCTCGGTGGTGAAATACCCGAAGTCTTCCCTGCTGCCGGCAGGGAGCGCGGAGAAGGCGAATGCATCCGAGCCATTGTAACCAGCATACCATCCGGATGTGGACTTGAGCACATAGCCTGCGGTTGATTGACCGCCAACTGCAGTGAACAAAGTTTCGAATCCAACTGCAGTGAACAAAGTTTTGAATTCCTCCATTGTTGGCAGATGCCAGCCCTCTGGGCAAACACCGCGAACAGGATAAGTCGGAGAGCATGTCTTATTATAGCCGCAACCCTTGCCGTTCGTGCTCCATGTGCCCACGCTGTCCATCGCGGCTGCCCATGTATAAAGGCGGCCGTATTTGGTGCAGTAGCTTGCACTGTCTTTGTAGCACCAACTGGTGGAATCAGAAGTATTGTTTCTATGTTTATAAGGAACATCAGTATAGGCGTAGTTGAGGTTCTGGGCCATCCAAGTCTGAGTGCCGATGGTAACCGTCTTGTAAGTCTGCCCGTCGCGGGAGTCTGTCATAGTTCCGGTCGTCACTTCGGCTGGTTCGACAGGCTCAGTGACCTTATCAGTGACCTTGTTAGAAGATGATTCTGCTTTTTCTGAACTGCTCGACTGCGGTGTGACGCTAGAAGAAGACGAGCCTTCCGATGGTCGAGTCGCAAAATCGCTATCGTCATCGCCGCAGGCGACAAGCAGCAGAACGGAAACTGCCGCAACAACAAAAGAAAACCCATGTTTCGCCTTTAGCATAACCTAACCTCTACCAGATAGTTTTGTTTCAGATAATCTATATAATTTTTCAACATCTACAAATGCGTAGGCCTATTCCACAAGACAAATAAGGAATTCCGGCAGCCGTGTGGCCACCGGAATGGTATCATTTACAGGATTTCAGAGTCCTATTCAGTGAACGTGAAGGGAATGGTCACCGTGGTGTTCCCCGATTTGACCTTGCTGAAAGTCCACCGACCGACGGCATTTTTGATGTCGGCGTCGAATTCGGCGTAGCCGGTCGTAGAGGAGACCACTGCGATGCTGACGATTTCCCCGCCCGGGGCAATCGTGAACTTCAGCGTGACCTTGCCCTGGAAACCGGGCTTTTTCTTGAGGAACTTGTTGTAGATATGGCGCAGCCCCGGAGTACGCTGGCGAACCACCTTCATGATATCAGAAGCAGAACGCGAGGAATTGCCCTGACCCACGTCGATGTCCCGCTCGGAAGGCGGTTTCAGTTTACCGATGGACTTGGTAGAGATGGCCCCAGCAGAACCGCCGATCAGGCTCCCCAGCGCATCACCGATTCCTCCACTCCCGCCCGAAGCAACACCCTCGTTGAACCCGGCATCCAGTTTACCATGACGGGTCGATGCGATTTGCGTCTTCCCGGTAACCTGCAAACCGTTCACGTTCTTGAGGATTTTGTCGATATCCTTCGCAAACTTCTGGTTCGTCAAGTTGTAGACCTCGGCATTGGCATTCTGCGTCCGCGCCGCCAGCATCTTGAGAATCCCCCGCTGCTCGGGAGAGCGTGGATCCCCACGGCCCGCGCGCTTGCCACCGCCGCCTTGCCTCTTGCGTTTGTTTTCATTTTTTACGATTTTCTTTTCTTGTTTTTCCTGCTTTTTTTCCTCCTTTTTTTCGATGATGTTCATGGTTGTCGCAATCTCCACAGACTCCGTCTTTTCGAAGACAATCTCGTCGATTACGCGTTCATACGTAGTCGCCCAGAAACCTACCGAAAGCGCGGCAATGATGGATGTACCGGCAATGCGCCACATCCTCTTGTCGGAATCCGGCATCAGGGACTCGATGAACTTTTCTGTTGCTTTTTTTTGTTTTTTGGTTTGCGGTTTCATGATTTTATCCTCCGTTTTATTGGATTTTTATTTTAAAGAAAAAGGGAATCAACTACCCCGTTGGCGGGGCATACTTCGGGAACGCGATGTCGATGGGACGAAAACGGCTAAGTCAAAGGAATTATGTTATTTGTACTTCCGTTCAATATTCGTTCCTTTGTTCGAACAAAGAACGATTTATTTCTCTCTTTGATTTTAAACTATACAGAAAAAAATTTTCCGTTTCACGCAAGCAAGTAAACAAATATTCATAGATTCAATTGTAAACTTGAACAACTTAGCGGGATGCGCGTAGATGCTGGGTTCGGGAGCGATTTTATATTCTCGCGGACTTTCCGGTTTTTACAAAAAATTATATCAACCGGTTCTATTCCAATCTAGAAGTCTCCAAGTTAAACGCATTCTTTTTTTACATGGCCTTGTGGCCGGTTTTTGCAGAGTTTCCTATATTTTTCTTATCATGAAACTTTTACCCACCCCACCCGACTTAAACAAGATTGCGCGCCCGAACTGGATAGAAATCAACTTGGACGCCCTGTGCAACAATATCCAATTTATCCGGAGCCAGATCCCTGCCAATACCAAAATCCTGATTCCCGTGAAGGCTGACGCCTACGGGCACGGGAGCCTGGCCTGCTCGTTTGCCGCCAAGTTCGGTGGTGCCGACTACCTCGGCGTAGCCCACATCAACGAAGGCATGCTCCTGCGCCAGTACGGCATGGACCTCCCTATCCTGGTGCTTGGCCCCTGCACTCCCGCAGACTTCGCCTATTTTGTAGAATTCCAACTGACTGCCGCCATTACGGACCTCCGCACGGCGCAGCTCTTTGACCAGTTCCTCGCCGAAACGGGGACGACATGCCGTGCCCATCTTGCGATAGACACGGGCATGAACCGCTACGGCTTTGATGCCGAGGACTTCGACAGCATCCGCACGGCACTGCACCTCAAGCATATCGAATTCGAGGGGATGTTCACGCACCTCGCCACGGCCGACATGCCGGGCAACCCGAAAACGGACGTTCAGATCCAGCGTTTCAGCCGCTTGGTCGATGTTCTGGAAGCCGAAGGTATCCGCCCGCCTGTTTGCCACTGTAGCAGCTCGGCAGGCACGCTCACGCACCCCGAAAGCCATTTCGACATGGTCCGCCCCGGCCTCACGCTTTACGGCTACAATTGCATGGGTCCGGTTCCCTCCCCTTACCCCATCCGTCCTGTCATGAAAATCAAGAGTACCATCCGGCACATCCACATCGTGAAGCCGGGGGAAACGGTCAGCTACGGCGGCTACTGGATGGCCCAGCAACCGACCCGAATCGCGACAATAGCCATCGGTTACGGCGACGGCTACTTGCGCGGGGAATACAACAAGGGATTCGTGATGATTCGCGGGCAAATTTGCCCGATTCTCGGCCGCGTGTGCATGGACGCGACGATGGTCGACGTGAGCCACATCCCCGACGTACAAGTCGGCGAAACGGTCGATGTCGTGAACGGCGAACTCGATTTCCACATATCCATGGAAAGTGTAGCGGACGACCACCACACTATTCCGTACGAACTCACTAGCCGCGTCGCAAGACGCCTATACCGTAAATACTTCTGGAAGAACCGCCTTGTCCGCTGGGATTACCTCAAGCAGGAGTTCGGCGTCCAGGATTACAGGGAATACCCGTTAAGGTAAACCTTAAACGGAATTGTTTTCTTTATACAGCGGGCCGAAAGGTCCGTTGTTTTTATTTCTTTTCTTGGGGAACTAACCGTTCTACAATCCGGAAAAGGTCGTTGTAGATTTCAAGGAAGTCCTCGACCCAAATCGGGTCGCGCTCACCGACGATATGGAACGTTTCCTCAAGCGTATGGCGCGCGTTGTAAGGGCCAATCTGTGTACCGGGAGGCAAAGTCAAAGTACCACCCTGATAAACGGAGGCCGCTGCAAGGCGAGCACGATAGCTACGGCGCAAGCGCGCAATGAGCGAAGCGCGTAACGAAAGCAGTTCTTCGTGAGCCTTGAGGAACTTGCCTTCGCCAATCCAGCCTTCCACCACGTCGAGGCGGCGCAAGATGGAATCGCGTTCTGTTGACGGGACAAGCAAACGCTTGGCAGAAAGAGTCTTCTTTATCTGCGACGAAATACCCGCAAGCAAATCCTTGTTCCAGAATTCCATGGGGTGCAATTCGGCAGCACTGCGTTCTTCGGGCTTAGGGGTATGTTGCACAACCCAGCGGTCAATCTTTGCCGCTACGAGTTTGGCTTCGGGTTCACGATCGACGGCCAGGTATTCCTGGGCCCTGTTCAGCAGATATTCTGCGTAGACCATGCGCCAGTGCGGGACCTTACCCGTCTTGCGGATAGCGTCGACTCGTTGCCGGAGATTTGCAACCATCTCGTCCATCGGTAAGCCTACTCCTTGCTCCCCGTCTTGGTCAACGGCGTCACGCCGATTTCCACGCGACGGTTCAAACGGCGGTGTTCTTCGCTGTCATTGGGATACTTGGGCTGGTGTTCACCGAACCCGGCCGCAAAGAGGCGGTCAGGAGGGAAACCCTGCGCAACAAGAGCCTTAACCACATTCACGGCGCGTTCCGAAGAAAGATGCCAGTTGGTGTACGTGGAGGACTTCACCGGAGTATCATCGGTAAATCCGCTTACCATGATGACATCGCCGGTATCCAGTGCGTCGAGCAAGCCCTTGCTAATCCCCTGAATCACGCTCACGCCTTCGGGAGTGAGGTTCGCGCCGTTCAGCGGGAAAAGGAAACTCGCCTGAATTTGAATCTTGCCATCTTCGAGGGCAATAAGGCCCGCTTCGATAGAGGTCTGCAAACTCTTGGACAGAAGCGCGTTGCGTTCGGCCGCAATCTTGCGCATCTGCTCCTGACAGCTGAGGACTTCTTCTTCGGTACGTGTAAGGTCTTCGGCTTTTTGCTCCTTGAGGGTGGCCATTGCCACGAACGCAAGGATGAACAAAGACACCAGGGCAACGCCCAAGTCTGTATAGGCCATCCACGGATTACGGTTGTCGTCTTGCTTGAACCGCATATTTATTCCTCGGCCTTAGGCTGCTGGGCTACAGACGGAGCAGGAGATACAGAGAAACGTTGCATCTGTTCCATGACTTCGAGGAGGATTTCCTGAGTCTTGACCGCATTTTCCATGAGGACTTCACTTGCGCGCTCGTGGAAGGCTTCCAGCGTCTGGTTGAGGTGTTCAACAAAGTTGTCCTCGTCGTCGCGTTCGGCCGTATCGCCGTTCAGCTTTTCGATAATCGATTCAAGGCCGGTGCGGAGCATTTCGAGGTTCGCGCTCAGTTCGGACTGGTTCACTCGCATGAGTTCTGCCGTCTCGACGATGTTGCCACCCAGAGCGTCGGTCGCTTCCTTCTCCTTGACCACGCGGTTGTCGATGCTTTCGGTAAGAGCCTTCTGGGCTTCGAGCAGCACAGCAGAGGTTTCGGAAAGTTTTTGGAAAGCACCCAAAATGTCCGTAGAAAGCGCGGAAATCTTTTCGGAAACAGACTGGCTGAGTTCGGCAGAACCCGCCTGTGCCTTCTCGGCAACTTGCAGGGCAACGTTCTTGAGCGTTTCGAGGCTTTCCTTCTGGTATTCCGTGTTGGAGTCGGTCTTGGCAGAAAGCGCATCCATGAAGGACTTCCACTGTTCGCCAGACTGCTTGACCTGTTCCGTGACGGATTCGGCAATATTCTTGCTTGCCGCGGCAGTAACGTTTTCGAGACCAGCCTTGACTTCGTCGCCGATACCGGCAAGGCCCGTCTGCAGCGAGCCGGAAAGCCCACTCAGTTTTTCGTCCAGCTTGCCCGGAATAGAATCGACCGATTCGGCCAAGGACTTCACGCTCTTTTCCATCGGAGCAAAAGAAGATGCCACAGAATCGCTGAGGTTCTTGCCCAAGCCATCCATCATGGAGTTCAGCCCAGACACCGCCTTCGACATGTCAGAAGAAAGTTTTTCGACGGACTGGCCCACATTTGTAGAAATTTTCTCGACCGAAGTATTTATGTTGCTTGAAATGCTTTCTGTTGCAGCAGCGAGTTCCGTCCCGACCTTATTGACAATACCGGAAAGGCTTTCCTGCACAGAGTTCACGACATCGTTCAGGTTCTTCGTCACCACTTGGAAAAGGCGTTCGATTTCGCTCTTATTTTCTTCGCCGGCTTCGGCCACCGAGCCCTGCATGTCGAGCGTCATAGAATCGAGGCGGCTCATGAAGGCATCGCGGTTAGCAATCAACACGCTGCGCGTCGCATTCAAAATCAACGCTGCGAACAAACCACAAAGGCTAGTACCAAAGATACCCTTCATCCCCTGGAACAAAAGCTGGATGGTATCAAGCGTGGCCTGAGTCGTAGAGTTGTCGATAGCACCACCAGCCGTCGCAACTGAATACATAAGGCCAAAGAACGTACCCATAAGGCCAAGGAGAATCACGGAACCGCTTGCACTGCGCGGAATGGAGATGGACGATCCCGTCGAGAGCACCTCGAAAGCCACCGGAGAATCCAGGCGGACATTCTTGCTCAACAGGCGTTCAGCCAAGCGGATTCGCGCTGCGACCACTCCGTCGCCACTGGCCGAATATATACGGCGGCGTTCGCACTCGTCAATGATTTCGCTTTCATTGGACATCTGCCTGAGTTTTTTAAGCGCCAAGGCCTGCTCCACGATGAATACGGCGAAAATCGCGATCATGATAATCCATCCGAAAAGCGGAGCGCCGAAATAGAATGCGCCCGCCAGCAAGACAGCGAGGCCAACGACGCTAAGCAGCAAAATCGAAGTGAATGCGTTTTTCATGTTTATCCTTACGAGTTGGTTTGGGCCTGGTATGTGGCCGGTGTTTCAAACAAGTTTAACTGCCCCCGCGAGAAGCCGCGGAGGAAAAGCGCCCATTTGCTCTGGTACCATTCGATAATCTGGATGGTGAGCCCACGGGCATAATCACAAAAATCATCGGTAAAAGCGAGGAACCCGTTTTCGTACGCGCCATGCGGGTTCCAGAACTTCCCTACGTTTCGAGCGCAACCTGCTGCCGACGCATAGTAGCGCGTAGCGCTCTTGCCCATAAATGCCGCAGCAAAACGCTTTTTGGCAATGGAGTTGAGCGAACTGCGCAACGAGAGTACAAGCGCGTTCTCCTTTTCCCTGAGCGAAGTTTCCAGGCAAGGCAGGAGTTTCGAAACTGCATCTACGGCACTTTCGCTGTGCCAGTATTTGCAAAGTTTCTCTTGCAACTGCATCACACGGCCGTGCATGCGGACAAAGAGCGGTTCGGCATCGCTCACCAGCAAGTGAATTGTCGCCGAATAGAAGGCACTGATATCCTGCTTGTTGTTCTTCACAGTGAGCGCCCAGCCCTGTTCCTCGTCGTGCGTCAAGAAATCGCCACCTTCAAGGAGGAGCCTAAGCACTTCTTCTGTCGAGAAACGCTGCATCCACTTGGCACGAAACTCATCGTACAACGCGTTTGCATCCTGGATGATTTGCGGGAAACTCGCATCGGCCAATTTCCAGGCGGACTTGCTAAAAGAAATGAGTTCGGAAGCTCCGACCATGGATTCTGCATTGGACATCATGGCGTCCAAATGTTCGAACAACGCAATGGACCAAGTGACCATCATCGACTGCGACAATGACGCCACCATGGACGACCTGTCCGGCCGGACCGACAAGCGCACGCTTGTCCCGGTCATCTTACGTATTGCTCGACGGAATGACTCTTCCACAGTCCTCTACCTCAGAAACGGGCCTCGACACGATGCCAGATGTTGCGGCTCACGCGCCTACCCTTGTCGACAAGTTCCTGGGATTCGTTGCGAACATCGGCCTCCAGGTTGTTCGTGACAAGTGCCATATCGCCGTTATACTTGGCCTCGGCCTCCAGATAAAGCCCATAGACATTGTTGGATACCGTAGTATTGTTAGCTGTCACGTTAGCGGCACGGAGCGAGAGCGCAAAGCGGTTACGCGAAAATTCACAGTCGGTGAGGTACATCTGGGAGACCTCGTCCACCCAGAGTCCATAGTAGTTATTGACAAATTTGACCTTGTCGAAAATACCATCGGTACGGAAAACCGTGTTGCGGAAGGCATTTTCCACCACGAGGTTGCGGACTTCGAACGGCTTGCTACTGGAAACGAAATGGATTCCGTTCCAGCTTTCGCTAGAATCGGCACTGCGGAACGTAATCGGCTTTTCGGGCGTCCCCTGGATGCGGACCGGGCCGCGCAGCATAATCTTCGCGTATTCGCCCATAAGGACCGTCACACCGGGTTCAACAAGGAACGTGTCCGTAGAAGAGAACATGACTCCTTGCTCCAGAATGTAAGGGCTATCCTTAGTCAAAAGGCGAACCACGCCCTTTTCGGGTTGAGGGAACGGCATCTCGCCAGCGAGCGCCGAGGCAACGAGCAGGAGTGTTACAGATAAAAACTTGTACGGACGTAGCATCAGGGTTCACTCCTCATCTTGATTTTTTGGATGACGTGCATGTTGGGAATGGAATCCTGGGCAACAACGTCCTTCACGTTCAGGTCACCGTTAATTTCCAAGTTCGCCGAAGAAACAACTCCATGACTGACATCAAAGAGGATAGAACCCGACCCGACGATAAATCCACGGCTTTCCATGTGCAGGTCGGATGTTGAATCGGCTTCTTCCTTGTACTTGAGGTTCATGCCGATTTTTGCGATTTTAGCGCCATCGTGGAGCATGACGTCTTCGAGGGTGAACGACTTGTACACGGTCGTCATCGAATTGGAACTTGGTATGGTCACCATGCGTTCCCAGGACTCCCCTATGGCGACAGGCTTCGACGGGAGCACCGGTTGGATTTTCAAGAAGAGTTTGACGAGGTCGATGTCGTCGTCACCAAACTTCATTTCGGCATCTTCGACAACCGGATCGCTCATGGTTCCATCCGTTGCCAGCTTAAACTGGAAATGCTGAACCGAAACGAGCTTCTCTATGTTGCGGAATTCATCGACGGAACGCTTGTCAGAGGTATATTCCACGGAATCGACCTTCATTTCGAATCGGGCCGAACCGTCATCGTAAGGAACCAGCATGTCAAGCGTGCTGCGCACCTTGATATGGGATTGCATGGATTCCGGAGCGGCATTGGCAGAATCCTCCGGCAAGAGCACGTTCAGGGACGACTCAAGGAAAAAAGTACGCGAAGCGGCATCCTGCGTGTTAAAGGCAAGGACAACATCGTTGTTGTCGCAAGAACACAGCAAAAGGAGCGCTGCGGAAGTAGCGCAAAATTTGATAAAATTCATGTTTTGAATATAGAAATAGACGAGAGACTAGAGGCTAGGGGCTAGAATCTAGAGGCTAGAATCTGGGGTTAGAGGCTAGGGGCAAGGGGTTTGTCATTGCGAAGGGCGAAGCCCTGAAGCAATCTCCGTCAGTTTGCGCCCCGCTCATGGCTCATTGCTCGGGCCTGGAGCCTCGAGCCCCGAGCCTCCCTTATTGCCGGAATCGCCCTTTTCGAGGCGCATTTGCTGGAAAAACGCCTTCAGGAGCCCAAGGCACTCGTCGGCGAGCACCCCGCCCACCACCTCGACCTCGCGTTTGAGGGCATTGCCCGTAATCACGTCGACGGTCGTTCCGCAGCCACCAAAACGTGTATCCGGGGAGCCGTAGACCACGCGTGAAACACGGCTGTTGAGAATGGCCCCCGCGCACATCGGGCAAGGTTCGAGCGTTACATACAAAGTACACCCATCCAGACGCCAGTTGTCAAGGTGGCCAGCCGCCGTCCCAATGGAAAGGATTTCGGCATGGGCGGTAGCATCCTTAAGCATCTCAATCTGGTTATGACCACGGCCGATGACCACGCCATCTTTAACGATAACACAGCCGATAGGGATTTCCTTCTCGTCGAAGGCCTTCTCCGCCTCGCGGATGGCCATGCGCATGTAGCGTTCGTCTTCGGGATTAGACGTGAAATTTTCTTTATCGGTTGCTTTATCCATACCAAAACCTACTTATCCTTATCACCATCTTCTTTTTCAAACAAATCCAAAATATACCATGGAGGGAAAAAGAGGCCAAACCAAATAACTACAGATAGAAAAAAAGTAAAAATTAAATTGTCAATAAAGAAAGGACCGTCATCCATAACAAAAGCAACAATAGTACAAATTACAGGCAACGCAATCAACCGAACTTTCCATCTTATCGACTTATGCTTCGTAAATCGACCAAAGTTCGTCAAGATTCCAATTACAATAACGACTGCAACCATGGCAAGCCAGACGATTTCATCATGGTATAAAGTCAAAAAGTCGGCCATCGTTCACTCACAAAGATGTACTAGATCCATCGACTTCGCCCGATCCTATCGCCCTATCGCTACGCTCCAGGGCTCCAGGATGACTACAATCCCCGTCCGTAGGCGCAGTAGGAGTCTTCCTGCATGTAGTCGCCGTCGTGGTAGTAGGCGGCACGGGCACGGCAGCCGCCGCAGCGGTCGTTGAACTTGCACTTGCCGCAGGCTCCGGCATAGGCCTTGGTACGGAGCTTCTTGAACACTTCGGCATTCGCCCAGATTTCGTCGAAAGGCGTATCGTGCACGTCACCCGCCTCTTCCATCATGTAGGCGCAGGGGCGCACCTTCCCTATCGGGCTCACGATGCAGTAGTCGAGACCAGCGAGGCATCCGCGGCTGTAACGCGTCTTGACGCCAAGCTGGTCGGCAATGCGCAAAAACTGCGGAGCGCAGGTGGGTTTGACGGGGATGCCAAGCGTGCGGCTCTTTTCCATAATCTTGCGGAGCAGGCCCTCATATTCGGCGACGCGAAGGGCGTGACCTTCAATTTCCTTGCCGCGACCCACGGGAATCAGGAAGAAAATCTGGTGGTTCA
>CAMJHM010000045.1 GCA_946405515.1 uncultured Fibrobacter sp. | reverse complement strand
CGAATGCCCGTGCCCTTACTCAGGGCGACAACGTGGACTGGTTCCCGCGCATTTCTCCGGATGGCTCTACGGTGCTGTTCAACCGCAGCAAGGGGGGCTGGGTTCCCGAAAACGACGCCAACTACCCTGAAAAGTGGGACTTGTGGATGGTCGACATCTCGGGCGAGAATCCGCGCAAAGTCGTGGACAACGCCACGTGGGGTACCTGGAGGCCCGATGGCAAGTCTATCGTGTTCAGCCGTGCCGGTAAAGTCTTCACGATGGACCTTGCGAGCAAAAAGGAAACGCTCGTACTCGATGGCGAAAAGGCCTTCAACAAGTCTGGTGTGATTCTGCAAGAGCCCAACATGAGCCCCGACGGCAAGCATGTGGCGATTACGCTCCGTGGCTCCATGCGCGAAACGGGTGTGTGGGATTTGGAAAAGTCCGTGTGGACCAAGTCCGGCGATGGTTGCCAGATTGACTGGAATTTTGACGGCTCCAAGCTCTACCGCGTGAACCCGACGGGTAATGGCGGTACCGCTGCTCCGAGCGAAATCCTGTGGTTCAGCGCCAAGGATGGCAAGCAAGTCGAGAAGGTTGGCTTCTTCGGCATCCCGAAGAACGTGAAGTTGATGGACTTGCCCGGTCGCCGCAGTCACGAATATTTCCCGCGCTTTACTCCCGATGGCAAGTGGCTTGTGTGGGGCGCGACCGACAAGGGTCATGATCACGACCTGTTCGACTACGAACTCTACATCTGGAAGATTGGCGAACCGGTGGAAACTGCGACCCGCATTACCTACCACACGGGTAACGACCGCTGGCCGGATATCTGGCTGGGCAAGCTCCCCGTGAAAGAAACTCCGAAGCCTGTGGCCCAGGCTGCCGCAGCTGCCGCGAATGTTCCGGCCGCTGTTGCTGGTGGCGTGAGCGAAGCCAAGATGGACGAACTCATCCAGGCGATTGACCGCCTCACCGAAGCGGTGAAGGCCCTTTCCGAAGAGAAGAAACCTTAATTATTTCCTTGAATCGGATTCCGCCGAGAATATGGCGGAATCGATGCGTGCCGTAATGACCTGGGCCCCGAACATGTTCAGGTGGTCGTAGTCGTATACCAGACTATCTGGGTAATCGTGGTATCCCATCTTGTTTTCGTCCATGAATATGAAGTTGGAATAAATCGTATCCAACTTTGCTATGTTGGACAATACTTCTTTGGCCGTGCTTCGCTTCATGCCGTGCCTGCCAAAGGTGCCTGTTTCAGCGTAATAGGGACTTTGCGGGAATACGACTCCAACAACCAAGACATCCTGGTTCTTGGCTAACTGGAGGAGTTCCTCAAATTCTTGCAGTGCAATCTTGTAGGCTGTATCCGAATCGCTCCAGGTAGAATCAGCGAGGATTGCATTCGGGTTGAATCCCCCGGTCGTCCAGGAATTTATTTCGCTATAACGGACCATTCCCATCACTTCCAGGTATCCTTGCAGATGCTCCAACTCCGAAAGAACCTGCTTGCTTGTTTCTACGATTTTGGATGCGTCTTCTTTTTTCCAGAAGTTGTGGTTGATGTCGTAGAAGTAGCCGGGGAAAGACAGAATATTCTTGTTGACGTTGACTTCGGGCATGTCGGACCATAGGTCCAAATCAAGTGAAACAACAATGGCTTTGAGCTTTTTACAATGAGGAAGGACGTAGTTCTTTGCCAAGTAGAGCGATACGTCCATGTCGGAGGGGATTGTGGCCATGTTGAATGCCGATGCGTGCATAAAGGCAAACGGATCGAATCCCATGCTTACTCGAGAAGAACCTAGGGCGATGATTTCTATAGTGTCGCTGATGGCCCAGAAAATGTTCATTTTTGAGGACAATAGCGGATCTGTTGGCTGCGTCCAATATATGGCGGTGCTGTCTAGGTCAATGGCTGTGCTGCTTTCCATGATGGGGGCGGCCCAGACGCTTGGATGCCATAGCTCTTCTCCGTAGACAAGTTCCGTGATGGAGGAATCGGAAATGTCAATCAGGACAATTTTTTCGTGGGCTCCATTCGGCGTGGTAAGTGTTGCGACAATCAGGTTCTGGGCGACCCATTCGGTGTGATCGTACGAATATCCGTTAGGGGCGGGTATGCTTTGGACAAGAGTTCCCGTGCTGTCTACGATAAGGATTTGCTCGTGAATCCCGTAATTGCTCCCGACAAAACTTCGCCCCGTTTCGCTGCCAAAATCCAGGAATGATGTTTTTTTGCTCCCGTCTTTAGAAAGACTGACATTGCAAGCTTGTTCTGAATTGTACCAGACGGTGTCGTTGCCGTTAGATGTCCTTACCCGGAATTGGGTGGACCCGGTGACTGCAAATGCGAGGTTGCCGTCGACACCTCCGTGGTATGCTCCGTCGAACAGCTTTTGTGGTGTTCCGAATTTTCCGTCTGCAAAGGGGACCATCCAGGTTGACTCGTTCATGAATGTTCCTAGATCTTTATTGCTCTGTGCAGAAGACACATAGACAATGACTGTGTCTCCAGAATCAAGAACTTTCCAGCGGGGAATGGCGGCATTGTCAACATCCAACTTTACCAAGTTGGAACCGGTCTCGTCTAAATCGCGAACATAGATTTCGGAATGGGTGTTCACTCCTTCGGGGCTCGTGCAGAAGGCCACATGTGCTCCATCGGGAGATATTTCTGGGTGGAATACGTTAAACGAGTCCTGAATTTCGATGGCAGAGAGATTGCTGCTTGAATAGTCGATGTAGACCAGATTCTCGGTTTCGTCGTTGCGGAATGCAAGCTTTGTCTTGAAGGTCCGTGTCTTTTTTCGGATGTTGCCCGCATTGGCCAAAAGGGTTGTCGCTATTTGCTTGGAAAATTTGCCGTTGGTCAGCCAAAGGGCATCCGGAATTTCGCCAAAGGCGAGCCTGAATCCCAGGTAGTCGCTGGTTGTTGTCGATGTTACCGTGTACACGTCCCCGCGGCTGTAGATGTTGATTGCGTTTGCCGGATTGTGGTAGTTGCCGCCCTTGATGACGCGTTCGCCGAGCGTGCCCCCATCACTGGCCCCGACAAAGTTGGTTGCGGATGCGTTCCAGGTACTGCCAAGCCAGTCGTTGACCCATTCCGTGACATTGCCTTCCATATCGCAGATGTCAAGGCTGTTCTTGCCCTTGCTGCATACGGGGTGGGCTGAGAAATTCGCATTGTCTGCATTCCAGCTGTTTTCCGTGTCCCATCCTTGCTGTGCGGCCAGTATCCATTCGGCTTCGGTGGGGAGGCGGTATGCTTTGACGTTTGGCCTGAAGGTTAGCCCATCGAGCAGAGTGCAGTTCTTGTCGTTGCATTCCTTGGACGAGTAGGCATAAGCGGTATCATAGCCGTCGGCCTTGCTCCGTTCGTTCGCGTAAAGCACGGCATCGATGTAGGTAACGTTTGTTACTGGGAGCGAGTCTTTTGTGCAAGCCTTGTTGCCGATGAGTCTTTTGAATTCGCCGCAAGTGACTTCGTGCTTTTCGATGTAGTAGTCGTATGTAAAGTTGACTGATAAGGCCGGGCTTTCTCCATTATCATTTTTTGACTTGATGTCTTTGATGGCTACGGACTGCCCGTTGGGGGTTATCTTGACGAACTCCTTTGAAAAGTCTTCAATGACATTGTTGTTTTCCGTGACATCAGAAAGTTCGACGTTTGAACAACTTGTCCAAAGAGAAAGTAAAAAGATGAGAAGATAACGCCTTTTCATTGAAACCCAATTTTATTGTTTGTATTCAGAGCGGATTTTGAATGCCATAATGGCGAATGCCCCGGCGACATTCATGCTCGCTTTGCGGCCTGCCATGGGAATGGTCACTTTCATCGTCGCCTCTGCCATCAGTTCGGGGGCGATTCCCAATTCCTCGTTCCCAAGGATGATTAAGCCTTTTTCGGGCCATGTTACGTTGTTTATGCTCGGAATGTCTTCGCCTGTTTCCAGTGCGATAATTTCGTAGCCGTTTTCTTTGTGCCATTTGACACAATCAAAGGGGCTGTCCCAGCGTTTGATGGGGATCCATTCTTGGCACCCGCGGGCAGCGCTCTTTACGGTCACGTGGTCCGGACCGCAACTGTAACCGCTCAAATGGACTCCTTCGAGTCCGAAACAATCTGTACTCCTGATGATGGAGCCGACATTGAATGCACTGCGGAGGTTGTGGACCAGTACGGCGAAGGGGAGGGGCGCTTCGTTCGGCGTTTCTCGGTCACCCGGTTCCTGTTCCAGGTAAACATCTCGTTCGAACCCTAGCCCAGCACGGGTACGGAATGTCTTGTAGAGGTCAATGAGTTGTGCCTGGTTTTTCCCCGTGAGGCGTTCGTTATCGGGGAGTTTCATCCATTCGGCGTAGGTTTCGAATTCACGCTTGGCACGGGGCACGTCGTCGCCCAGTTGCAGGATGATGACGCGCAGCAGTTCTGCCATGCGCTTTGCCTTGGAGGTGTCCTTGGTGGCACAAAACTTTTTCTCGGAAAACATGGGTGAAATATAGCATTCGCCGCGAGGCTAAATAGCTATATTGGATGTATATGAACGCAAAAGGATTCCTTTTATTTGCATATTGTTTGTCTGCGCTGCTTTGGAATGGATGCTCGAATTCCCAGCCGACGAATGAGGATCCGTCTTCCAAATATCCTGTTATTTGCCTTGACGGGGATAATTGCCTAGTGCAAATATCCGCAAAGGGTAAGACGGTCTTGCTCGGGACGAACGACGCAAACGCAAATAAGAAGGACCGCCCTACAATGCGTGTTTCGTTTGATTATGATTTTTATATCGGCAAGCATGAGGTGACTTGCGGGGAAATGGGACTTAAATGCACTAGTTCCATGCCGGCAACGAATGTCACTTACTACGATGCGATTCTCTATGCAAATGCGCAAAGTGTCAAGATGGGTTACGATACAGCGTACACTTATACGAAAGCTGTCTTTGACAATCGCGGGTCTTGTACCGATCTAGTCGGCCTTGTTTTTGACCCCCAGAAAGAAGCCTTCCGGTTGCCGACAGAAGCAGAATGGACTTTCGCCGCATCTCAGGATTGGAATGCGTCTCGGAGTTGGAATGGCGAAAATTCGGGTTATAGTGCGCATGAGGTCTGTACCGCCGGGATGGATAAATATGGTGTTTGCGACATGCCCGGCAACGTTATGGAATGGGTGAATGACAAACTTTCCGACTTGCACGATTCGGAGTATGTTGATTTTGTCGGGCGGCGCGAAGTAGCGAATTTAGAAGAAATTGTTGTCAAGGGCGGGTCCTTCAGGAACTCTCCTTCTGCCATCAATTATTACAGCCGCGGCGATGTTTATTTTGTAACTCCAATTTCAAAGTCGGATTATGTCGGTTTCCGTCTTGCTTTGGGCAAGATCCCGGCTCCTACATGGGCGAGCAAGTCTGGTGGTGGCTCTGCGTCTGGAATGACCGTCTTGGTGGGATCCTCTGCTATTAGTGCTCTGGCAGGGAATGGTGTTGCCAAGTTGGCATTCCGTAACGATGTCACTGGGAATCTTTCTTTCGTTGATTTTACCTTCGGCAACCCTCGTTTGTTCGAAATAAAGGATTCCGTTGATAGTTATCATCCCGATATATCCCCAGATGGGAACAAAGTTGCCTTCTGCACCGGTTTGGAGGGGGTATCTGGCAAGTCTTCTGTTTATGTGCGCGACTTGGATGCTTCGGGGAGTGGCCTTGTCCGCCTCGATATTGAAAATGCAGCAATCCCGCGCTGGCGTGTCCTTGAAAATGGCGATACGGCCATTGTCTATGTGACGTATGCGGGCAACAACGAGGAATCGGCTTGGAAATCGGCGAGTACATGGCAGGTCCGCTTCTCGAAAGGATCCTTCGGGAAACCTGTCAAGATAATGGATGGCGCATTCCACGGGGGCGTATCACCGGATGGCAATTTTGCCGTGACGGGGAGCAAGAAGTTAAAAGTGTATAGGAGTGGTTCTGTTGAAACATGGTACGATGGCGAACAGGCTTGCAATGTATCGTTGAGCGGAGATTCCCTGCGAGAGACTTTGTTCCTTGATTTTGGTGGAGCCAAGGGAAAATCGTTTGTCGGGCATGACTACGGTACACATGGTGTGGTTCTTGTTGCTGATAGTGCAGGAAACCTCGTGAATTACATGGATGCTCCTGAAGGTTTCACGTTTGATCATACGGAATGGCTGAAAAATTCAACTGGCCGTTTTGTGGCGACACTGACGAATTCCGATGGCGCCCACCAAAAAATCGTGGCGGCAAATTTGGAAACATCCAGTTTAGTGGAACTGGTTGCGGGGGAGGAATTATGGCACCCGTGCCTTTGGGTGAAAAAAGCTTCGTCGACATCGACTGATTGGGATTTGGACAGCCTTGGCCAGTATGCGGATGCGGGGCCCCTTTTCGCACGCAAAATGGGCTTGCTGTGGCAATACAAGGATTCCACTGAATTGGTCGGGCTCGGAATCTCAAGATTGTGGGCCGGGTTGATTCCGGAACGGATGAGTAAGTTTACACTGAACCTCGGCATCTTGGCTTGCCAGGGAGAATGTTACGAGTACCTGGTGAACAATTACCTGTACCTGCACATGCCCAAATTGAAGTATCTTGTGTTGAGTATTGATCCCGATATGTGGCAGTACCTGACTCCCGACAAAGATATTCAGGCTATTACGCAGAATTCCAAGGGCTTCACTTACGACAGGAATCATGATTTTTGGGTAGATGGTGTCGATGATTTCTTTGTGAACTGGATGGCGGAAATTTCGAGGCAGGATATTGATTTGCCGATTGATACGGCTTCTAGGGGCTGGCGTAGAGTGGAATGTGTCGACGACTGGGCCTCCAACGGAGAAGGTTATGTCGAAGTTCTCAACGATACGACGTATAGCGATAAGAGCGATGGGGGAGATGTCAATCTGGGCTTTATGGAAAAGGTTATCCAGTCTGCTCGGGATAAGGGAATCAAGGTTGTCGGTGTAGTTTTCCCGCAAAGTCCGTATTACAGGAATACGGGTGCCTACGGGCGTCATGGAATGCGCCGTTCGGCCGGAAAATTGCTTATCGAAAAGGTCGGTTCCCTAGTGCAGAAATACGATAATTTTTACCTGATGGACGAAAACAAGATGGGGAGTCACGATTATTCGAACATGGGTGGAGATTACGACCATTTGTGTGTTGACGGAGCCATGAAATTCACGGCTAAATTGGACTCGTTAATCCGCGATTTAGAGTGATTTCGCGGCCTTTTTTACTATCTTTATATTACATGCAAGAAGCACAGAAACCGCGTATCCTCATCACGAATGATGATGGAGTGAATAGCGCGAACATGCACGCCCTCGCTGGCGCCCTTTCTCCCTATGGGGAGGTTTTTGTGTTTGCGCCGAAATCGGAACAGAGCGGTGTTTCTCATGCCTTTACGGTACGCCGTGGCCTCCAGGTCGAAGAAGCCCCTTCCGAGGCCGGTTACAAGGTCTTTTCGATGGACGGGACCCCTGCCGATTGCACGAAGTTTGCCTTGGGGCATTTTGCCTCCTATGGCTTGGAGGTAACCGCGGGGCATGGTCCGGGAGCTTTTGACGTGTGCTTCTCGGGCGTGAACGTGGGCGAAAATTCCGGAGTGTCTTCGCTTTATTCGGGGACTGTCGCCGGAGCGCGTGAAGCGGCCCTCTGGGGGGTGCCGGGCATCGCGCTTTCGCTACGCGGGATGAATGCCTCCCTCTTGCCTGTAGCAATTGATTTTGCTGTGAAAATTGTCGAGAAACGCCTGTTCAAAAATATTCCCGCCGGCGTTTTCTGGAACGTGAATTTCCCAAAGGCCACTGCCGAAACCTTCAAGGGTTTCAAGGCGACGAGGATGGCCCTTGGAATGTTTACGGACCACTACTCCCACGATGGGGGCTTGTGGCAACTGGACGGTGACAAACTGTGGGACGAGCAGCCCGTGGATAGCGATGATTATTTGCTGAATCAAGGCTATGCGACGGTCACTCCCCACCGCATCGACCAGACCGATGAGAAAAGTTTGAAAAAAATAAATGAAATGATTGCAGGAGGTGAATGGTAGATTTGCGCTTTGAGCTATGAGGTCGCCCGTAAACTCGCTTTGAGGTGTGCTCATACCTCAGAGGGAACCGTAGGTGACCGACCTCAAACCTTCCTACTGTCTACTTCCTACTGTTCACTAATTTGAGGTTAACTAATGTCAGAAGAAATGGTACCAGGCTCGCAGTTCAAGTCCCTCATCGAGAAGGACATGCAGGATTGCTACCTCCGCTATTCCATGAGCGTGATTGTGGCGCGTGCGCTGCCCGATGCGCGCGACGGCTTCAAGCCCGTGCATCGCCGCGTGATGTTCAGTATGCACAAGCTGGGCGTGGTGCCCAACAAGGGTACGGTCAAGTCCGCCCGTATCGTGGGTGACGTTATCGGTAAGTACCACCCGCATGGCGATTCCGCCGTGTACGAAACGCTCGCCCGTATGGCCCAGGACTTCTCCCTGCGCTACCCGCTGGTGTTTGGTCAGGGGAACTTCGGCTCCATCGACGGCGACAGCCCTGCTGCCATGCGTTACACCGAAGCCAAGATGAACAACCTCGGCGCGCTCATGCTCGAAGACCTGGAAAAGGATACTGTCGACATGGGCCCGAACTACGACGAGTCTCTTGAAGAACCGCTGGTTCTGCCTTCGGCACTCCCGAACATGATCGTGAACGGTACCTCCGGCATTGCTGTGGGTATGGCGACCAACATGGCTCCGCACAACTTGCGCGAAGTCGGTGCTGCAATACACGCCTTGGCCGAAAATCCGGACCTTCCGGACGAGAACCTGATGGACTACATCAAGGGCCCGGACTTCCCGACCGGCGCTGTCGTCTGTGGCCGTTCCGGCATCCGCGAAGCTTACCTCACGGGCCATGGTCGCGTACGCGTGCGTGCCCGCACCGAAATTGAGACGGATTCCAAGGGCAAACCGCGTATCATCGTCACCGAAATCCCGTACATGGTGAACAAGGCGGAACTCTGCAAGAAGATTGCGGACCTTGTTCGCGAAAAGCGTGTCGACGGCATTACCGACATCCGCGACGAATCCAGCCGCGACATCCGCATCGTTATTGAACTGCGCCGCGACGCCGTGGGCGAGGTGGTCTTAAACAACTTGTTCAAGTACACGCAGTTACAGACAACGTTTAGCATTTACAACCTGGCCCTCATCAACAACCTGCCCAAGGTTTTGACGATGAAGGAACTGTTGCAGGTTTACATCGATCACCGTCTCGACGTAATTACGCGCTCGACGCAGTTTGATTTGAAGAAGGCCGAAGCCCGCCTCCACATCATCGAAGGCCTGCGCATCGCGACGCAGAACATCGACGAGGTCGTGCAGATTATCAAGGCGAGCAAGACGACCGACATTGCGAAGCAGAGCTTGCAAGACCGTTTCGGCCTCGACGAAATCCAGTCGCAGGCTATCGTGGACATGCGCCTCGGCCAGCTCACCGGCCTCAACCTCGAAAAGTTGGAAGCCGAATACAACGAGCTCGTGGCGACTGTCGCCGACTTGAAGGACATTCTCGAAAAGCGCGAACGCCGCATCGCCATCATGCTCGAAAAGCTCGATGCCGTCGTGGCGAAGTACGGTGACGAACGCCGCACCACCATTGGCGAAGCCATCGACGACAGCGACGAAGAAGACCTGATTGCCGAAGAGGAACAGGTGATTACGCTCAGCCGCGAAGGCTACATCCGCCGTCTGCCCATCGACACGTTCAAGGCGCAGAACCGCGGCGGCAAGGGCATTATTGGTGCCGGCCTCAAGGACGAGGACAACGTGGAGCAGATCTTCACGGCGAGCACGCATAGCTACCTGCTCGTGTTCACCAACAAGGGCCGCGCCTACTGGACCAAGGTCTACCGCCTGCCCGAAGGCACGCGCAACGGCAAGGGCCGCCCGATTGTCAACTTTGTCGGGCTTACGGACGGCGAAACTGTACAGGCGATTGTGCCGGTACGCAAGTTCGGCGGTTTCTTCTGTCTCGTGTTCGTGACCAAGAAGGGTATCATCAACAAGATGGACCTCAAGCTGTTCAGCCGTCCGCGCAAGGCGGGCGTGAACGCTATCAGCCTGGACGAGGGCGACGAACTCGTGAAGGTGCAACTCGTGGGCATGACCGAAGAAGAATACAAGGCTTCCCTGAACGCAGGCGATGTCGAAGATGCCGCCGATCAGTCTGCCGAGATTGCCGAACCGGCCGATGGTGAGGCCGAAGGCGATGATGCCGAAAATCTGGAAGCGCGCCCGATTCCGAATGACTTGCTGATGATTGCCACCCGCAACGGCCAGGCGGTCACGTTCCCGATCACCTGCTTCCGCCCGATGGGCCGTGGCACTCACGGTGTCCGTGGTATCAAGCTCTCCGAAGGTGACGAGGTCATCTCGCTCCTGTGGCTCAAGGCGGGCAACAAGGTGCTCACCATTACCGAGAAGGGCTACGGCAAGCGCAGCGAACCGGGCACTTACCGTGTCACGAAGCGCGGCAGCAAGGGCGTCAAGAACCTGAACGTCACCGACAAGATCGGTTCGGCCGTGTTCGTGGACAGCGTTGCCGACGATTACGACTTGATCATCACCACCAAGGAAGGCCAGGTCATCCGCATCAAGGCTGCCGATATCCGCCTCACGGGCCGTAACGCCCAGGGCGTGAAGGCCATCAGCCTGCGCGAAGGCGACGTGGTGCAAGACGCTACCGCACTCCCGAGCGTCGAAGATATCGAACAGGATAGCGCCGAGGCGAAGGAAACCTTCGACAAGGTGGAAGGCGTCGAAGTCGATGACGATTCCGTGGATGCATCCGCTTCCGAAGGCGAAAATCCGACTCCGGAAGGCGTCTAGTCCGTAAAAAACGAACTCAGAAAAGTAAAAAAAGAGGCAATCTCTCCGGGATGGCCTCTTTTTTTATAGTTTTTGGGGAAGGTAGGTGCAGGAATATGAGAAAAGAAATCCTAAAAACGGGCTTTGTCGTTGCCTTGGTGCTTGCGGTTTCCGCCTATGCGGCCGATGCCTGCAACGACGAAATGGGCCATGTGGGCGAGGGCAAGAAAGTCATTGGGACCGGTTCCGAGAGCGTCAAGGGGGACGTCGGCAATTCGGGTTTCCAGTACGAACTCTGGCATTCCGAAGGTTCGGGCTCCCTGACTTATTATGACAACGGAACCTTTTCTGCGGAATGGAGCAACTCGCAAGACTTCATTGCCCGAGTCGGTCTCCGGTATGCCGAAAGCAAAAATTTTGACGAATTTGGCAATTTTTCAGCGGATTTCAAGTTCACCAAGTCGGGAAGTGCCGATTTCTCGTATATTGGCGTCTATGGCTGGACGGATAATCCGCGCGCCGATTACTTCATCCTGGAAGACTGGTTCAGCGAACCGAATCCCGAGTATTTGGGCGAAAAGAAGGGCGAGATTACGGTAGACGGGGATACGTACGACATCTATTCCTTTAAGCAAAACAAGCTGTATGTCCAGGGAGACGTGAACTATCCGACTTTTTACAGTGTCCGTCGCATACCCCGCCAGTGCGGCCATATAGATATCACGGCTCACTTCAAGAAATGGACGGAGCTCGGCCTCAATCTGGGCAAGATGAACGAGGTCATGATGGTTGCGGAAGCGGGCAATGGTTCTGCTACGATAGATTTCACCTATTGCAACGTGACCGAATCGGAGCCTAGTTCTCCGGCTCTATCTTCCAGCTCCGCAGCGCCGGAGTCGAGTTTTGCCGTGCCGGCCTCTGATGCCCTCGTTGAATCTTCTAGCTCTGTAACTCAGGAGCTGAAACCTGCCGCCAAATCGTCAGAATCGACCACGGCGATTGTGCAAATTACCCGTATCAGTCCGTCTGACCGCAGCCTGGTCGTCTTCGACATGCAGGGCCGTGTTCTGGGCCAAGTTTTCGTCCCGGCGGGAGTGGCTGTCAATAGCGCAATTTTTGCAAAATTCGGCAAATCGGGCGTCTACATGGTGCAGTCCGACGGGGGGCTCAAGGTGCTCTCCGTGACAAAATAGTCCGCAAAAATGTAAAAAAAAGAATAAAAAGGGATTTTCGGTAAGAAAACCCCTTTTTTATTGTGCTTATTACTACAGAAAATTGCAAAAAAACAAAAAAAACAAGAAAAAATGCCGTTTTTATCTATATTTGGGACAAACTTTGGAGGTTTTATGAAAATTAGGATTATTGGGGCTTCGGCTCTTTGTGTAGCTTTTGCCGCTTCTGGCGCTTTGGCTCAGGATTTCTGCCAAACTGCCGCCCATAGCGGTTCTAAGGTGGAAGTTTCCACGAATAAAGTGGATAAGTTCAGCAATGGAATTGGTTATGAACTTTGGAACGAAGGCGGCAACGGTGGTTCTGCTACGTTCTACGACGATGGTTCCTTCAACTGCCAGATGACCGGTGCCAAGGACTATCTGTGTCGCGCAGGTCTTTCTTTCAATAGCGATAAGACCCACCAGGAAATTGGCCACATGAAGGCGGATTTCAAGCTGGTCAAGGGTAATCTTTCTGGAATCGACTATTCCTATATCGGCATTTATGGCTGGACCCGTGAACCTCTGGTAGAATGGTACATCGTGGACAACTCCGGTAGCCAGTATATGCCCGGTGACTGGGTTGCCCAGGGTAATTCTAAAAAGAAACATGGCGAATTTGAAATCGATGGTGCCAAGTATATTGTTTACGAAGGTGACCGCACTTCTTATTCCATTGATGGCGACAACACCTATTTCAAGCAGTATTTCAGCGTGCGTACTTCAATGCGCGATTGCGGTACTATCGACATTACCGCTCACTTCAAGAAGTGGGAAGAACTCGGTATGAAGATGGGTAAGATGCACGAAGCCAAGATCCTTGGCGAAGCCGGTAGCAATTCGGGTGCAAATGCCCGTGGCGAGTACGACTTCCCCTATGCTAAGGTCTATATCGAAGGTGCTGCTCCCAGTTCTTCTGAAACCCAGTCTTCCAGCTCTGCAGGCCCGGCTTCTAGCTCCGACGCTCAGTCTTCCAGCTCTGCAGGCCCGGCTTCCAGCTCCGACGCTCAGTCTTCCAGCTCTGTCGGTCCGGCTTCCAGCTCCGACGCAGTATCGTCTTCTAGTGCTCCTGCCAACGTAAGCAGCAGCTCCGGCTCTGATGCCCTCCCGGCAACGGCGAAGGTCTTCGTGATGTCCGGCTCCGCTCAGGTGTTCGACATGCAGGGCAAGTTCCTCGGCACGGTTGAACTGAAGTCCGGCGCATCTCTGAAGGAAATTGTCGTGAACAAGTTCGGAAAGTCCGGAATGTATCTGCTTAAGCAGGGGGCCGCCGTCAAGGTAGTCTCTGCCGAAAAGCGCTAAATTTTAGAAACATTGCTGAAAATGGCCCGTTTCCTCATGAGGAAACGGGTCTTTTTTTGTCACAAAATGCCGTTTTTTTGCGGAAATCACAAGTCAAGGAATGTTGTTTTATGATACAACATCATTTATTTCTGCTGGGAGAAGCTTTGTGGAAAAGGGTATAGATTACATATGGTATGGTTGATAAATAACCATAAGAGGAGCTCAAAGATGAATAAAAAAATATTGAAATTCGGCCTTGCCCTTGCGATGGGGCTTGTCTCGTCTGCATATGCGGACATCGATGCCTGTAAGGATCAGATGGGTCACGAAGGCAAAGAAACGAGAACCCAGGGCCAGAACAACCAGAGTGTGACTGGCAATGTCGGCAGCTCTCCCTACCATTACGAAATTTGGTATCAGGGCGGCAATAACAACATGACATTCTACGACAACGGTACGTATAAGGCCAGCTGGAATGGTACCGGCGACTTCCTTGCACGTGTCGGCTTCAAGTACGACGAAAAATCGACATACGACGAACTCGGCCCCATCGATGCCTACTTCAAGTGGTCCAAGTCGGGTAATGCCGGTGGCTACAACTACATTGGAATCTATGGCTGGACGGTTGATCCGCTAGTAGAATACTACATCGTGGATGACTGGTTCAGCGAACCGGGTCCGAACCTCTTGGGCCAGAGAAAAGGTGAATTCGAGGTTGATGGTGCTACCTACGAAGTTTACCAGAACCAGCGCAACAACGCTCCCTCTATCAAGGGTAACCAGACCTTCCCGCAGTACTTCAGTAAGCGTAGGGGAGCCCGTTCCTGCGGTCATATCGACATCACGGCTCACTTCAAGAAGTGGGAATCCCTCGGCATGAAGATGGGTAAGATGTACGAAGCCAAGGTGCTCGTGGAAGCCGGTGGCGGTTCTGGTTCGTTCGATGTTTCCTACTTCAAGATGACCGACAAGAAGCATCCTCTCGAATCTGCAGTTCCGTCTTCTAGCTCGGAAGCTCCGTCTTCTAGCTCTGCTGCTCCGAAGTCCAGTTCTGACAAGGCTCCGGCCTCCAGTTCTGACAAGGCTCCGGCTTCTAGTTCTGACAAGGCCCCGGCCTCCAGCTCTGACGCCGCTGGTCAATCCTCCAGTTCTGAGCTGGCCGTTACTGCCCCCGCTGGTTCCTCCAGCTCCGGCCCCAGTGCCCTTCCGGCCGAAATTGCGAACTTTGGCATGGCTGGTACCTATCAGGTGTTCGACATGCAGGGCAAGTTCCTCGGCAAGGTTGAACTGAAGGATGGCTCCACCCTCAAGGCTGCCGTCGGAAGCAAGTTCCCGCACTCGGCCATCTACATGGTCAAGCGTGGATCTGTTGCCAAGGTTGTCTCTGTAGAACGCTAAATCACGTTTTATGCGAATTTTGCCCGATTCCTCTTGGAATCGGGCTTTTTTTTGAGAAAAACCGCTGTGAAATGACTGTTTGTAAACTGTTTTGTGTTGTTTCCTATAACAACGACTTTTGCGTTTTTTACGCTATTTTTTGCGTTTTCGCGTCTATATTATAAAAAATAACTTTAGAGGAGTAAACCATGAAAAGTATATCTAAAATTGCCAAAATGAGTCTTGCTCTTGTTGTTACCTGCGGTTTGGGCAGTGCTTTTGCTGTCGATGCCTGTAAGGATCAGATGAGCAAGGCTGCTGGTTCTGGTCATGGAGTGAGCGGAAACTCGGTCGGCTCCATCAGTGGGACCCCGTGGGGTTACGAACAGTGGTATCAGGGTGGTAGCGCTTCGATGACCTACTACGATAATGGTACGTTCAAGGCCAACTGGAACAATTCAAGCGACTACCTGACCCGCGTGGGTTATCAGTATGGTGGTGGCGGTATTGACCATAAATCCAAGTATTTCACGGTCGATTACAACTACAAAAAGACGGGCTCTGCTCAGTATGGCTATATCGGTATTTATGGCTGGACTGCTAACCCGGAAACCGAATACTACATCGTGGACGACTGGTACAGCAAGCCGAGCGAAAACTACGTCGGTGAAAAGTTCGGCGAAATTGAAGTCGATGGTGCCAAGTATACCATCCACGCCTTCCTTCGCCAGCAGGAACCTTCCAAGTCGGGTACTTCCACCTTCGTCCAGTTCTTTAGCATCCGTCAGAGTGCGCGTCAGTGCGGCCATATCGACATTTCTGCCCACTTCAAGAAGTGGGATGAACTCTTCACGGGTCAGAACAAGCAGCTCAAGGGTTCCAAGGGCGGTGGCTCTGCTTCGCTCAAGTTTGGTAAGGTGACCGAAGTGATGCTCATGACCGAAGCTGGTGGTGGTGCTACGGGTTCCGTGGAATACACCTACTTCGACATGAAGGATAACGGATCTCCTTCCGAGGTCGTTCCGCCGAAGGAAATCGAACGCAAGCCGTTCGGTGGCACTGCGGCCGCCATTCCGGGTACTGTTGAAGCCGAAAACTTTGACGAAGGCAACGAGGGCGTTTCCTATAGTGGAGCCCAGGGTGCTTCGGGCGACGATGGCGACCACACCTATCGCGGTGAAGACTATTCTTCTGTCGACATCGTGAGCGGTGGCACGGGCAAGGCTATCGGTTACACCGCTGCGGACGAATGGCTCGAATACACTATTAATGTTGCTCAGGCCGGTGAATACGATATCGAAGCCAACGTCTCGAACGGTTCCGGTGCAGGTACGGTTGAACTGTCCCTGGACGGTGCGGCTCTTGCCTCTCTCGCTTTCACGGGAACTACAGATGACTGGAATGCTTATGAAAAGGCAACGGGTAAGGCTACCCTGACCGCTGGTGAACACAAGCTCCGCATTACCATCGCAAATGCGAATACGAATGTGGACTACGTGAAGTTCAGCCTGCCGGGTGGCACGAATCCTGGTACGGATCCGGGCACGAATCCGGGCACTGATCCGGGCACGAATCCGGGAACCAATCCGGGTGAAGATCCGCTGGCTTTGGCCAAGAATATCAGCCTGAATAAGACAAGCCATGTGGCTCAGGTGTTCGATATGCAGGGTCGTTCTCTTGGTGGCGTTACCTTCGCCAATGGTGCTACTATCAACGATGCTATCTTCGCCAAGTTCGGCAAGGCCGGTGTTTACATGGTGAAGATTGGTGGAAAGGTCCGCTCCATTTCTGTGACCCGCTAAAAGTTTCAAATCTAAAACACTCCTTATATTGTCAAAGGTGCCTCGTTCGGCGGGGTACCTTTTCTTTTTTTGCGTAAAAAGCCTTTCATTGTCGTTTTTACAACAAAGAATTATTTGAAAAGTGATGTAGAACACAATTTGAGATTATTTTATAAGCAGGTTGGCTGATGGTGGCATTTCCAAAGAGAAAATGTCTCTATCGGCAAAAAATTGGAGTTGGATATGAACAAATTGTTCCTTGGGTTGGCCAGGGCCACGTTTTTTGTGACCCTCGCTTTTGGCTTAAACGCTTATGCAGCCGATGCTTGCAGCGAAAAGGGCGGGCATTCCGGAAACGGCACGACCACTCGTGGTCAAAATAATTCCAGTGTAACGGGGAATATCGGGAATTCGGGGTATCATTACGAAATCTGGTACCAGGGTGGCAACAACTCGATGACCTATTACAATGACGGAACGTTCTCGGCGGAATGGAACGGCTCCAATGATTTTCTGGCTCGCGTAGGCCTCAAATACAACAGCACCCAGACGCACGACCAGATTGGTTATTTTACCGCTGATTACAAGTTCACCAAGTCGGGGAGTGCAGCTTATTCCTATATCGGCATTTACGGTTGGACCGAGAATCCGCTGGTGGAATACTATATCGTCGATGACTGGTTTACCAAGCCGAGTCCGCAGTATTTAGGCACAAAGAAGGGCGAAATCACGGTGGACGGCGATACCTATGATATTTACACGTTTACTCGCGTGAACCAGCCTTCGATTAAGGGGACTTCTACTTTCCCGCAGTTCTTCAGTGTACGCCGTAACGCTCGCCAGTGCGGCCATATCGACATTACCGCCCATTTCAAGAAATGGGGGGAGGTTGGCCTGAATCTCGGGAAGATGTACGAGGTGAAGGTGCTGGCCGAAGCCGGTGGCGGTGCTACCGGAAAGATTGACTTCACCTACTTCAACATAACGTCTAAAGGTTCACCGTCTGGCTCAGAAACAGCGGTAACGCCGAAATCCAGTGCATCGACCCATCATTCGTCGACATCCATTCATCCTTCTTCATCCTCTCATCGTTCCTCGCATTTGGTTTCCAGTTCTTCGAGAACGAGCAGCCATCACAGGAGCAGTTCCAGTAAGGCGAAGGTTTCGTCTTCGAGCCGGGATTTTTGGGGAAGTGTCGTCGCTTCGTCTTCTAGTATAACCATTCTTTCGCCAATTTCCAGTTCCAGTGTTGCTCCCGTTATCATTCCGATTAGCAGCAGTTCTGGAAACATCATTGGATCCATTGACGCTCTCCCGGATGTGTCGCCGGTGCCGATGGGAACATCGGTATTGCAGGTGTTCGACGTGCAGGGTAAGTATCTCGGCAAGGTTGAATCTAGGGATGGAACTTCCTTGAACGATGCCGTGTTCATGAAGTTTGGCAAGACGGGTGTTTACATGGTCAAACGTGATGGCAAAGTAAAAATGTTGTCTGTGACGCGCTAAAATTTTTATATTGATAACCGATTAATACTCCTCATATTGCCATAAGGCATCTCGGTTCCGCCGAGATGCCTTTCTGCTTTTGAATATGTTGTATGTTGAATGTGCGAAAAAAAAACACGCCCCGCTGGGGACGTGTTGAAAAGGTTCGTCTTGCGACGGATTACTTCTTGGAAGCTTTCTTGGGCGGGTGGGCGGCGATCTTCTTGGTGCCCTTACCCTGCGTTGCCTTGGCGGCGGCTTCTTCGGCCTTGATCATGGACTTCATGCTTTCGAGAGCTCCGTTCGGGTCGAGTTCGATCGCTTCGGAAGCTTCGTCCACCATTTCGGCGAACTCGTCGTACCAGTCGGCGAAGATTTCCACTTCGAGGTGGTCAACGCCCGGAACCGTGAGGCGCACGCCACAGGCTTCGCCCACGCGGTCGAGGAACTTGGCCATCTGAGGCTTCAGGAGCGTGAGGTCGAGGCCATCGAGGTCTTCGGGTTCAAACCAGACGCCGTCGACATCGCTGTCGTCTTCTTCCTTAGCCTTCTTTTTGGACTTCTTGCCTTCGCACTTGCCGCACTTGCATTCCCCGTCGCATTCATCGTTGCCGTACAGGGCCATGTATTCTTCGTCGTCCATGCCGCTGTCGTAGTAGAATTCGTCTTCTTCGAGGTAGAGCGTCTCGACAAAGATACCCTTGGCACCGAGCGTCTTTGCTGCGGCGATGAATTCCTTGAGTTCGCCACCGAAGTAGCGCGTGGTTTCTGCTTCCTCGTTCAGAGTCTGGACGGGAATGGGGGAGAGTTTCTGCTTGGTGATGTAGTCGCAGACAACATCAGTGATAGATTGGTTGTTCTTGGCCATTGGATTCTCCTGTTAAAAATAGACGAGAGACGAGAGAACGCTTCGCAACTGCGTTGCTTCGCTACAGACGAGAGAAAATTTCTGAAAAGATTTAATTATTTAGCAATCTCTCGTCTTTCGTCTGTAGCCGCGCAGCGGCGTTCTTTCGTCTAAACATGATACTTCTTCAGGCTCGGGGCCTTTTCTTCAATCAACTTCATGATGCGGGCGACTGCGTCGGCGCCGTTGGCCGTATCCTTCACGCTCACGAGCGGCTGGAACAGCGGGCTGTTGAACAGCGTGCCCAGCGGGATCGGGTTCTTGCGGCAGAACGTGATGTCGATAAAGTCGCGGGCATCCTTTTGCAGATTGTGAGCCTTGTCCTTGTCGCCAGCCTGGAATGCCTTGTACAGTTCGACGAAGGTCTTTGTGGCCTCGGGGATGTTGCCCGAAGCGCTGATGAGGCCCGTGCCACCCATCTCAAGGAGGTCGGCGAACAAACCGTCTTCACCGCTCATCACGGCGAAGTCCTTGCCCTTCGTTTCCTTGATCACGCGCATCGTGTCTTCGTGGAACTTCTCGCCAAAGCCGAACTCCACGGCCTGCTTGAGGCCGATGATGTTCTTGTCTTCGGCAAGTTCAATCAGTGTGTCGGGATGCACGTAGCTGGAGGTGCGGCCCGGAACGTTGTAAATGACAATCTTGGCGCCAGTCTCGCTGCTGAGCGTGCGGTAGTGCTTCAGGAGGCCTTCCTGCGGCGGGTTGTTGTAGTAGCCTGTGACGCAGAGGACTGCCACCGGGGCAATCTTCTGGACGTTCTCGATCATTTCGATGGATTCGCGGGTGCAGTTGGAACCGGCACCGGCAATCACGGGCACGCGGCCGTCCACGTAGTCGAGCGTAAACTTGATGACATCGAGGTGTTGCTGCGGGGAAACCGTCGCACTCTGACCCGTGGTCACGGCAGGGAGCACGCCACTTGCGCCGTTAGCGATCACGTCGTCGATCATCTGGCCCATCTTCTTGTAGTCGATGGAGTTGCGAAGGTTCTTGGGATCGTCGTTCTTGAGCGGGGTGAACAACGCGGGGAAAACACCAGTAAGTTGAGAAGCGTTAGTAATCTGCATAGTGCTGTAAATATATAAATAGTGGTTGGTGGTTAGTGGTTGGTGGCCAGGCTTAACGGGCTATTTCTGTTTAGATTACATTTTGGGATTAAAACGGGGGCGGTTTAAATTGGGTCTCGTTAGAATGTGAGTCGACCGGCCAGAAGAAGTGCATGTGATGTTTCGGATGGCCAAACTGTAGGCGTAAAAAGTATCAAGTCGATGCCGAAATGCCTTCCGATGTCAACATTTATACCATTGGCAATTTCGCTACCATACAATCCGAGTATGCTGATGGACATATTTCCTCGTACATAATTGAGAAATGTCCCGCCCGTTATAAAATGAACGTGGTTCCCGCCAATATAGCATAGCATTGGAATGCGAATGTATTCTTCCTGAAATATCAAACTTTTTTGGTATCTTGCGTCTATGGTTAGATAAATTCTGTTTTCATGAGCAACACGTATTTTTGTACCAATGCCGACATCAATAAGTCCGGCATGCAGGAATAAAGACATTCTAGGCCATTTTTTCGCCTTTTGTGTGGTATCGACTGGTGGGGTGCTTGATTCTTCGGATTCATCGGCGCTTTTATAATAGTAATCAGGAGCTTCTGCGAAACATAAAGCAACGAAGAAAAATAGGGCTAATAAAAAAATTCTTTTGTTCATACGAACAAATTTAATTGAAATCTTTTCATGGTCAATATAAGTGTGAGATTTTTTTAATTATTTCATTCATGTCTGAACGTCATAGATTGCTTTGGAACGTGAACGTTTTTCTTTTTTTACTTTTGCAGATGGAACATGAGTCCGTCTTGCGTCTTTATCATTATAAACCTGGTTTGAATTGGGTCGGTTTTGTGTGCTGTCGAGAAAAATGACAAGATAGTTTCGGTCTTTTTTGCTAAATTTGCTGCGTTAAATCTCAAAAGGAACCCCTATGGAAAACATTACCCAGATTTGGAAAAAGATTCAGTCCCCCGAATTCAACCCGGCTACCGACATGGCGCTTGTCGAACAGGTGAAGCAGGTCGCATTGACTTCTCAGGAGCCCGCCAAGGTGAGCTTTGGTACTTCTGTTCGACATGGCGCTTGTCGAACAGGTGAAGCAGGTCGCATTGACTTCTCAGGAGCCC
>CAMJHM010000044.1 GCA_946405515.1 uncultured Fibrobacter sp. | reverse complement strand
GGGCTGTCGTTCGGGACGGCGGCGCACATCTTGGAAGCACCGAAGGGGAGGTCCAGCACCTTCACCGCGGGGCTCTTCGCCTCGGCGTTGAAGTCAATGCCGGTAATGCCTGCGTCAATGATGCCGCGGCCCACGTACATGGGAATATCGCTCGGGCGCAAGAAGAAGAATTCGATTCCGTTCTTTGTGTCGAGCTGGGTCAAAGTCTTGTAAGGCTTGGATGCCTTGTAACCGCAGGCCTTCAAAAGTTCCTGCGTGGGCTCAAAAAGCATGCCCTTGTTCGGGAGAGCTACCTTGATCATAGTTTTGCGTACACCTCTTCGAGAGTGAGACCTTTTTCGGCCATCATCACGGCCACGTAGTAGAGCACCTGCGAAAGTTCGAGGCACTGGGCGTCGCGGCTTTCGAAGCGTGCAGCCTGCCAGCTTTCGGCGGCTTCTTCTACAAGCTTCTTGCCAATGGCGTGCGGGCCTTTCTTGAACAGTTCTGTGGTTCCCTTGCCTTCGGGCATTTCTTTCTTGCGTTGGCAAGCCAAGGCGTACATTTCTTCAAACGTCATGATTGACCTCTTTTTTGTTTTACAGCGCAAAATGTAGAAAATAGTGGGGGCTGTTAGCCTCTTGTCGCCAATAAGTATGTATTTTTCAGCGCGCGAGGCTTTATAATGAACTTTAATAGATTCTTTTTGATGTTGTGCATGTTTGTTGGTCTTGTTCCTGCGTTGTCGTGGGCGGCTCCGGCTAATCCCGAACCTGTCGTCTATACGCAGAAGGACGGCTCTTCTGTGACGATTCGCCACTTCGGCGACGAACACTATCATTTTGCCAAGACGATGGATGGAATCCTTGTTGTGGGTGACGGAAAGGGCAGCTACGTGTATGCAGATGCCGAAGGAAAACCCTCCAACTTTATTGCCAGGGATGCAGCGGACAGGACTCTCGACGAATTGAATTTCCTAAAAACTTTGAATCAAAGCGAGGTCCATTCGAAGCACAGGGCTTTGAATGGACAGCGATTTCCAGAGACCCTTGCCCCGTCAGTAATCAAGCCCCGTGCGTTGTTGCGCGCCAACAAGCTCGTTAAACCATTCGTGACGGGCAACCGCTATTTCCCGGTCTTGCTTGTCAGTACGATAGATAATGAGTCCTTTGACTCGGCGAAGGTTTACAAAAAACTCAACAAGAAAGGGTACAGCGAAGACGGCCATATCGGCAGCCTGCGTGATTACTTTATTGAAAGTTCGGGTGGAAAATTCAAGCCGACGTTTGATGTCTATCCGATAGAACTCCCTGAATATTTCGGTGATTACAATGACGAATTCAAGTTCATCACATCGGCCATAGAAATATTGGTGGAACGGGAGGATTTCAAGGAACGGGCTAGCAAGTACGAGGCGGAAATCCCGTTTATCTTCATGCATCCGCTTACGAACGAGGAAGCGGCAACCTACAACCCCAATTATTATTCTCACCAGTATTCCTTGACATATCTCAAGAAGAGGGTGTATTCAAAAGATGGCTATACTTTTGATAGCTATGCGTTCGTGTCGCAGAAGGACGAAGATACGGGCAAACTCAATCGCTTGGCGACCATTGCCCACGAATTCAGCCACGTGCTGGGACTTTACGATTTGTATGGTGTCGATGCAGAAGGTTATGCGACAGTCGGCCCGCTCCCCTTTGATTTGATGGCTCTTGGAACGCGCAATGGTGGCGGTCGTTTCCCTCCGACGTTCTCCGCTTTTGAACGGGAATCTATGGGATGGATGAAACTGGATGAGTTGTCCACCGACAGTTTGCTGAGGCCCCACATGCTGGAACCCCTTTCCGAGATGCATGCCTATTCTGTCACGAATCCAAAGGATGAGGACGAGTACTATATCATTGAATACCGCCCGGCGGTTGGCTTCGATTCAAAAATTTCGGAATCCGAGTACAGCGGAGTTCAGGGGAAAAATGGCGTCTTTGTATGGTATGTCGATTTTGACGAGAGCGCATTCTATAGCAATAATCCGAACCCGGACCCCGATCACCTCCATATAGAAGTAAAGGAGGTACTTGGTGGCAAGCAGGATTACTATGCGGATTTCAAGTACAAAAGGGAAAAAGGCAAAACCGAAATTCCGGGCGTTTTCGACCTGAAAGTCTACGGAGATTCCTTGGTATGCTTCGTGCTGACTCAGGAAGACGGGGTCAAATCTTGCCCCAAGCCCAAGCCGTCCTCTATTGGTGAGGTCCGTTCTTCTCGCCAGTTTGCGCCTGTACAGATGCATGTCCACGAAGGTTTGCTGATGGTGCAAGCTCCTGTGCCGGGGCACAAGCGGCTGAAAATTGCCGATGCCATGGGCGTATGCATCCAGGATATCCCGTTTGAAGGGGCGTCGGTCCAGGTAAATGTTTCGTCGTGGGCGAAAGGTCCGGTCTTGGTAATGGTCGAGGCTGACGGAAAAAGGGTGTCGAGCCGGTTCATTACGGTTCGTTAGGTTGCCGCTGTAGGCTCTGAATCGCCTTTTTGGGGAAAACGTTATTCCTATATCTTTGTGCAAGCTGCATTGCGGCTTAAAAAATGTTGCTTTAAAAAAAACAAAAACATATATTTAGGGCATGAAAAAGATAATCCCCCTTGCCATTCTCGGCGTTTCTATTCTTTCCTTGGTGTCCTGCACTCAGGGGCCAAGGGTCACCAATTCCGAAACTTTCCGTACAAAAACAGGCGTCATCGGCGTATTCCGCCAGGCGGCGACGTTCTGTAGCGAGGGGCTCCCGCAGACAATGAAACTCGGGGATTCTACGATTTTGGTCAAACCCACTTGGAGCAACGACCAGGATAACATCTTCTTCAGCGAGATGAAACCGGGTCCGGCTACGTTGTATTCTTACCACTACCAGTGCTGGAAAGACGAGTTTGACTTGAAACTCGACCAAAGCGATCCTTCGCAGGCGCCTGTTCCGACGACCGTGGTCATTCCCGATACGGGCTTTTGCAAGATTGTGATTTCCTTTGTGGAGGGCGAGAAACTTTTCACGCATAACGACCTCCTGATCGAAGAACAGTTTGAAAAGTGGAATGTCGCTGTGAACCCAGCCTCGATTCCGTATTGCAACATTGTCGACAGCAAGGGTGGCGAGGTCTCGTTTGCCAACAAGGATTCTCTCCTTGCCGAGACGTACAAGGCTGCTATCCAGCAGGCTGCCACTGCGGGCAGCGATCAAATCCAGCCGCTCATCTCGCTGGACACGCTTTCCGACATGGTCACTTGGAATGGCGACCGCAATAAAATTCTCCTTGTCGTTTGGCACAACGACCCGGAACGCTTCGAAGAAGGCCGTACTATTAAGCTCGGAGACGAGGTCTTGTGGACTGTTGCCGACAAGGAATTCCGCAAGTGGTTCAACCAGAACAAGGAATCCGTACGCAACTGGAACCGTCGTCTGCACCAGTTGATGGGCTACTCGCTCGATACGACGCTCAACTACTTCAGTACCATTTGGGTGGACCCGAAGGATGTCGTCCGTCCGGCTTTCGAAATCGATCCGACAGGAAACACCATGCGTGCCAGCTTTATCGATGAAACCCCGGCGGCAGAACCGGCTATGATAGGCGACGATATGCCGTCGACCGAATCCTCCGAACCTGCTGCGGAATCTCCGTTCGGCAAGAAGGACGAAGCTTTCATGATATGGTACCAGAACTGGTTCGACGAAACAGCCGCGAAGTACGAGAAGAAGTCTTCTAAGCGCCTCTGGACTCGCCTGGGCTACACTTACGACTGGTCCCAGAGTGTGCCCACCTACGGTCTCTCCGAATTCATCGTTGTCCGCGACGCCCAGGTGCTCGTGAACTTCACGAAGCAGACCAAGGCCTTCTTGAACTGGCTGAATTCCGAAATGTAATTTGGCCTATCGGCTAGCAATGACTCGCCACAGCGGTTGCCCCGCTGCGGCGTATTTTCTTTCAAATGCAGTTTCGGGGTTGTCCGTTGAGAGGGGCGTAAGTTCTGCCCGGATGCCGCGTAAGTCGGCGAGTTCGGGAATGTTCTCGCTTTCTTCGCCGAGGATGCCTATCGCGTCGCGGAATTCCCGCGCATAGATTTCCCAGTTCGTCCTGAGTTCGGTGACGGGGGCAAGCTGCATCATGGTCGGGAATATCGGGTGCATGTGGAATCGGCGCGTGCATTCGGACTGCTTGGGCCACGGGTTCGGGTAGAACACCGCATGATAGCGAACGTCCCAGCGGTTGTCGAGAACTAGCCTCCAGAAGTCCAGGAGCTCGGCGCGTATCCAGAAAGCGTTTTGCGGAATTCCCTCGGAGCCAGTGTCACGCGCACCAGAACCTTTGCCAATGCGCGCCTCGGATTTGTCAATCCCGATAACTGCGCAGTCGGGGAACTTGCGGGCAAGGTGTACCGTGCTTTCGCCGGTACCGCATCCCGAATCGAGGACTACGGGAACCAGCTTTATGTCGTCCTGCCCTGCCCACTTGCAGACGCTCTCCTTGGCCTGCTCGTACGCCTCCTGCGTATGCAAAGCAAAAGGACGCATGTATTGCGTCCTTGCATATTTTTGCACAATTTTTGCGAGGTCCTTGTGGACGGATTCCTGGTTCGATGTTACGGACCGGGCTCCCCTCATTCCCTTGTCCAGATGCTTCCCAGGTCGTGCCCGATAAGTTCCACGTTGTCCAGGAAGAATTCCGCATCGTCATGGAAAGTCCATGCAACCGTGCTGATGTATTTCCGCTGTTCTTCGTCCGGAATGAGATCGGCGACCGCTACGGCAATCCGGGTCTTCTTTTTGGGCAGGTCAAAATCCTTTGCTTCAATAATGAAATCGACTGGATTGGTGAACGTGTACATGTACGTTGGGGCCGTGCTTGAACCCCCACTCAGGAATTCAAACGTGAACGAACCCGTTCCCCAAGTTTCAAATGCAATGGAATCCACCATAGAAAGGTTGTAGCCTAAACCGCCTTTGCCGATTTGCATGGCGCATGTCGTCCACCATTTCGAGACCCAGTTGATTGAATCCTTGGCTCGGAAAAGCGAGTCCATTGACTGCAAATACGTCTCATTGTAAATCGATGGCGGGTAAGCGCGATAATCCGAGTCCGGGAACATCACCTTGAAATGCACCAGCTTGTTCCCGTTGTCATCGGCTTCGATGATGTCCGTGAACGGGTTGCTGCTGTTGGCCTTGGGGTCTATTGAGATAGGGCCGTTTCCCATTGCATAATCGCCAGTGATGAGAACCCAGCTTCCGATGGCCGTACCCCTCTCCCTTGTATAGGGGGCCCCCATCTTGTGGACATCATCGCCATCGGTGAAGTCTTCCAGCAGAAGCGTCTCGAGCTTGTTTTCGGGCTTGGGGACGGTATCTTTTTTCGTCGTGTCTTCGGGTTCCGGCGTCGGGGGTGCCACGTGCTCCACGACAATGGAGTCACCGGCTTTCGCCTTGATGGTGGGCAGAACGATGGTGTCGAGCTTTGCCCCCATGTTCGGGATGAACGCGAAGTTCAGGTTGCCGGCGGGGAGCCCTCCGATGGAGAACCTTCCGTTGGTCACGATTGTAGAATGGTTGAGGCCGAAGAACTTGAGCGTGCCGAAGGCGCTGTCGCAGTCCCTGCAACCGTAGTCCACAAGCGAGCCGCTGATGTACACGGGCTTCTGGAGCTTGTGTTCGCCGAGCTGCACGCTGTCCTTGTCGTTGGCAACGGAAACATCAATCTGGGCGTTGTTTCCTTCCAGGGAGACTTCCATGATATAGTCGCCCACGTCTACGCTGTCGATGACAACGAGGCCGTTGGAATCCGCTTGGACCGTGTATGCGTTGGCTTCTCCACTGAGGCTTGTCCTCTTGATGAGCATGACCGTTGCATATTTTGCCAAGGAGCCGTCTTCGTTATATAGGGTGGCCATGATGGCGTTACCGGCCTCAGTCCCGCTGGGGCCGCCTCCGGCCATGTCGGTTGAAGAACACGCCCAAAGGCCCAGACCCAGTGCGAGTCCGGTCAACGATTTCAGGGCGATTCCCCTCAGGCCCGAGGAATTTTGCTGCATAGTTTCAAGATACATTATTTTCCGGGAGAGTCTCATGGGTTACCTCCCTTGTTTTCGCCGTTTTGTATTTTGTTAGGGCATACAAATGGGTCGTCCACCTTTTCGGACAGGGGGAACAGCGCAACATTGAGCGCATAAACGCGGTCAGCCCGTTCGCTGCGGCAGGCAAATTTCATGAGCGCCCTGCGGAATTCCTCTATGCGGTGTCGGATTTCGGGCAGGTCGGCCTCCTCGGCGGTGAATACCGTCGAAGAAATGTCGCGTTCCTCCGGTTTGTGGCGGTCTAGCGATTCTTGTGCGAGTTCGATTGTACGCCTGTGGAAACTTCTGACGGCCTGGCTCTTGACTTCGCCACCGGTGCTCAAAATCTGGTCGGTGATGTTCCAGCCGTTGTTGTCGTCCGGAACGACCAACCCCAGTTGTTTGAGGATTCCCAGCGCATTGCGGGCCTCGTCTTGGCTGATGGTCGGGCTCAGCTGCTTGGCGAGCTTGTCCAGGTTGCTCGTGTCTTTAGAAATTCCGATAAGGGCGCGGAGCGCGGCACAGGCCCAACTGCCAAAATAGGCCAATTCGGGCTGCGAAAGGACCCTAGTTTCCAAGGAACGCAGCTCCATGAGCTTGTAATACAGTTCCGAGAGGGTCTGCTTGGCTTTTGTCTTGTTAAAACGGTAAAGGGTCTTGAAATATTCGGCGCGGCGGTCGTCCATGCCGCAGAGTCGTATGAATACGGGGAGGGTGCTTTCGTTCAGGTGCCCCTCTTTTTGGAATACGCGAACAAGCCAGGCCGGGTCGACTCCGGTTTTCTGGCCCAAGTAGCGATACGAAGTGAATGGATTGTCTTTTTTGCTTTCGACAAACCAGTCCTTCAGATACTCGCGGTATTCTAGGTAGTCCAGTACGTCTATCATACTCATCAATCTATCTAAAATTAATAATTTGGCGTATAGGTGTCCAATTGTAACGTAAAGTTTTCGTTGCACGGTTTACAACAATCGCACCAAAAAATGTGTTTTTAGACTCAAAAAGGGAAAATTGAGAAAAATTTTCTGTTTTGGGGTGGAAAAAGGGGAGGGGGAGGCCCCCTTTTTGGGGAGGAGGGGGTTGACCGCGTTTCCGGTCACCCGAAGGTCTTTTTTTTGCTGGAATGTAGGGGTGAAATTTCATTCAAAGTAACATTTTTATAGCATTTGATTTGTACGAAATGAGAGCGATTTTTCGGGAATGTTGACTTGTTGTTGATGTTTGTTGTTGATAAAGTTGTTCACGGGCTGTAAAAAAGCCCCAATAAGGCTTTCTTATGCTAGAATGGAGCCCTTTTTGGTAACGAATATTTTTCAAACAAACAAGAAAACAAACAAAGTTGCGAATTTATTTGCTAAAAGATTTTTTTTGTTTACATTTTTCTAAAAAGAGTCTTGTTGTAATATTTCTTTTTATATTGTGCGTGCCACCTGTTGAGGAGATGGTTGTTGGCTGTTGTCGAGTTTGGCGCTGCAGCCCAGGGATCTTCTGTATACACCTCCCCAAAAAGAAATCCCTGGCTCACTTTTAGGTGATACGCTGCAGCGCCTCTTTGCCTGCTTTTGCCTTTTTTCGTTAAATTTCGCAGTTTTTGAGGTTGGAAATTCCATTTTCCTGTGATTTCGCTCATTTTTAACGTGAAATGCGCGCTTTTTTTGATTATTTCTCGTTTATAAAGTTATCTTTTGGGGAGATTTTAGTTTTGTCGCAAGAGGTTGTTATGAAAATCGGAAAGACCGAAACTCGCCTGAATGCCGCCATCGAGAAACGCGGGGCCTTGTTTGCCGTTCTGCTCGACCCGGACACTTCGGACGAGGCCGCCTTTGTAAAGGCCGGCGCAATGGCTGCCGAGAATGGCGCCGATCTCTTGTTGGTGGGTGGTTCTTATCTCGGGAACTTTACGCTTCCCAAGCAGGTGGCTGCTCTCAAAGCTAATGTTGACTTGCCCGTGGTTCTTTTCCCGGGTGGAGCCTCGCAGGTGGTTCCCGGTTTTGATGCAATGCTTTTCATGACGCTTGTGAGCGGTCGCAACCCGAATTACCTCATCGATGAGCAGGTACGCGGTGGTGCTCTGGTGCGAGCCCTCAACATGGAGGCCATCCCGACAGCCTACCAGCTCATCAATAGTGGCAAACGTACGACAGTGGAATACATTAGCGGTACAATGCCTGTGCCGGCGAACAAGCCTAAACTCAGCATGGTGAACTCCATCGCTGCAGAACTCATGGGCATGCGCTATGTTTATCTAGAAGCGGGCAGTGGTGCCGAAGAACCGGTACCCGTAGAGCACATTGCCTATACCCGCAAGGCTACCGAAATGACGATTATTACCGGCGGTGGCATCAAGGACCCGCAGGCGGCCGCTATCCGCGTGGCTGCAGGTGCGAACATCATCGTGACCGGAACGCTGTGGGAAAAAGTCGAAGACCCTGCTCTCTTAAAAGAATTCGCCTCTGCAATTCATATCAAGGGTTAAAAATTTCGTAATACATTGAGGTTAGTGTCTAGAGACTAGGGATTGTCATTCGCAGGCGCATGACTCGTCGGCTCAACCATGCCGAAACGCAAGCGTTTTGGCGTGGCATTCGCCTTGGTTGTCATTGCGAAGGGCGAAGCCCTGAAGCAATCTCCGTCGATCACCAACTATCTAATCGCTCATAGCTCACTGCTCACCGCTCACGGCTCTTTGAGGGGTGAGGGTCTAGAGGCTCGGATCTAGGGAGAAATATCACGGCTTCGCCGTCTTATATTGACGCACGAAGTGCGTGATTCTTATTCACTAGCCTCTATTCTCTATTCACTAGCCTCTCATCTCGAACCTCATAGCTCACCGCTCACGGCTATTCCTCGCGCCGCTATTGCATCCCCAATAATCTTTTGGTATATTTATAACATGTAACCGAACGGTTGCCGCTTGGCGTTATGCCAGCATTCTTTTATGGACATAACAAAAGAGGAAAAATGGCTCGCGAAATTCGAGAGACTCCTATTTTGTACGGCGAGGATGCTCGCCGGTTTCTAGCCCGTATGGAAGAGCGGCACCCGGAACCTCCGGAAGTTCGTGCCCAGCGCCTGCGGGATTACGAATTTATGAAAAAGGCTTACGAGCGTGGCATGGCAGAACAGCGTGCTCGCGAAGCGGCCAATGGAGGATTAGACCCTTGGTTCAAGCATGTATAGATAGGGAAAAGTTAAGCTTCATTCGCTTAAAACCGTCGTACTCAATTGAAAAATTTAGTTGTGGTGACGAAGATTTAGACGATTTCATTCTTCATCATGCGGCGGCTTTTCAAAAACATTTGCTGTCTGTCAGTTATGCTTTTGTAGATAACGATACCAGTCAGGTTCTTGCTTATTGCAGCCTTGCGAACGATAAGGTTGCCATAACTGATTTCAAAGACAGGGCTGAGTTTAACCGATTTCGTAGGAAACGTGGTTTCCCGAACGAAAAACGTTTGAAAAGTTATCCCGCAGTAAAGTTGTGTCGCTTGGGGGTTGATGAAACCGCAAAGGGGCTGCGGATTGGAACGACCATTTTGAACTACATCAAGTCTATGTTCGTTATCAACAACAAGACAGGTTGCCGCTTCCTGACTGTGGATGCTTACATAAATGCTGTACCATTTTATGAGAAGAATGGTTTCCGCTTCATGAACGCCGAGGATAACGATCCGCATACGCGTCTCATGTACTACGACCTGATGAATCTTGTGTAGCACATGTCTCCTGCGACCAGTCTCCTCATACCTCACCGCTCATAGCTCACTGCTCTTTGAGGGGTGAGGGCCTAGAGGCTAGGATCTAGGGAGAAATATCACGGCTTCGCCGTCTTATATTGACGCACGAAGTGCGTGATTCTTATTCACTAGCCTCTACTCTCTATTCACTAGCCTCTCATCTCGAACCTCATTGCTCACTGCTCACGGCTTTTTCTCGAGCCCCGAGCCTCGCGCCTCGAGCCTCATTTCCTAACCTATAACAAATATTGATTAATTCAATATAAACAATCTATTAGACATTATGAATTGGCATATTTAAATTTGACCACGAAAACGAAATAATTGTTTTCTTCTGCAATAAAGGAGTTGTTATGAAACAGTTTTTTAAGGCTGTCACTTTGCTCGTTATCGTATGTGCCACAATGTTCTTTGCTGCCTGCGAACAGGGCTATTCCTGCAATTACGATGAATCGGCGAATACGCTTTCTTGCCCTGAAAAAAATTACAAGACCGTGACTCTTGCGGGTAAGGTCTGGATGGCTGAAAATATGGAAGTTTACGTTCCTGATTCCAGTATCTGCTACGGTAACGATCATGCCAACTGCAAAACGATGGGCCGCCTGTACACTTGGAATGCCGCAGACAATGGCCTTTGCCCCAATGGATGGACGCTTCCCACTCAGGAGGATTTCAAGGCCGCCTTTGGTAGCGCCACTGCGGTTGAACTCAAGAAGAACGACGGATTTAGGATGCTGTTTGCCGGATTCCGCTATTTCGACGGAAAGTTCGTAGACAAGGATGCTAGCGCAAGTTTCTGGACAAGGGACAGCTACGACGATGCGCGCGCCTACCTTGTCCGCGTGACCGATTCATCCATTGCTTATGAGCACTTTAACAAGAGCATCGCCGCCTCCGTCCGCTGCGTAAAAGAGTAATTTTCTTACTTTTTACCAATCATCCACCACTAACCACTAACCCATAGACATGAGATGATTAACCAAAGATTATTTCTTTCGTCTTTCGTCTCTCGTCTCTAGTCTAACCTATGACTTGGCTCATTGACTTATTTACCAAGCCCTCGGTCGGGCAACAAGTTGTCGCGATAGCATTCACTGCGGCTATTGGTCTGATGTTGGGCAAAATCAAGGTCAAGGGAATCAGCCTTGGCGGGGCGGGTGCGCTTTTCGTGGGCATCCTGTTTGGGCATCTGGGGCTTCGGGTTGAGGGGAATGTGCTCCACTTTATCCAGGAGTTCGGCCTCATCCTCTTTGTCTACACGATTGGTATGCAGGTTGGGCCTGGGTTCATGGATTCCATTCGGCGTCACGGGCTGGTGCTCAACGTGCTTTCGACGGGAGTCGTCTTGCTGGGTGTCGTAGTGACGCTTTGCCTTTATTTCTTTACGGATATGCATAACAATGTACCCGTGCTCGTCGGTATGCTTTGCGGCGCTGTTACAAACACACCTTCTCTGGGTGCCGCGAATTCTGCCTTTGCCGCGGCCGGGGTGGACGCGTCGTTGACGGGTATCGGGTACGCTGTTGCATATCCTTTCGGTGTCATAGGGATTATCCTCGTGATGATTTTGGCTCGCCTTGTATTTAGGCAGGATCCGACCAAGGCGGCGAAGGACTATGCGGCCGACATCGCGGCCAATACGAGCGAGATCGAGTCGTGCAGCCTGATGGTCGAGAACCGGAACCTGTACGGAATTCAACTCAAGGAAATCCCGGATTTGATTTCGAGCGGGGTGGTCATCACGCGTCTCATGCGCGGCAGCGATATTTTTACCCCGAACGGAAAGACGGTGATAGAAGAGGGCGACAAGGTGCATATCGTGGGCATGCCCGATGCGGTTGCTGTCATGGAAAAAATTATTGGTAAACGGCTTGAAAAACCAATAACCCAGTTTGCGTCCGACACGGCGAAACCTATCCAGGTCAAAACCATCCTCGTGACGAACAAGAAGGTCTTGGGGCGGACAATCGGTTCGCTCGCCCTTGCGGAACGCTATGGCGTGAACGTGAGCCGTGTGGTCCGTAGCGGGTTCAAGTTTACGGGGCGCCTGGATTTGCGCATTAAGTTTGCAGACAAGTTAATGGTTGTTGGTCCTGCCGAGGGGATTGAGGCTGCTGCGAAGGAACTGGGCAATTCGCTTACGGCGCTCGACCATCCCGAAATATTGCCTGCGTTCTTGGGCATATTCCTGGGGGTTGTTGTCGGGAGCATCCCGATTGCGATTCCGGGCATGCCGACTCCGCTCAAGTTGGGGCTTGCTGGTGGCCCGCTGATTGTCGCTATCCTGCTTAGCCGTAAACGCAAAATAGGCCCGCTCAACTTCTTCATGGCAAGTAGTGCGAACCTCATGCTCCGCGAATTCGGGCTTACGCTCTTCCTCAGCTGTGTGGGTTTGAATGCCGGCATCAAGTTCTTCGATGTGCTTTTGAACGGGGACGGTTTCCACTATATGGCGCTTGCCGCGCTGATTACTTTCTTGCCGCTTGCCATTATGGCCGCTATCGGTCACCTGGTTTTCAAGGTGAACTACCTTTCGCTGTGCGGCGTGCTTGCCGGTGCCACGACCGACCCGCCTGCGCTTGCGTTCGCGAATGGCCAGGCCGACAGCGAGGCGGTGAACATCGGATACGCCTCGGTCTACCCGCTCACCATGCTGTTGCGTATCCTGAGCGGCCAGGTCCTTGCCATACTGCTCCTGCAAATGGCCTAACTTGTCCGTCATGTCATGGGAACAGACCGCGATGCGGTCTGTTTTGCGTATTTTTTGGCATTTTTCTTTTGTCCTTTATCTTTCACGCTAATAATTGTGTATTTTTCTTAAAAAAAGTGGCACCCGAAAGGTGCTGGTTTTGAGGTATCGTTATGCAGAAATTAGTCATTGTGACTTATGTGCTCCGTGCGCTGGGTTTCGTGCTTGTGCTCCTTAGCCTTTTCGGCCATAGTTTGATTCTTAACGTGTTTCCAGGACTGGAAGGGACATCCATCAATCCCATTTTCTATTCGGGTATTGCGGTCTATCTCGTGGGCGCGGCAATTTATTTCGTATTGAACAAGAAGCGCCTTGCCGAACGCCGGAAACGCCAGATTCAGGAAGCCGAGGAACGTGCGTTCGGGGGGAATGCTTCTGAAGACGCTCCGAAAACTGATGACGAGCAGAAAGACGCATAGGTGAAGGAAAATATGGGCGATTACATGATACAGATAGAGCATTTGCACAAGACGTATCGCAGCGGTTTCTTGATGAAGCCGAAGCTTGCGCTCAAGGATGTGAGTTTCAATGTGGAACCGGGTCAGGTGTACGGATTTATCGGCCCCAACGGGGCGGGCAAGTCGACGACAATCAAGGTGTTGACCGGACTTTTGAACTTTGATTCGGGTAAGGTGCTGGTGAACGGGATTTCTCCGCGCGACGTGAAAAGCCGCCGCTTTATCGGTTATTCCCCGGAACAGCCTTACTTTTACGATTACCTGACGGGGCGAGAACTGCTCAAGTTCTATGGCAGGCTCGTGGGGCTCGAAGGCTCCTTGCTTGATTCCCGCATCCATTGGGCGCTCGAACTCCTGCATGCCGACAAGGACTGGATTGACAGGCGCCTGCGCTCGTATTCCAAGGGGATGATGCAGCGCGTGGGCATTGCCCAGGCCGTCCTAGCCAAGCCGAAACTCCTGATTCTGGACGAACCGATGAGCGGGCTCGATCCGATGGGCCGCCGCGATGTGCGCGAGGCCATTCAGGAACTCAACCGTGATGGGGTCACGATTTTCTATTCTAGCCACCTTCTCAGCGATGTGGAATCGATTAGCCACCGCGTGGCGATGATTGTCGATGGAAAAATCGTCCGCGAGGGCAGTGTCGACGAGATTACCGAATCCTGCGGGGTGGAGTATCACGTGCGCACGCGCGCGGCGATACTCCAGAACGACCTCCCCGAGGGCGTTGCCCCGACGGGGCACCCGCAGGAGTGGGTGTGCGCCGACGATGCCGCCCGCGACCGCCTGCTTGCCTATTGCCTTTCGAACGGGATTGCCGTCGAGAAGATGGAGCACAAGCGGCCTAGCCTTGAAGATATTTTGACAGAGGAGATTGCCCGTGCAGACGCTTAAGCATATCGGCATCATTGCCCTCAATACGTTCCGCGAATCCATTCGCGACAAGATTCTTTATAACATTGTTTTGCTTGCTGTCGGACTTGCCTTGTTCAGCATTGTGTTGGGCGAATGGTCCGTGTTTGACCGTGCCTACGTGATCAAGTCCACCACGCTTACCGTGATGAACCTTTCTTGCCTCTTGATTTCCATCTTTGTGGGGATAAGTTTGGTGCAAAAAGAGATCCAACGGCGGACGGTGCTCACGCTCCTTTCGAAACCCATCAGCCGAGCCTCGTTTGTCGTCGGTAAGTATTTTGGTCTGCTTGCTGTGGTGGCGGTCCACCTGACGTTGCTCACGGGGGTCTACTACGTCATTCTGTTCATGACGAATGCTCAGCCGACGTTGTACCTGCTTACTGCCATTTACCTGATTTTCTGCGAGATGGCGGTCGTTATCGCGGTAGCACTCTTGTTCAGTAGCTTCAGCAGTACGGTGCTCAGCGCTTTATTTACGCTGGGCGTTTACCTTGCCGGGCATCTGAGCGACGAACTTTTGGAACAGGTGCGTTTCGCAAGCCGCATGGGGCAGATGGGGAATGCCTCGACTGCGGTTCTCGAAAAGGTCGCGGTGGTCTTGCATGCCGTGTTCCCTGGACTGTACCGGTTCAATGTCTCTACTTACGTGGTCCACGGGCTTGCTTTGCCGGACCTTTATCTGCTGTGGAATTCCCTGTATGCGCTGGGCTATGTATGCGTGTTCCTCGGAGTGGCCAGCTGGTGGTTTAGCCGGAGGGATTTCTTATGAGAAACCAGTACATGGCGAAGGTCCTTGTCTACAATAAACTTGTGACCGAGGATCAGATTAACGCTTACAAAGACAAGGTTTCCGATTCCAAGGATATCGGGCAGGTGCTTGTCGAGGTTGGGCTCTTGAAGCCCGCTGTTTACCAGAAGGTCCTTGCTTATGTCCGCGACCTTGAGGCGAAGAATGCTCAAGCGGAGACCGCAGCCGCCGCGAATGCGGCGGCCATTGCCGCGGCCAAAGAAAGGGATGCTGCGAAGGCGAAGGAACAGGTGAAGGCCCAAGCGACTTCTCCTGCAAAGAAGGCCGCGGCGAATGAGGCGCCTTCGGCGCCCGCGTCCTCCAGCCAGGGCGAACTCCAGATCGAAGGAAACGACATTTACGGTAAGTCTTCTATTTCGGCGAAGGAGGTCAAGGCGGTTGCCGGTCTCGAATCGACCCAGCTTGCCGAGTTCAAACCCACGATGCAAGAAAGTGAACCGGAGGCTCCAGCGGCCCCTGCTGCTGCAGCTGCGGAGGAACCGGCCAAGGCTTTGCCCACTCACTTTGCTGTTGAAAGTGGTGAAGGTGCTCCGGTCCAGGCTCCCGAATCGCTCTCGCCAACGACATCGCTTGCCGAGATGATTGCTTTTGCCCGCAAGTTCAATGCGACAGACATTTACCTCTATCCGGACCGTCAGGTGGCCATGCGCCAGTCGGGCAACATTGTCCCCGTTACCGAAGAAGCGATGAGCGTTTCGGAACTGTCGAACCGCCTGGACGATGTCGCGGACTGTTTTGACGACGGATACAAGATTGTTCAAGGCGAGAACTTCAGCAAGACGGCCGGTGTTCCGGGCGTTGGTCGAATCCGCCTTTCGGTGACATGGTTCGAAGGGGTCCCGAGCGTATCGATCCGCATTATCCAAGCGGAATCTGCATCACTCGAAAGCCTTTATTTGCCACCGTTCTGTGAGAGTTTTGCTGAACTGACCAGTGGCCTCGTGCTCATCGCAGGCCCGTCGTTCAGCGGTCGCACGACGACGATGCTTACCTATGCCGAGACAATCATGCGGAACAGGGAAACCTACATCCAGACCGTCGAGAAGCCTATAGAACGCCTTCTTCGCAATACGGCGGGTGCAGTGGCCCAGCGCGAAGTCGGGCTGCATGTGCATTCGGGAGTCGAGGGAATTGAACTTGCCATGAACAATGGTGCCGATGTCATCTTGTTCGACCACCTCGAAAACATGGAAGAACTTTCGCTGTTGTTGCAGGCTTCCAACGCCGGTGCGCTTGTGTTTGCTGTGACGACCGGTAACAACATCCATGCGTTGCTTTCTCGCCTTTTGGCTTCTGTGCCCGAGGTCTCGCGGACCAATTTTGCTTATACGCTCGCCGAGCAGTTGAAGGGCGTGATTGTACAGCAGTTGGTGCCGGTTGTGCAGAACCAGGGACTTATCCTTGCGTGCGAGGCGATGAAGGTGTCGTCCACGGTTGCGAACATGATCCGCAAAAACGATTTCTCGCAGATTGCAGCGGCAATAAGCAGCCAGCACGATCAGGGCATTACATTGGATGACTCCCTGCAGAAGTGTGTGGAATCTGGTTACATCGATGGCTTCGAGGCTTGGAAGCGCGCTTACGACAACAGGCGTTTTGCGTCTTACCGCCCGGCTAAATGACGAGGTGTACTATGGCTACAGAAATAGAAGCTCTTTTGGATTATGCGCTGAATATTGGTGCAAGCGAAGTGATTGTCTCGGAAGGCCTTTCTCCTTCGGTGCGCTTGGCTGGCCGTGTGTGTACGATTCCCGATGCTCCGGTTGTTGAACGGGGCTCGATTGTTGAATTTTTGGGTGAACTTGAAGCCGAGAGCGGCTCGTTGGTAGGTGGCCCGTGGGTGAATACCCATTGGCGTGTCCGTTATTTCCGCGAAGCGCGGGGTAATGCCGCCGTGTTCCGCCCGATTTTGGAACAGTGTCCCGATTTCTCTGCTTTGGGAATTACAGAGAATATGAACAACCTTCTCGGTTTCAGTTCGGGCCTTGTCGTGTTCGGTGGTCCTGCATGCAGCGGCAAGACGACGACGGCATCGGCTTACGTGGGCACTCTGTGTTCGAGCAGGATGTTGCGTGCGAGCTTTGTCGGGAAAGAAGAATTGCATATCAATTCTGGTGAAAGCCTTGTCCTCCAGGACTCTACAACGAAAATTGAAAAGAGAATGGACCAGGCGCTCCGCAGTGGGACAGACCTCTTCTGGATGGGAGATTTTGAACGCGATAACTTGCTCCCGATGCTCGAAGCGGCCAATGCAGGGGCGCTTGTCGTTGTGAACGTGACGGCGGGTAACTCGGTCGGTGTGCTCGAAGCTTTGCTGTCTGCTTCGGCTCCCGAAATGCGTTCTCTTGTGCGTACGATGCTTGCTGCTGTGCTCAAGGCTGTCGTGGTGCAACGCCTGTTGCCCACTGCCGACGAGAAGGGGATTGTCCCTGCTTGGGAAGTCTTGTACAATACGCAGAATGTGGCAACGCACATCCGTAACGGTGAACACTTTAAGTTGCCGTCGATTATTGCGTCGTCGGCTTCGGAGGGCATGTTGTTGATGGATGATTGCCTGGCCGAGCTTGTGCGTTCGGGGTATGTGAATCGTGAAGATGCGGGGAAATATGTTTCTAATCCGGCCCGCCTTGGTTAATTTGTTTGGGAAAAACCATGTGCGCATTTTGTGTGCCTTGGCTGTTTCGTTTGTGTCACTAGCCTTCGCGGCGGGTGAACCTGCTCCTGTTGATTCTTTGCCTGTCCCTCCAGTAGAAAAAACTTCTGCGGATTCCGTCTTGGCTGCTTTTGATTCTGTCGGGACCGTTGATACAGTGGTGAAGGTGGATTCTGTCGTGAAAACGGATTCAATCGTGCCCACTGATTCTACAGTGACTGACTTGTCTTTAAAGAACCTGAAGTCGGTACTTTATTTGAGCGGTGGCGAGGATTCTCCCTGGTTCTACTTGGGTGTACTTTACGCAATCGAGGAATACCATGTCCCCGTTGATTCCATTGTGGGTACGTCGTGGGGTGCTTGGGTCGGTTTCATGTGGTCTAGGGGAATGCGTTTGGATGATATGCAAAGGCTTTTCCTGGAAGAAGATTTTGAACCATTTATCGGTCGAGACAACATTGCTGCAAAGACGGAACTGAATCCTTTTGAGTGGCCGATCTCGTTGGATGGGGTGCCAAGTCTCAGGTACCGGTTTGCCTTGGAGCAGGATACCTCGGGCGTTCCGCACCGTATTTCTAGGTCGCTTGTCTTGGATTCGGCGGGTGTGGAACGTACACTGGCGAAATTACGGTTCCAAGAGAGCTTAAACCGTCAGTCTGCCAAGTTCAAGATTCCGTTCTCTGTGTTGGGTTGTGACGGGGTTGTCGGCAACACGAGCGTGGATGTCGTGAAATCGCTCCCTTTGCCGGGCAATGCAGAATCGGGTGAAGTTTGCCCCTACTTGGCTTTGCCGGCGGAGGATTCTCCCGATGAATTCCCAATCATTGTCATTGCCGATCCTGTGCGTGCCGGGGTCACTGGGAACCCGTGGCAGCGCGTCTTGAAAAAATATGCGGCCGAAGGATTGAATAACCGCCCCGGCTTGATTGTACGTGCGCATACAATTCAAGATTCTCTCCACAATACCCGTATCCAGGCGGGATTCTCCGCTATGGAAAAACGTGTGAACACTCTTTCGTTCGGGGCAGAACGCAAGAAAGATTACGAGACAATAAAATCCGAAGTGTATCCGTGGTTCCGTTACAATCCGACATTCGATAGTTTGTCTGCGGAAAAACATCTTTCTGCAAAATCGTATTGGGATGAAAATGATACCGGAGTGGTCGCTCCGCGTCGGTTTGCGTATGCCCTTACGCAAAATCCTGTCTACGATTCTCTTTCGTTCGATATGCAGCCGAATGGCGACATGATTGTCGGGGCTAAATCTTCGCCTATATTCGATGTTGCTGCGGGTGGTTTTGGTTCTAATGCATTTGGCCCGAATTTCTATGGCGAGATGGGCGTCCGCTTTATCGACCAGATGGAATTTGACTTGAATGTTGCTGGATTCTGGGGTTATAATAGTTATGGCTTGCGTCCGCATTTCGATATAGATCGGTTGTGGAACAAGAATTGGAGCCTTTCGTTTGCTTACGAATGGCAGAAGGTTCGCCCGCTCAAATCCTTCAATAACGACATCCCGCATGAAGACCGTATTTATTCGGAACGCCGCAGCGACCTCTCGGCAAAGGCAACGTATTCGCTGAGTGAGACACAGGATGTCTCGTTGGGATTCATATTCGGCAACAGAGAATTCGAAATGGATACGCTCGCATACGATGAACACTTCTTTGACACCTATCCAGTGTCGCCGAGTCTGCATTACGAACTGCATTCTGGCAAACGGGACAAATGGTTTGCTACGGAGGGCTATGCAATCAATGTTGATCTGGGGCTCCAGTCCATTGGCTTTGAGTTGGGACGTGCCGACTTGATTCCCATTTATTGGAAGGGCGAAATGGATGCGTATTATGCGGTGTCCCCTAGAAAGTATGCTACGTTCATTTTCGGTGCTGCTGGTGGCTTTGAACAGTATCACGAAGAAGGCTATGGCTATGTTTATCCGAAAGCTTTTGATTACGAAGTCTTGAGCAACTGCTATAGGTTCCATCCAGAAGCGACTCCGTGGAGTACGGAGTGGTACAACGCAACGTTGGCCTCGCACCATTATGGCTTGCTTAGAATGAGCGCTGCCTTGCATTACAAGGGAAATGGCCTGTGGCTCTTTGGTGCTTATGTCCGCGATTTCGAGAACAATCCGTCGGTGGAACTTGGCGAAAACAAAGTTGTCTTGGAACCCACGTTTAGGTTGACATACCGGTCTATCAATGCGCTTGTCGGCATGACGAAGACGGTTGACTTTAAGACTGCCGGTGACTTGAATAAGTTTGGCGACTACAAGTACTTTGTCCGCATCGGCAATTACAATCTGTTCTAATTCAGATTTATTTTAACCATTAGTACGAGCTACTCTCCGCGGTTTTTCGCGGCGATGTCCTTGTACTTGTTGTGGTCTTTGAGATTGCTGCTGAAGAAGTGAGTTCCCGACCCATCGTCTTTTGCAACAAAGTAAAGTGCATCTGTTTTGGCGGGCTTGAGAGTCGCTTCGATTGCCTTGCGGCCCGGATTCGATATAGGGCCGGGCATGAGCCCTTTGAACTTGCGCGTGTTGTAAGGGCTGTTGCTGTTGAGTTGGCTCTTGTAGATGGGGCCTGTGAGGTTCTTGAAGATGAACCGCACTGTCGGGTCTGCCCCGAGAGGCATGCCTATGCGGAGCCTATTGTGGAACACTCCCGCGATGAGCGGGCGTTCGTCGGGCTTGCCTGTTTCTTCTTCGACCACGCTTGCCAGTGTGAGCACTTTGTGCCAATTGCCAAGGACTTCCCACATCGTTCCTTCCATGTCTTTGTATTGCTCACGGAGTTTCAGGTTGGCTGCGACCATCTGCTTGATGATGGCTTCTTCGTCAGCGTCTACAGCGAATGGGTAAGTCTCGGGCAGCAGGTAGCCTTCCAGTGATTTCGCACTGACTCCAAGCGATTGGGTGAACTTCGGGTCGTGGATCAATGCGTTCCAGCGGTTTGTATCGAGGTTTGGGAACGCTTTCATGAGGTACGACGGGATTTCCCACGAGGCGCGGCCTTCGGGAATGGTCACCTTTTTCACGGCGTTCTTTCCGCTTTCGAAAAGGGCGATGATTTCGTCGAGTTTGCTGTTCGCGGGGACTTCGTACCAGCCCGCTTTCAGGTTCGGTTTGTACAAACGACACCACAGTTGGAACGCCAAATCGTCGGTCCAGATACCGTTTTCATGTAAAATTTGCGATACTTTGGCGGGAGAACTGCCCTTCGGGATTTCCAAAAGGACCATTTTTTCGTTGCCGGAGAGTGCATTTAGCCTATTTTTTGCCTGAAAACAGGCAAAAATCGCCAAAATGATTAAAATTACCGTCGAAATAAAAAAAATCTTCTTCATTAAGTAAAAATTTAAAAGAAAAACAACCGAATCGAAAAATAAAAGGTATATTCGTATAGCATTGTTGAATGTTTTCATGAAACTGAGGAAAGTTATGAAAAAGGTGTTGTTTATTGCTCTTGCCCTCTTGGTTGCCAATTCTTTCGCTGCCAAGAAGGTTAAATCCAAGCTCGGCGATGTCGATCTCACCAAGGAAAAGGGTGGTGGATCCGTGGTCTGCACCGCAGGCTTCAATGACGAACTGACCATCGTGAAGGAAGCCGATACGGACGTGCTTGTGAAAGGTAATTGCGGCCAGGGTTGGGTTGAAAAATCCAAGATTGAATACGTGGCACAGGCTGCTGGCGACAAGTCCATGAAATTGGAAGGCGTGGACGTGGTTGGCTGGCTCGATAACCCGAGCGCCGTGTTCGTGTTGGAAAACGACGACATCGACT
>CAMJHM010000043.1 GCA_946405515.1 uncultured Fibrobacter sp. | reverse complement strand
TGCTCCAGGACGTGCTCGTCAAGATCCAGGAAAACATCGACTTCCGCAAGTTCGCTGTCATCAAGAAGGTTCCGAACTCTGCATTCGGTCTGTACAGCCATATGAAGGGCAAGATCGGTGTCATCACCGAACTCGCTTACGAAGGCACTCCTTCTGACGAAGCTGCCCTCAAGCAGGCTGCCAAGGACATCGCCATGCAGGCTGCCGCGTTTGCTCCGGTCGCCCTGAACGACGCTGCTGTCCCGGCCGAAACGATTGAAAAGGAAAAGGAAATTGCCAAGGCCCAGATCGAAGCCTCCGGCAAGCAGACCAAGCCTGAGTTCATGCAGCGCCAGATCGATGGCCGCGTGGCTAAGGTCCTCAAGGAAATCGTTCTCGAAGATCAGGAATTCTTCATGTCCGAAAAGAACCCGAAGAAGCTCTCCGTCAAGGACTACCTCCAGGAAGTCGTTGCCAAGCAGCTCGGTCTTTCTAGCCTGAAGGTCGTGAACTTCATCCGCTTCGAACGCGGAAACTAATAGATTGTGAGCGATGAGCTATGAGGTCGGGCCTTCGGCCCTTTGAGCGAATAGCTTGTCGTATCATTCTGGAGCCTCGAAAGAGGCGATAGAACACAGACTTAAAAGAGGTCGTCCCATGCGGGGCGGCCTTTTTAGTTTGTTTGTTTAGAATTATAGTGAAAATCTATAACGAACCATACGAAAATGGTATTAGCTCAAGCCTTGTTCTATAACACTCGCATTTCTATTTTTGCGCCGTCTTTAAAACCTCGTGGAGGTACTCAATGGAAAAACGTACAGGTCTCTTTTCGAATGGAATCATCTGGTTCGGTGTCGCCATCTCGGTTTCCGAAATCGAGGCGGGTATCGAAATCGGCGCGGCGTCTGCACCGGGTTCACTTTGGCTCCCGCTGATTCTCGGCCACGTGCTTGGCGGCATCCTCCTGTTCTTCGTGGGCCTTATCGGTGCACGCGTGCGCCTGAACGCGATGGAAACGACCGCTTCCACATTCGGCAAGTACGGTTCCAGGTTCTTTGCGGCACTGAACGTATTCCAGCTGCTCGCCTGGGTGGCGGTGCTGAACGCGCAGGGCGCTTCCGCCTTGGCGGGGCTCAACCTGCCCATTTCTTTTCCGCTTACATGCGTCATTCTTGCGGTGCTTATCGCCATCTGGGTTTTTGTGGGGCTCAGGCGCTCCGCGAACGTGACGACGGTCGTGATGGCCGCCCTCGCTATTTTGCTTGCTGTTCTTTCTGTTAAGTTATTTGGAATTAACGATGCTTCGGGCACGACCGTCGCCGGCGTTGCCGCCGGGGCCGCCGCTGGTTCCGTTGCCCTGCTTGGCTTCTGGAACATCTTCGAGATTTCCATCGCTATGCCCATCTCCTGGCTTCCGGTGATTTCGGACTACACGAAGGACGTTGAAAATCCGGTGAAGGCGACCGCAGTTTCCGCGGCGGCCTACACGTTCGCGAGCCTCTGGATGTACATCATCGGCATCGAGATTGCGGGCATCGGTGCAAACAACAATATCGCGCAGGCTATACTCCTTGCGGGTCTTGGCATCCCGGGCATCATCATCGTGGTTCTTTCCACCGTCACGACGAACTTCCTTGCGGCGAACTCTGCGGGCGAATCCTCCAAGGCAATTTACGGCAAGATTAACCCGAAGGTTGCGGGCGTTATTGTCAGCCTTTTGAGCGCTGCCCTTGCCATTTCGGGAATCATGGAGCACTATATCAGCTTCTTGTACTTGATTGCATCGGTGTTCGCGCCCATGGCGGCTGTGCTGCTCGTCTCGTTCTACTTTGGGAAAGGGCGCACGGCCACGCTCGGCGCCTGGCTCTGGAACCTTTTTGCATGGCTCGCTGGCTTTGCCGTATACCAGGTGGCCGTACACCAGGATTCCGTTTTCCTCGGCCCTACGCTTCTTGCCGTCATTGTATCCGCAGCCCTCGCCTCCACCCGCGTGATTGTTAAAAAGGCTTAGTTGAAGCGAGATAGATGATAATAAAAAAGGGATAGCGAGTTGTCGTTTAGAGAATGGAAGCGTCGGCCACAACCTGTCAAGACGAATGCCGCGGTCATACTTGTATGACCATGGCTGAGCCGTAAGGTTGGCGCTTGCGCCAGGATGGGGTGGGTGCCGCATAAATTCTTTTTAGTTGAAAATTGAAACAATGTATTATAGATAGAATTCCATTGTTATCTACTTTATTAAATTTTTTAAATTTATACTGCTATGCCACAGAAGAAGATTGCCCTCATCAACGATATTACTGGTTTCGGCCGCTGCTCGGTTGCCGTCATGGCGCCCGTCATCTCGGCCATGAAAATCCAGGCGGTCGCGGTGCCTACCGCAATCCTTTCCACGCATACGCAGTTCCCCAAATATTTCTTCGACGATTACACCTCCAAGATGCGCGACTACATCCAGACGTACAAAGATCTGGACATGAGTTTCGACGCCATCGCGACGGGATTCCTCGGCTCCGAGGAACAGGTGGACATCGTCATCGACTTCATCAAGACTTTCAAGAAAAACGGAGTGTTCACGCTGGTCGACCCGGTGATGGGCGACTACGGGCGTCTCTACGAAACGTACACGCCGAGCCTGTGCGAAAAGATGCGCGCTTTGGTAAGCTACGCCGACATCCTCACGCCGAACCTCACCGAACTCTGCTCCTTGACGGGTTCCGACTACCGCGACGGGAAACTCACTCCTGTCGAAATCGAGAACATGTGCAAGACGCTTGCCGAACAGGGCCCCGAACACATCGTGGTGACGGGCATCCATTACAGCAGCAAGCAGATCATGAATTTCGTTTACAGCAAGGGCGAAGAACCGAAAATCGTGATGGCCGACCGCATCGGTGGCGACCGCAGCGGAACGGGTGACGTGATAAGCGCTGTCATTGCCGGCATGTACCTGAACGGCCACGATTTCTACGAGTCGGTGAAGAAGGCCGCCGAATTCGCGTCCAAGTGCATCCGCTACTGCGAAGAGAACAACGTCCCCATGCACTGGGGCTTGAGCGTCGAAATGTACCTTCGCGACTTGATGGAGGACTAAATGATAGTTTATACTGTAACAGGAACCGTCGGGCAGGCGGGCTATTTGGATATCGCCAACAGCGGCGACATTACCGGCAAGAACATCTACGTGAACATGACGAATCGTTGCCCGTGCAACTGCGTTTTTTGCCTGCGCCAGACGAAGAAGATGATGGAAGGCAATACGCTCTGGCTCAAGGGCGGCGACCCGAGCGTTGACCAGGTGATGGAAATTTTCGACGCGTATGACCTGAACGCAATCAACGAACTGATTTTCTGCGGATACGGCGAACCGCTCGAACGCCTTTATGATGTGTGCAAGGTGATTGACTTGCTCAAGGCGAAGTACCCAAAGCTCAAGGTGCGTCTCAATACGAACGGCCTTGCGAACCTGATTCACGGCAAGGACATTACCCCCGAACTCGAGGGGCGCTTCGATACCGTCTCGATTTCGTTGAACGCCCCAAATGCCGAGGAATTCTTGGCGCTCACGCGTTCCAAGTTTGGCATCAAGTCTTATGACGCCCTTAAGGAATTCGCCGTGCTCGCGAAGGCCCACGTGAAGAATGTGGTCATGACGGTGGTCGAGAAGGTGATGCCCGAAGAAAAGATTGAAATCTGCCGCAAGCTCTGCGAAGATTTGGGTGTCACGCTGCGTGTCCGCCCGTTTGAATCGTAGGGGCAGCCTCTAATTTCTACATTTGCGCGCGTTATGAAGAATCTACGTGCAATACTCATGCCGGTTGCGATTATCCTCGGGATTTTGCTCCCGCAGGCGCATGTGCTTTCGCCCATGATGCCGTTCTTAATCGGCTCGATGATGTTTTTGACTTTCGTGACGAAGATTCCTCCGCAAACGCACGGCTACACGTTCAAGATAGAGATTCGTGCTCTCTTGGTAAGCCTTTTGCTTGTTGCCGCCCTCGCTGGAATTGTTGAATTGTTCAGCCTGCCTCGTGAAGTGTTGCTCGGTGGTGCTATCATCGCGCTCTGCCCGCCTGCAAATGCCGCCCCGGCGATGGCCAAGATGCTCGGCGGTTCGGCATCACTCGCCCTGAAGATCTTTTTGAGTGGAAACCTCATCGCTTGCTTCTCCATCCCGATTGTGTTCGGTTACTTGACCGGAACGGATGCGAGCCTGCAAGACATTTCGATGAAGATTTTTAATACCATCCAGCCCATCATCAGCATCCCGCTTGCTTTTGCGCTGGGCCTCCGCGCGTTCTACCCAGAACTCGCTGACCGCGCTGCCAAATTCCAGAAGTACACGATGTTCATCTGGACTTTCTCCGTGTTCGTGATTCTTGCCAAGGCGAGCTACGATATTCGCGAGATGGGATTCTGGGATTTATGGAATAGCGGAAAACTCCCGATGATGGCTGGCGTTTCGCTGATTCTTTGCATTCTTCTTTATGCCCTCGGTTGGTATGTCGAAAGAAACCGTCGCCCGATTGAAAGTGCGCAGAGCATGGGCCAGAAAAACACGACGCTCGTCATTTGGATTGCGACTTTGTACGCAGGCCCTGTCGTGGCGCTTGCGCCTACGTGCTATGTGGTGTGGCAGAACTTGGTGCTCAGCTATTTGAGCGCAAGAATCAAACCGAAAGAAACGAAGGCGGAATAGTATGACTCCCGCCGAACTTGTCAAGCGACTCCTTGCCGAACAGGACCTGAAATACAGGGACTTTCATGCATCGCTGTTGCCGAACATCGACAAGAAAAAGATTATCGGCGTGCGCGTACCTACGATGCGAAAGATTGCGAAGGAGTTTGCCGCAAATACCTTGCCGAAGGATATCGCGGGTTTTTTGGACAAACTTCCGCATAAGTATTTCGAGGAAAACCAGGTCCATCTCTTTGTGGTGGAACGCATCAAGGATTTTGACGAGTGCTTGCGCCGTGTTGAACAGTTCTTGCCCTACATCGACAACTGGGCGGTTTGCGACGGCAAGTCACCGAAGGCGTTGCTCAAGGATGAGGCTCGCTTTTTGGCTCGTATCAAGGCTTGGCTCAAGTCGCGTGAACCTTACACGGTGCGTTTCGGCGTAAACATGCTCATGAACTTTTTCCTGGACGAACGTTTCGACAAGAAGCACCTGAAAATGATTGCTGCGATAGACGAGAACCTGTTTGACGATTCCGATACCGGCGCTGCAAAGTCTGCGATAAATGCGGCACGCCCTACCGACCGCTACTACGTGCAGATGGTCATCGCCTGGTACTTTGCGACGGCGCTCGCCAAGCAGTGGGAAGCGGCGTTCCCCTACATCAAGGGTCGCAAACTTTCGCCGTGGATTCACGCGAAGTCCATCCAGAAGGCCTGTGAGAGCTATCGCATCACCGACGAACAGAAGACATTGCTGCGTTCACTGAAGTAAAGCCAGCTTCCATTATATATTTGGAGGGGGCTTCCCCGTTTTTCTATATTTGGCCCTATTATGATGTTTGCGGATTTACCCCTTGCTAACCCTTTGCAGCGTGCCATTCGTGCAGTCGGCTACGAAACTCCCACCCCAATCCAGGAAAAGTCCATTCCGAGCCTTTTGGAAGGCCGCGACTTGCTGGGAATCGCCCAGACGGGGACGGGGAAAACGGCCGCGTTCGCGCTCCCGATTTTGCAGCGGCTGCTGGAGTCGGGCAATTTCCGCGCTCCCAAGACGTGCCGCGTGCTGGTGCTGCTCCCGACCCGCGAACTTGCCATCCAGGTGGAGGAATGTTTTAGGCAGTACGCCCAGTTCACGGCGATATCGACGGCCTGCATTTTCGGCGGCGTGAACGACGCATCGCAAAAGAGGAACCTTATCCGTGGCGTAGATGTGCTTGTCGCGACTCCGGGCCGCCTGCTCGACCTGATCGGCCAGAAGGCGGTGAGCCTCAAGAAGCTGGAAGTGTTCGTGCTGGACGAGGCCGACCGCATGCTCGACATGGGCTTTATCCACGACATCCGCAAGGTGGTGGCGCTTTTGCCGCAGAACAGGCAGAACCTCTTCTTCAGCGCGACCATGCCCGACAGCATCCTGGATCTGGCGAAGTCGATTCTCCATGCGGATCCGGTGCGCGTCGAGGTTGCTCCGCAGAGTACGCCCATCGAGCGCATCCACCAGGAACTTTACCGCATCGACAAGCGCCGCAAGGGAGCGCTTCTCAAGGAATTGCTCGCCGGCCACCCCGAGATGCAGAAAGTGCTCGTTTTCTGCCGCACGAAACACGGTGCCGACAAGATTGTCCGCGTGCTCGAAAAGGCGGGCGTGAAGTGCTCCGCGATTCACGGCAACAAGAGCCAGAACCGCCGCCAGGAAGCGCTCGGAAAGTTCAAGAAAGAGGAAATTCGCGTGCTGGTGGCGACAGACATTGCCGCCCGAGGCATCGATGTGGACGACGTGAGCCACGTGTTCAATTACGATTTGCCCAACGAGCCGGAAACGTTCGTTCACCGCATCGGGCGGACGGCGCGCGCGGGCAAGGACGGGGTCGCCATCGCGTTCTGCGCTCCCGACGAGGAACAGGATTTGCGCGCCATCGAAAAGCTGACCCGCGTGCGCATCCCCGAAGGGGATAAGTCTGTCTTCGACAGACTCCCGCCCCCGCAAAAGGAGACTCCCGAAAGCGAATTCCGCAATGCACGCGGCAGGATGCCCCGCGACAAGGCCCGCCGAGAAAATTCCGAGAACGCCCAAGGGAAAAAGCAGGGCGGCGAAAAGAAGGTGCAGAACCCCCAGAAACCCCAGAAGTTCCAAAATGCGCAGAAACCGGCCGTGAAACAAGCCCCTGTCGTAAAGGCGGGAGATGCGCAGCCGGCCCCCTTCAAGAAGAAGCACCGCCGCAACCGTCCAGGCTCCCGTGCCCGCAAGCGTATGCGTTCTTCCGGTGATGCAGGGTGAATAAAATGTTAATAAGTCGTGAAAATTGCTCAAAAAACGGCTTTGGCGCTTTCTAACCCCTTGATTTATGCAGGCTTTTTACTAAATTTGAGTTCCAAAAAATCGCTTTTTTATAAAGGTTAAAACAATGAAAAGAACATTCCAGCCTCACAATCGTAAGCGTGTCAACAAGCATGGTTTCATGGCTCGTATGGAAGACCGCTGGGGTCGCGCCGTTTTGAGCCGTCGTCGTGCCAAGGGCCGCAAGCGTCTCACTGTCAGCGATTCCGTCTACAAGAAGTAAGTCGGAGGTTGGCTCATAGCCACTCTGCGTTCTTATCGTCTGCCGACGCAACCCGCTTATCGGCAAGTCGCCGTCCAAGGGAAATTCGTCCGCTCTCCATCGTTATCGATGAAGTGGATTGAAAGCCCGGACGGCTATTGTCGTTTCTGCTTTTTGGCAAAAAAGAAAAACGGTAACGCGGTTTACCGCAACAAGTGTCGCAGGGTCTTGCGGCCTTTGTTTTTTGGGATGGTCCCCTCGATAAAGAAGCCCGTGTGGGCCATGGTCGTTGTGACCGTCAGTGCCAGTGAGATGTCCCCGGAATGCCTTCGCGAATCTGCCCTGAAGATTTTTCACAAGATGGAATGGGATGGGCCTGCGGATGTGGCAAAAGGTTAAGAACGTACTTTCTGCGGCACTTGTGCTGCCTATCCGGTTGTACCAGCTGATTCACCCCTTTTTCTTCCGGGGTGTGTGCAGGTTCCAGCCGACGTGCTCCCAGTATGCAATCGAGGCTCTGCGGGTGCACGGACCCTTCAAAGGTTTCTATCTTGCGGTTTTTAGAGTCTTGAGATGCAACCCATTCTGTAAAGGCGGATACGATCCTGTACCGCCTCCCAAGGAAAAAAGATGAACAAGAATACCATTATCGGTTCCATCCTTATCGCTGCGATTGTCATCTGGTGGATGACGACGAATGCTTCCAATGCCGAAGCCCAGGCCGCCGCCCAAGCCAAGGCGAAGAAGGCTGTCGCTGCGGAAGTGCAGAAGGATTCTTCTGTTGCAAGCGAACTGGTGCTCCCGACCAAGACCCCCGAACTCAAGGCTGCCCCGGTGCTGGGCGATGCCGGTTCTTCCGAGGATTCTAGCGCTGCCCCGTCGGATTCTGCCGCTGTGGATTCCGCCTCGGCTCCTGCCCCGGTCGTTGTCGAGCCGCGTACGGTTGTCGTCGAAACCGAAAAATTCATCATGACGCTCAGCAACAAGGGCGGCAAGGTGCAGAGCGTTATTGTGAAGGCGCTTCCCGATTCTACGGGCGCTTTCCCCGAACTCATCCAGGATACGGCGCTCGGTGCCCTCGACCTCAAGCTTGGCAAGGCCGACTTGAGCGATGCTATGTTCGCGGTTGATGCTCCCGAAAAGATTGTTGTCGAAGACAAGGCTACGGTCGAGTTCGTGTTCTCCGATGCTAACGGCAACAAGGTTGTGCGTAGCTACGGCTTTACCAAGGACGGCGCTGCCGTTCGCCAGGTGAACAAGTTTGTCGGGTTCAAGCCCGAAGCCTACGAACTGGCCTGGAAGGGCGGCATGAAGGAAACCGAAGTTATCCCGAAGGGCAAGAGCTTCGGCGGCACGAGCTACTTCTTTAGCGAAGTGATTTACAGCGCCGGTAGCGGCGTGGAACGCGAAATGGTCCGTGACCCTGAAAAGTTCAACGATGGCAATATGTCTTGGGCGGGTATCCGTCGCAAGTACGTCGCCATGGCCGTGCAGTTCGATACCCCGGTCCCCGCGACGCTCGAAGCGAAGCCGATGAAGATTGCCGACAACGAATATGATCCGGGCACCTACAAGATTGCCGTTACCGACGATCTCCGCGGTTCGGATTCTCTCAGTTACGACTTCATGGTCCTTCCACTTTCTTGGGACGAAGTTTCTCCCTACGGCAAGGGCTACGAGAAGGTTATCGTGAGCGGCTGGAAATGGTGCGGTGCCGACGTGTGGTTCGTTTGGATTTGCGCCATGCTGCTCAAGCTCCTCAAGTTCTTCTTCTCCATGATTCCGAACTACGGTGTCGCTATCATCCTCGTGACCTTCATTGTCCGCGGCATTACGACCCCGTTCACCGTGAAGCAGATGAAGTCCACCTCGGCCATGAGCAAGCTCAAGCCGCAGCTCGACGAAATCAACGTGAAGTATAGGAGCGATCCGCAGAAGAAGCAGGCCGCCATCATGGAACTCTATTCCAAGAACGGCGTGAACCCGCTCGCCAGTTGCTCCGGCGGCTGCCTCCCGATGCTCATCCAGATGCCGATTTTCATGGGCCTCTTCTTTGTGCTCGGCCGCGCCATCGAACTCCGTGGCATGCCCGCGTTCCTCTGGATTTCTGACCTCAGCCGCAGCGACGTGATTTGGAGCGGCATCTCGATTCCGTACCTCATGCCGTCGGGTCTCGCATTGCTCCCGATTATCATGGTGGTCACCACGTACTTCCAGACAAAGGTTACCATGAGCGGCAGCGCCGGCATGGACCCTGCCCAGCAGAAGATGATGGTGTGGATGATGCCTGCGATGATGTTCCTGTTCAGTGCGGTGATGCCCTCCGGCCTCGTGCTCTACTGGATTGTTTCTAACATCTGGAGCATTATCCAGTACAAGATAATCCGCCGCGACACAGGCTCTGCCCCCAAGACCATCAATGGCAAGAAGGTGGAAGACGCCAAAATTGTGAAGTAAAGGCGAAAAAGAAAGTATTGTGCAAGGTCCCCGGCAAAGCCGGGGATTTTTCGTATATATTTATAACATGAAGGGAATATTTTTTTTCTTATTGATGCTTTTGCTGTCAGGGTGCCTTTTGGACCAAGATCCTAGTGGTTCTTTTTCTCCTTGCATAAACGAGGTGCATGTGTCCAACCCTAATGGTGTAGATTCTGCCTGGGCAACGATTACATGCGATGATTCAGTTCTCATCTCCAACAGGGATGGCGTTCTGCTTGGGTTCCCTGATTCTGTTGATGGCTTTAAGAATGAGTATCGCAACAAGGATGGATTGGGGCTTTTTACGTATGAGGTAAAAACTGAAAATCCTATATGGCATGGGAAGGATGAGATAAAATGCAGATTGGACATGGATGTATTTTGTGATAATGAAAAATATCCGTTTATTGAATATGAGTGGTCTTTTCATCAAAAAAATAGACGTATATACTGGATTGATCATATAAGAGGTGGAGGACGAATTCCGGTAAAAAACAATAGCTGCGGAAACGAAGGAAGATTTGCCGTGGAAATTTATACGCCTCGTGATTCCAATTGTGCGGATAAACTATGATTATCGACATTACGGGCTGGTGAAAAAACTAAAGATTGCTCCGGTACGGATAAATTACGAAAAAAATATGTTGTTCCTGCTTTGACGGGACGTTTTAAGACAAAATGTTGTGACGTCAAATACGCTTTTGTGCGGATTGTATAAAAAAATTTCCTTTTTTTTGAAAAGTGTTATTTTTATTGCGGGGATGACGGTTTTGTATGCGTTGGACATTCTTACATATTTTGCAATTTGTGTGGATTCTGTTCCTTTTGGCGTTTGCTGTAGCGCTCCTTGTGGCCTGCACTTCAAATGAAGAACTGATCCTCGGCCCTGCCGATGGGCCTTCTGCGGATTCTGCGCCGCAGAATTCAGTTGCTGAAAAAAATGCTGCCGATACGATTTATGTTCACGATACCGTTGTTGTCTATAAAGACACGGTTGATAAGGAAGTAGAAATAAAATCATCCTATACGTCATTTATATATAGAGATTCTGCGAATCATCTGGATACGGTGTTGCGTGAATCGACTCGATTGACGTGCGATATGGAAGAAGAGTCTTTTTCGTGTAAATATGCCATGCAACCGATGATCCATCCAGACCTTGAATATAAAAAGATGGAAATCTATCCTGATTCGGTTCCGGTCGTTGTCTTGATAGATACTATCTATAAGGATACTTTGTTCCGAAACACGTTCACGAAAAAATACGATACGACCTTTATCAATTATGGCGATAATCGCCTGACCGATTACATTCCGCCGGAATATGTTTATGATTTGGGGGAGCATCCGTTCGATTCTACTGCGATGCGCGATTTCTTCGATACTCTGGATGTGTGCGACCCTCAGCTGGGAGGGAAAAATCGCATTGTTGTCAATTCTCGACTCTCTTTTACGGGTTTCCCGGCAGTTGTCATGCGCGTGGAAAACGCTTATGATTTTATGGACTTTGTAGAAATCAACCGCACATGGCCTACAAAACGCCGTGTCGGCGCTAGAGAATATGTGTTTGAAAATATCAATATGAAATCAGATTCTACGGTTACCTGGACACTGGGATTCATGCATTACGAAACCGGGGTGGGGGAAAAGGATTCCATCCAGGTAACCACTTTCTTTAAAGCCAAGTAGCGCCGCTACTTGTACTCATCGCCCTTGAGAGGCTTGCGCAATATTTTGTACTTGGCCTTGATAAGGGTGCGCAACACGGGCCAGCCGATTTTGTCAAAGGCTTTTTCCCACAGCTGGTTCGCTGCTTGCAGGGCTCTGCCTCCGATGGGACGCGGTAGCCATTCTTCCTTGAATTCGGCGTCTAGCCCGGCGTCTTTCGCCATTTTACGGTAATCGGCGTTGAGCGCGTCGTATGCTCCGTTGCGGATAAAGTGAAGTTTTTCCTTGAAGGAGAAACGGTGTTGCAGGAGTTTGCGCTTGACAAAGCCTGCATCTTGTTCAATGAGGTCTTTGTAAGCAAACAGGGGGCTGCCGGTTGTGGGGTAGAGTGCTTCCATGCGGACTTCGGCTTCCACGAATTTTCCGCTCAGGCCGACTTCCATGTTGCGGACGGTCGCTTCGAAACTGTCTTGCTCGGGTGTTTCGAAAATGTGCATGAAGAATGCTCCGAGGGCGGGCTGTTTCATGTACAAGAAGAACGATTGGAGGTGCGGGAAGAACTCGTTACTGCTCGTGAGCGAGACCACGTCGGCGCTGCTTTTTTCGGCTTCGGCGAAGAACCTCTCGAAATGGTCCTGGAAATAGACGATAGAGTCGTTCAGCACCAGGAGGCGGTCCAGGTTCCCCATGGCATCTTGCGTGCCGTTCGCGGCGGGGCTGTTGACTTTGAGCTTGAGGTAACGGTGCCACATGCCAAAGTCGAAACCGTGGTTCTGCGTCAAGAAGAGCTCGATATCGTTATCGGCGATGAACTCATATGTTTGGGACGAAAGTTCGCGCTCGTTTGTCAGGAGAACGACATGGAAATCGGTCTTGGCCAGGCGCGAAAGGGCAAAACGCACATAGCCGGGAAGGTCTTTTCCGGTCTGGTAGCTGGCGTAGAGTGCGATCTTCCTGTAGCTTGGCATATTACCTCTTGCGGAAGCGTCCGCCCTTTGTCTTGCGCGGCTTGCTTGCTACGTGGAAATCGTCGCCTTGCAGGGCTGCACGGCGTTCGGCACGGTTGCGTGGCCCGCGTCCGGTACGTTCGAAACTCGGAGCGTCGGCATCGAACTTGCCCCCGCGTGAATTGCCCTTGCGGCCACCGCGGTTCCTGTGGCTCCCTGCGGAGGCGTATTCCGGCTCGTCGTCGAAGTCGGGCTGGCTGACGTAGCCGAGGGCTTCCGCCGCGGCGGCGCGGTCGGCGCGTTCCTCGTTGCTGCGGTCTCCCTGACGGCGGCGCTTTTTCGGTTCGGAACTGAGTTTTTCGATGATGCTGAAGTCCGCCTGACCGCGCAGAGGGTCCACCCTTAGAAGGCGCACAAGCACCTTGTCGCCGCGGCGGAACGTGCGCCCGCTCTTCTTGCCGAAGGCAAGACCTTGGTCTGGGTTGAACACATAGAAGTCATCGCCCGCGATGTCGCGGAAGCGCACGAGCCCTTCGGCAATCGGGTCGGCGATGGAAACGTAGATGCCCCATTCTTCAATACCCGTGACGGTCGCTTCGAAGTCGTCACCGATGCGGCTTTTCAAAATCCAGCAGCTGCACACCTTGATGGCGATGCGTTCGATTTTCTGGTTCTTGACTTCGTTCGCCGAAATCAAATCGCAAACTTCAATCACGCTGTTCTTGCGTTCGGCATTGATTTCTTTGCCCTTGCGCGCCAATTCGCGGTGGCACCAAAGGTCGGCGTAGCGGCGGATGGGACTCGTGAAGTGTGCGTAGTCCTGCCAGTTCAGCGCGAAGTGGCCAAAGCTGTTGCTGTCGTAGTGCGCCTTTTGCATGCTGCGCAAAATGCGGTTCGTGAGCGTTTCGTCGCCCTCGGCGCGCTTCACCAGGTGCTCGTACAGCTTGAACGCTGTCGGGTTCAGGTTCGTGTCGCCGCTGCGGGGCTTGCCCAAGTCGCGCAACATCACCGGAGAATCCTTGAACAGGTCCGGGTACATGTAGTACAGTTCCATGATGTCCTTGGTATCGGGCGCTTCGTGGATACGGTAGATGCCCTGGAGCTTGCGCTTCTTGAGTTCCTTGGCGCAGCAGTTGTTCGCGATGAGCATGCACTCCTCGACCCACGAATTGCTTTCGTCGGTGAGGCGCGGGTAAATTTTTTCCGGTTCGCCTTTCTCGTTGAACTTGCAGCCGAATTCGGTGCTCTGGAATTCCAGCAGGCCGTCCTTGGTGCGGTTCTGTTTCAAAAGTGCGGTCACCTCGGCGAGCGCCTTGATGTCGTCGTCGCCGTTCTTCATCATTTCCATCGCCTGTTCGTAGGTGATGGACTTGGTAATCTTCACGATACTGCGGTGGAAATCCCAACTGAGCACGTTCGCGTGCTTGTCGAGTTCCATCATGCAGGTGAATGCGCAGCGGTCTACACCTTGGTGCAAGCTACATACATTGCTCGAAAGTTTTTCCGGGAGCATCGGCACGGCGGTCCACGGCAGGTACTGCGTGTAGCTCCTTTCCAGAGCCTCTTCGTCGAGCTCGGAACCTTCCGGCACGTAGTAGCTCACGTCGGCAATGTGTACGCCCAGCCTGTAGCCGCCCTTCGCAGTGCGTTCCACGCTAATGGCGTCGTCATGGTCCATGGCACCATCGGGGTCGATACAGAGAATCGTGAGCTGCCTGTAATCCACGCGGCCCTTGAAATCCTTGCCGCACGGTTCCTTGACGCCGTCCACATATTTCTTGATAGCGGGGCTGAAGTCCTTCGGCAAGTTCGCGTCTTCCATGAACTTGGTCTTCACTTCGTCCCAGCTGATGTTCATGGCTTCGGCAGTGCGGTCTACCTTGGCGAGGTAGCTGTGCTTGAGTTTCGGGTGCGGGTACAGCGTAAAGCTGATGGTTTCGCCTTCCTTGCCCGGGGCCTGCCTGCGGTGGCACATCTCGTACACCTTGCCGGTATCGAGTTCGTGGACTTCCCACTCTTCTTCGCCCGTCTGGTGGAGGATGCCGCGCTTGACGCGGGTCTCGGTGGACTTGTCGTTCTGGCGACGGCTGCGGGCACCTAGACGGCGATTGTCTTCGGGATGCTGTTCCGCGATTTTCTTGATGCGCTTGTCGCGTTTTTCTTCGAGGCTTTCCCCGTCGCCAAGCTGGTATTCCTTGTGGCTCGTGCGTTTTAAAAGTCCTTGGTCCACCATGTCGGCGAGCATCTGCTTGAATGCCATTTTCTGCTTCTTGGGCAGCCCGAGCGCGCTGCGCAGGCGGCTCCCGACCATCGGTTCGTCACGGAGGATAGCGATAATCTGTTCTTCACTCGGTAAATTCTTAGCCATTCTAGGCCTCCTTTGTGCCGTTGTCGGCGGCAGATGCAATTTCTTGTTGCTTGTACGGCAATGCAGATTCAATCATGTCGTGGATTTCGTCACGCAGTTGGTTGGCGGTCTTGTCTGCAAAGGTTTCCGGTGTTTGCAGCGGATGGATGATAATCTTTACGGTGCCCGGCGTTTGAGCCCACTTTGTTTTCGAGAGGCGTTTGCCTGTATCCACAAGCGTGACCGGCAGCAGCGGGAATTCGTTTTCCTTGGCCATGCGGAAAATCCCGTTTTGGAAGGGGAGCATACGCCCGTCGTCGCTGCGGTGGCCTTCGGGGAACACCGAGATTGTGTAATCGTGTTGGAGGCGGTCTTTGACGACTTTGCCCATGTTCAAGTTCTTGCGAGGGTTCTTGTTCACGGGGATGCAACCGATGTGGTTGAGTACCCAGCTGAATACAGGAACTTTCCAAAGGTCTGCCTTCGCGATGAACGCCGTGATGGCGATGGATGGCCAAATGACATTGATGTCGAGGAAACTCTGGTGATTCGCGACAATCACGAACTGCTTGTGGTCGGGTATGTTCTCCTTGCCGACGACTTCGAGCTTGACTTCGAAAATTTTGAAAAGGGTCTTGAAGAAGGGAATACAGATTTGCGTGCTTTCCTGCCAGCGTCCCAGGATTTTACCCTTGAAGAACATGAAAGGAAGGCCCAAGATGCACATTCCAGAGAAGACTAGGATATAATAGAATACAGCGCGAAAAAATGCCATGAAAAGACCTATTGTTTTTTGCTCTTAATGTATATTTTTTGCGGGTCAGGGAACGTAAATTTGAAAAAAAATTGCCCTGGCGCGCAAAGTCTTTGTTTATTTTTTTGAGGGAAGCTTACTTGAGTTTCCACTCGAGAGTCTGCCCGGCGGCAAGCGGCACCACGCCATTCACCACAGTGGGCACGGTCCACGGTTCCTTCACGACTTCGATTTGCTTTGTCGTGCGCGGGATTCCGTAAAAGTCTGCACCGAAACCACCGATGAAATTTGCAAGTTTGTCGAGTTGGCCGGCTTTCTCGAATTCCTGTACCAACAGCGGAATAGCCACGGGAGCGCTGTAGACGCCCGCCGCCCCGCACGGGCATTCCTTTTTGCCCAGCTGGTGCGGGGCGGAGTCCGTGCCGAGAAAGAATTTCGGGTTCCCGCTGAACGCCGCTTCGCGGATTGCGGCACGGTCTTCAGGCCGCTTCGGCAAAGGCTTGCAGAAGTGATGCGGCCTGAGGGCGTCGCCAACTACATCGTCGAGCGTCATCATCAGGTGATGTACAGTGAATGTCGCCGCCACGTTTGCGGGCAGCCTCTTTACCGCCTCGACTGATTTTGCGGAACTTAAATGTTCAAAGACGATTTTCAGTTTCGGGAACTTTGATGCAAGAGTCTCTACGCGCTTGATGAATGCGGGCTCGCGGTCGAGGCAGAACTCGCCCGGCTCCTCGCCATGCACGCAAAGCACAAGGCCAAGTTTTTCCATCATCGCGACTACAGGGAATACCGCTTCGAAATCGCTGATGCCGTCGGCGCTGTTCGTGGTGACGCCTGCGGGGTAGTATTTACCTGCGACAACGCCTACCGCCATCATGTCTTTCAAATCTTGCTCCGTGTAATTCGGATTCAGTTTGAACGTCATGAGCGGTTCAAAATCCGGGCGCACGTCCTTCGCGGCATCCAGTATCTGAGCCTTGTATTCGGCGATTGCCTTTGCACTCGTCATGGCGGGAATCGTGTTCGGCATGATGATGGCGCGTCCGAATTGCTGTACAAGGTCGCGTACGTAGGCGGGCATCAGGTCGCCCTGGCGGAGGTGGGCATGGAAATCGTCGGGTAAAGGGAGAAACATGGATGTATCGGTCATGGGGTATCGTTGAAATATTTATGCGTTGCGGTGAAGGTCTCGGAAGAGCACCCTGGAAATATCTGTGTCCGAGTTGAGCCAGTAATCGAACGGTCTAGGCTCCGTAATCTGTTTCTTGTAGACAAAGCAGATGTTGCAGCCGAGTTCCTTGGCCATCAACAAATCGTGCGTGATGATGATGATGGATGTACGGAACAAGATGCGCATGTTGTCGATCAGCGGCAACAGATTGCGACGGTTGTAGTTGTCAAGGCCTGCGGTGGGTTCGTCCATCAAAAGCAGTCTAGGGTCCATTGCCCAGGAACGGGCAATGGCCACGCGCTTCTGCATGCCCATGCTCAACTGGTGCGGGAACATGTTGGCCTCGCTACGGACGCGCATCAGGTCCATAGCCATGTTGACCTTTTCTTCGATTTCTTTTGGCGTGCCTTTTTTGTGGTAGTGCAGCGGGAGCGCAATGTTGTCCTTAATGCGCAGGTTCGAAATCAATGCACCGTTCTGGAACACAAGCCCGACTTGGCGGCGGGCGATTTCCAAAGCGGTATGCCTTTCGGGGGGGATGTATTCCCCGAAGTAATAAAACTTTCCCGCCAGCGGGCGGTTCAACCCGGCAATAACTCGCAGCAGGGCCGTCTTTCCAGTTCCCGAAGGTCCGCCGATGCAGAGCGTCTCGCCGTTCTTCAAAGTCATGTTGGCACCAGAAAGCAATTCCTTTTCGGGCGTGTGCATCTGCTTCTCGAAAAAGCTCAGCGTCTTGGGCTTAGAAAAGCGTTCGCCGATAAGGTCCTTGTAACTCAGGTGCAAATCTTCTATTCGTAGGGCGTTCGTGTTCGGCATGGTTTCCTCTAGATGATTTTCGAGAGTTCGTTCATGTAGTCGAGGAAATAGAATATAGACATAAACACGTCTGCAACGACAATGTACAAGAAGGACTTGATAACGGAGCGGGAGGTGGCCTTGGGGACTTGGCGGATATCGTGCGGAATGTTCAGTGCCTGGTAGCAGGCGTTCGTCGTGATGATGGACCCGAATACGAGCGGCTTCACGATGATAAGTACGAAGTCCGTGAGCGACATCGCATCGAGAATTTCCGAGGAAAGGTAGCTCCAGGTGAGCTTGGCGTGGATGACATCGCTGATAAGGAACGAGAGCCCCTGAGTGGCGAGGAAGCCGCACCCGATGGCTATCGCGCTGAAGAGGATCGTCATGACGAATGTCGAGATGGTCCCGCCAATGAGGCCTGGCATGACGAGGTAGCGGATAGGGCTTACACCCATGGTTGCAAGCGCGTCCACTTCGGAATTGATGACCATGCTGCCGATGTATGTCGTGAGCGAAGACCCGCTACGTCCGGCGATGAGGAATGCGGTGAGGATGGGCCCCAGTTCGCGGATGACCACGACCACCATGAGGCTTCCCATAACGTCGTCAAAGCCCATCTTGCCCATCATGGTGAGCACTTCTATGATGACCACGGCACCGAACAACGTTGCCACGATAAAGAGGATGGGGAATATCTCGACGCCTGTGAAAAAAGCCTGGGCGATGATGTTCTTGGTATCGGCTTTGAAACTGCGGCTGCGGTTGAAAAGGGATGCGTATGCGCGGAAGAACAGCGCGACCTCCTGGCCCACCGTACGCTTCATCAGGAAAAGCCCCAGCCTGTGGAAGGCTTTCCCCAAGATAGTCAACTTTTGCCAATTCCTAACTTCTTGCATCCTGCCTGATAGCTTCCAAGATTTCGTCCCAAAGTTCGTCCAGCCCGGTTTTCTTCAGCGAACTGACACAAATCGGATTGGTTTCCAAACCGAGGCGTTGCTTGATGAGCTTCACGCTTTTGGCGTATTCCGACTGGTTCACCTTGTCGCGCTTGCTTGCGACAACCAGCACGGGACACCCCGTTGCACGGATACTTTCCACCGTCTCTATGTCGATGGCGGTACCTCCGTGGCGGATGTCTACCAGGTAGACAAGCCCGCGAAGGTCTTTGCACTTCTCGACGTATTCGCGGATGAAGTCTGCCATCTGGTCGCGCTTGCTGATGCTCACCTTGGCAAAGCCTACACCTGGTAAATCTACAAGAAAAAATTCGTTGTTGACTTTAAAAAAATTCAATTCGCGGGTTTTTCCGGGCTCCGCGCTGACTTTTACCAACTTTTTGGCCCCCATGAGGGCGTTCAGCAGGGATGACTTGCCCACATTGGAGCGTCCGAGGAAGGCAATCTGGGGGAGGCGCTCTTCCGGGAGGCCCTTCAGGTTCACTGCCGCCTTGACAAACTCGGCGGAGCGGATTTCGTAGCCGCCCACGATGACGGGGGCGCGATGGGACTTCTTTTCGTCGGTAATCATATAGCGCCTCGGCTTTCAAATGCTCTGAGCATGGTGACTTCGTCGATAAATTCAAGGTCGCTGCCCATCGGGATGCCGCGGGCGAGGCGCGTCCTCTTGACGGGGGAGTCGGCGAGCATCCTGTCGATCATCAGCACGGTGCTGTCTGCTTCGGGGCTCGATCCCAGCGCAAAAATCAGTTCCTCGATGCCCTCTTCGCGGATGCGCTCCACGAGTTGCGGCAGGTGCAGGTGTTCTGGGCCGATTCCGTCCAGCGGCGAGATGGTGCCGCCAAGGACAAAGTAAAGTCCTTTGTATATGCCGGACCGTTCGAACGGGAGAATGTCTGCGCTTTTCTCCACGACACAGAGAGTCTTGGAACCTGTCCTGGAACTACAGATGGGGCAAAGTTCCTGGTCGGTAAAACCATGGCAGTTGGGGCAGGGGTGGACCGAAGTCGAAGCCGCTATCATGTTGTCGGCGAACCGCCGGATGTCGTCCTTGTTACGCGAAAGCATGTGGTACGCAAGGCGGCGTGCCGTCTTGAGTCCGATGCCGGGTAGCGAAGCAAATTCGGAGATGAGCGCTTCTAGACTTTGCGGTTCAACATTCATTGGCCCAACTGTATGCCTCGTTGATGCAGCGGTTCAGCTGCTTGGTGGAAATCTTCAATTCTTCGATTGTCATGAGGATGGCTTTGCGGTCGTCGAGTTCGACGGCGTCCGCAAGCCGGAGCAGCGTACCGAGTCGCCCCTTCCTGTTGAGCAGGGATTCGCTCATTTCGTCGTCGGCGGGGGATTCGGGGAGGATAGTTTCGAGGGGCGCGCGCACCAGTGCGTCCATGCGGCTGATGAGCCCAACCATGAATGCCTTTGCAGCGAACAGCGGGTTTGTCGGTTCGATAGCCTTCGCGACGATTTCGAGGAACTTGGCACGGTGAGCCGCACTCTGGAATAGCGGCGAGCTCTGTGGCGAGATGCCGAGTTCCGGGCGCGCATAAAGCATGAGCATCAGCCATTTGTGGATGTGGCTCATGCCGACCCACACGATGGCATCTTTCACGGTCTTGATTCCGTTGCCATCGCCGTTGTTGCCCGAGTTCACGAACTTGAGCAGGTTCGCTGCGATGTCCGGTGTCTCGTCGAGTTTTTCGCAAAGTTCTTCCAAGCTCGGGCGCGACTGGAGCAACAGCAAAATGCGCAGGATGGCGACAGAGGTCGCGTCAATCTTCTGGCCGGTCACCAGTTCGGGCTTGGCAAAGAAGAATCCCTGGAAGTAGTCGTAGCCGTCGTCGAGGCACTTCTTGAATGTCGATTCGTCTTCGACCTTTTCGGCGAGAATCTTGATGTGCATGGGGCGGAAAAACTGGACCGCCTTTTCCAACGATTCCTTGTCGTTGTCCGCGATATCCATTTTCACGTAAGATACGTACTTGAACAGCGGCTCGAACCGGCGGATGTAATCGTCGTTGTAGATGAAGTCATCCAATGCGATTTCGAAACCACGGGCCCTGTAGCGTTCTACGGCGCGGATGAGTGTGCTGTCCACTTCCACGTCTTCCAGGATTTCCAGCACAAAGTTCGCAGGGTTCAATAATCCGAAAATATTGTCGAGCAGCATCTGGCGGCTGCAGTTGATGAACGCCTTGTGGTCACCGATGAGGCGCTGGAACCCGATGTTGTTGAGGACATTTTCTAGCACCTGGGCCGTCGCCTGTACATCGCTTGAAATCACGGCAATGTCGCTTTCGGGCGAATCGCGGAATAAAAGTTCGTAGGCGTAAATCTTGCCTTCGCGGTCAAGGATAGGCTGGCGTGCTAAATAAGCGAGAGAATGCATTTTTTAGACGATAGACGAAAGACGATAGACGAAAGAGAAAGGTGAAATTTTGTGTGACGGCAGAATTTCTACAGAAGAAAGGTGAGGATTTCTATTTAAGCAATCTCTCGTCTTTCGTCTGTAGCCGCGGAGCGGCGTTCTTTCGTCTAAATTCTGGCGCTCTTGATTCCGAACAGCAGGATGCTCCTTGCGCCCACGTCCCAGAGGCGGTCCATGATGGCGTTCGCTTCTTCTTGCGGGACCATGGCCTTCACGGAGTACCATTCGCGGCCGTGCAGCTTGGTGACCGTCGGGGCGTCGAGGCCCGGAGTCATTTCGCATGCCTTCTGCAACAGTTCGGCGGGGCAGTCGTACTCGATCATCATGTAGGACTGCGCGACCAGCTTGCCCTGGATGCGGCGGATGAGCGTATTGACTTCTTCGAGCTCGGTCTTCTGCGGATTGCAGAACAGCGCAGCGTTGCTCCTGAACAGCGGGTCGCCCACAATGCGGAGCCCTGCCTGCTTGAGCGTCGTACCGGTTTCCACCACGTCGACGATGGCGTCGGCCACACCGAGGCTCACGGAAATTTCAACGGCGCCTTCGAGCACCACGAAGTCCATCGACTTCTTGTAGAAACCTTCCACGATATGCGGGAAGCTCGTGGCAATCGTCTTGTCCTTGAGCTCGTCGAGCGACTGCACTGGGCTGTCGTTCGGGACGGCGGCGCACATCTTGGAAGCACCGAAGGGGAGGTCCA
>CAMJHM010000042.1 GCA_946405515.1 uncultured Fibrobacter sp. | reverse complement strand
GGCCCATGCAGAACGGAATCACGTACATGGTACGGCCGTGCATACAACCCTTGTAAAGCTTACGCATCGTCTGCTTAAGTTCAGACGGGTCGATCCAGTGGTTGGTCGGACCGGCATCTTCTTCCTTCACGGAAGAGATGAACGTGCGGGATTCAACACGGGCCACGTCAGACGGCAGAGAGCGGAACAAGAAGCAGTTTTCCTTCTTCTTGAGCGGAGTGGCAAGGCCAGCCTTGACGCACTTCTGCATGAGGGCATCGTATTCTTCCTTGGTACCGTCAACGACAACAACGTTGTCCGGTTCGCACATGGCAATCATTTCATTCACCCAGGTACTGATCCTCGGGTGCTTGATATCGTTAAGGGTAAGACTCATTATGAGCTCCTATTTGGTTTAACGTTAGTTTCGAGAAATTTCGAACGGAGCAAAAATAGCATTTTTAGTGCCGACCGGCCTCCTTTTAACCCCAAAAAAAGGTAAATTTCACACGTAACAATGAGCAAGGAATCCATCCAGAGGCATTATGAGCTGGTCCTATTATAGAGAACACCAAAAAAACATCCTGTGCATGATCATGGCGGGCGGCCAAGGCAGCCGTCTCCAACCCCTCACCCGCGACCGTGCCAAGCCGGCAGTCCACTTCGGCGGGACCTACCGCATCATCGACTTCGTCCTCAACAATTTCATCAATTCCGGTATCTTCAAGATCAAGGTCCTTACGCAGTTCAAGAGTGACTCGCTGAACAAGCACATTTCGGCGGCCTGGAACCTGAACGCGAGCCTCGACCAGTATGTGGACCTCGTGCCCGCGCAGATGCGCACCGGCGACGACTGGTACAAGGGGACGGCCGACGCGATTTTCCAGAACATCAACCTCATCACGGACGAACGACCGGACCTCGTGGCAATTTTCGGCGGCGACCACATCTACAAGATGGACATCAACCAGATGATTGATTTCCACCTGAGCAGAGCGGCGCTCCTCACCATCGCGGCCATCCCCGTCCCCGTCGCGGAAGCCCGCGAATTCGGCATCATCGAAGTCGACCAGGACGGACGCATGATCGGCTTCGAAGAAAAGCCCAAGAACCCCAAAGAAATGCCGGGCAATCCGGGCTACTGCCTCGCCAGCATGGGCAACTACATCTTTACGAGTAAGTTCCTGGTGCGCGAACTCCTGAAGGGCGCACAGAACGGCGCCACGGACTTCGGCAAGCACATCATCCCGAACCTGTACAACGAGTTCCCCGTTTACGTGTACGACTTCAACACGAACATCGTGCGCGGCGAACAAGCCTCCACCAAGGGTTACTGGCGCGACGTGGGAACGCTCGACGCCTTCTTCGAGGCGAACATGGACCTCTGCTCCGAGAACCCGCCGTTCGACCTGTACAACAACTACTGGCCTATCCGCACGTTCAACTGGAACCAGCCGCCTGCCCGCTTCTTTGCTGGCGACAGCGACGCCCACCAGGGAGCGGCCATCGACTCCATCGTTTCCGCAGGCTGTATCATCGGCGGCGGTACGGTCGTCAAGAGCATCCTCAGCCCGGGTGTCACCATCCAGAAGGATGCGCTCGTCGAGGAATCTATCCTCTTCCCGAACGTGACAATCGGACCGGGCGCCAAGGTGCGCAAGGCAATTATCGAAAAGGGCCTGCACATCCCCGCCGGCTTCCAGATCGGCTACGACCTGGAGCGCGACAAAAAGCTCTTCCACGTAACCGAATCGGGAATCGTGGTCCTCGCTAAGGATACGATTATTAAAGCGTAAGGGATTAGAATCTAGAGGCTAGGATCTAGGGGCAAAAAGCCCCGAGCCTGGAGCCTCGAGCCTCATTTACCAAAAAGGCCCCAGCTATGCCGGGGCCTTTGCTTGTGGATTTTTAGGACAAACTACTATTCAGTTGCGGTAGAATCCGGGACTACGGGCTTGGTGCCCCCACCGATATTGAAACCACCCGTGCTGTCGCGGCGGCCACCGAAGTTAAAGCCGGTACCAGTGCTGTCACCCATGTTGAATCCGCCACCCGTAAAGCTGGACATATCCATTTTCCACTGGCCGTCCGTGCATACATACTTCATTGACATGCCCATCGAAGTGCTGTCCTTCGTGGCGCCTTCCTCGTCACACTTGTTCCTTTCGGCATCAGCTTCCCTGTCGCGGGCCCACTGGCCTTCCTTGCAGATGTAGGACTTCCCGTTCTCGATTTTGGTGGAGTCTTCCACATCGCACTTGTTCTTTTCGGCTTCAGCAGCCTTATCGCGTTCCCACTTGCCTTCCTTGCAGATGTAGGACTTCCCGTTCTCTTCCTTGGTGGAATCTTCCACATCGCACGGGGTCCCCGAAACGCCAGAACCCATATTCATAGACCACTTACCGTCCTTGCAGACGTAAGTCATGGCCATCGTGAAACCCATCGTTGACGAGGAATCCGTCTTCGTGGCACCTTCCTCGTCGCACTTGTTGGCTTCGGCAGTCGCCGTGGAATCATAAACCCACTGGCCGTTCGTGCAAACACTCACGTAACCCATCTGGTTCTGGGTAGCGCCCTCCTCGGTGCAAGAGAACATGCTGGCAAAGGCCGTCGAATCAAACGTCATCCCACCTGGGACCGTTGGATTCGCTCCATCATCCTTGGAATCACTGGAAGGAGTCTTGTCCTTGTCTCCAGAATCCTTGGAATCGCTAGAAGAATCCTTCTTATCGCCAGAATCCTTAGAATCGCCGGAATCCTTCTTTTCCTTGTCGCCCGAGGCCTTTTCGTCCTTGGAACCCTTCGAATCCGTGGACTCGGCAGATTTTTCCTTTCCATCCTTGGAATCGTTGGAGGTCACTTCACCACCTTCGTCACCATTGGAACCGCTGGAAAGAACGGTCTCGTCGCCGCCAGCCGCGGCCGCGGACGGCGAATTGGACGAATCGTCACCACAGCCTGTGAAATAGAATACAGCCGCGAGGGACACGGCCAAGGCTATTTTTTTGCAATTCATTTTAGATACTCCTATTTGAAATGAAAGGTTTCCCTAGGCAGGAATATACAATGCAGAAATAGCGACACATAAAAACGTGTCGCTAAAGAGGAAAAAAGTGTTGCGTGAATCTCAAAGAGAGGTAAAGATTTATTTATGAACAATAGAATTGCAAATTTTACCGTTCGTAATCTTCACTCCACTCCAGACAATAGAATTACTGATTTCAACACCGGAAAGTTCACAGCCGTCCCCCACCGTGACATACGGCCCAATCTTGCATCCGTATATCTTAGCATCCTTGCCAATGTAGCACGGAGGGATGACTTGCACACCTTTGGCACCGAAATTGGCACTGTTATCGCTACGACTAAGCATATACGCATTCGTATGCAGGAGCGTTTCCATCAAGCCGCAATCCAACCAACGAAAAACGGGAGCTGTTTTGAACTTAAAGCCCTGTTCAATCATCCTTTCGAGCGCATCCGTCAACTGGAACTCGTTCTTAGTCCGTATATTATTTTCCATCAAATAATTAAGGGCTGCTTTTAAAGCCTTCACATCTTTGATGTAATAAATACCGACAATAGCCTCGTCGCTCACGAATTCCTGCGGCTTTTCCACAAGACGCTTAATTCGACCATCAGGCGAGGTCACGGCAACGCCAAAACGGGACGGGTCTTCAACCTTATAAGTATAAAGAACATTCTCCTCGGCATTTGCGAGAATGGAAAGGTCAGCCTCGAAAAGCGTATCACCTAGAATAATCAACAGGGGTTCGTCATCATTCACAAACGGCAAGGCAAGGCTAATCGCCTCCCCCAAACCTTGGGGATTTTCCTGACGAACCGTGCGGACCTTACCCCATTCAGGCTTACCCTGCAAATAACTATCAATCTTATCGGCCTTATAACCCGTAATAAAAATGGTTTCGGTCGGATCCAACGCCAAAGAATCTTCAACAATCCAGTCAATAATGGTCTTTCCCGCTACAGGCAACAGACATTTCGGAAGATCCTCTGTATAGGGACGAAGTCTTATGCCATTACCAGCAACCGGCAAAATAATTTTCATTTCTTTGCTATCCTCGATGAGCAATATTATTTCTTAAACTTTACATCCCATTATACAAAAAAATAACAAAAAAAAATAATTTTTTTGGGGAAAATAAAAAAAGATGAAGAAAATATCCAAGTTTTCTTTCTTTATAGGAAAAAATTAAATAGTTTAATGAAGTACATATTAAGGAGTAATTCATGAAAAACAAATTTATCCTTGCCATTTCATCGCTATTCTGTTTAGCAACCTTTGCTGTCGCCCAAGACGCTCCCCAAGTAGTTCCCGCTGCAGAACCAGCCCCAGTCGCAGCTCCTGCACCCGTTGAAGCTCCAGCAGAACAGTCTGTTGCGGCCCCCGCACCTGCTGCCGAACAAACAGATCCCGCTCCCGTTGTAGCCCCAGCTCCAAACGAGCCTACGAACGCATCCGCAGCGAACCAGACGGCACAAAATGGCGAATCGGTCCCCGTAATTTTCTACTATGCCAACTCGACTGAACCCCAACAACAAAATCAGCCACAACCAGTCGTAGCACCGCAACCCCAGCCTGTCACGGTAGCGCCCTACCAGCCGGCACCGGTTCCGGCTCCCGCACCTAAGCTCCATCCCAAGCAGACTATACATTACGGTGTCCAGGCCTCTATCGGTACCAGCGAATTCGAAGGCGAAGATAACGATGACCTCGACGAAGGCTTGACTTGGAACGCTGGTGCATTCGTGACCATGCCCATAAGCGACTATATCTTCAGCTTCGAACTGGGTTCTCAGTTCATCTATAGAAAAGAATCCAATTCCTTCACCCAAAGCAATCGAACAACATACGAAAGGGAAGCGCGTAAAGACAAGATCGTAGCTTACTCGCTCGGTTTCCCCCTCCAGATGAATATTAACGCCACCCGTTCTGGTGTCGTCAACTTCTTCATCGGCGCCGAAATCGAAGTTCCCCTGTACAACAACCTCCAAATTTCCATCAACGGAAATAAGCGAGTAGACCAGGACCTCCACGAAGACCACTGTGCTCCGATGTCCTGGGACTTCATCATGGGTATGGGCATCAACGCGACCAGCCACTTCGGCATTTACACGCGCGTGAACCTCGGTATTTCCGATATCTATGACGATCTGTACATCCGTGACGACGGCAAGGACGAATACTGGAGTTTCAGGGCTGTCGACCTGTCCATCGGCTTGAGGTTGTTCCTCTAAATCCATTGCCGTGTCGGCCTCTTGCGCCGACACAACCAAAAAGCCTGCCTCCGATAAAACTCGGCGGCAGGCTTTTTTATTAGGAAATAGAATTTCTTGAAAAAAAATGCCGATTCCTCTTTGGAATCGGCACTTTCGTGGATGATGCAGGGGTCGAACCTGCGACCCGCTGATTAAGAGTCAGCTGCTCTACCAACTGAGCTAATCATCCATTGTCGCTTGGACGCGCACAATTATAAAAAAACAAAAAAGACTTGTCAAGGGTTTTTTATAAAAAAATTAAAAAAAATTCTATATTCATTTAAAAGCAAGGAGAATTTTATGAGAATAGCACCTTACCTCGCATTGGTTCTTCCATTTTTCCTCCTATGCTGTAGCGGGGAAAGTTCCACCGACGCAAGTTCCGACGACGAGGAAATTTCTTCAAGTTCGTCCGATTCGGAAAGCGACTCTTCGTCGAGCAAGAAAAACTCCTCCGACTCAAAGAAAAAGTCGTCTTCGAGCAGCGAGGAACCGGATGACGATTCTGATTCTGAAAACGATTCCGATTCGCAGAAAAATTCCTCATCGAGCAAGAAATCGAGCAGTAGCAAGAAGTCTACCAGTTCCGACAGCTACACGGTCGACCCGTCCACAGTCGTCAAGGGGAAATTCACCGACAAGCGCGACGGCAAGACCTACAAGACCGTCACGATCGGCGAACAGACTTGGATGGCCGAGAACCTGAACTACAAAACGGAATCCGGCAGCGAATGCTATGACTCCACCGATACCGACTGCAAAAAGTACGGGAGAAAGTACACCTGGACAACTATAATGGACACCCTTTCGAATGGTTGTTCCCTTTCGAATGTTTGTGACACTATAGTCCAAGGAATATGTCCCGACGGATGGAGAATCCCGACAAGAAGTGACTGGGCGACCCTGTTCTCGAACACGGGAGGCCGCAAGTTCTCTGACTACAAGTATTCCGACGGCGCCAGGAACCTGATGAGCAAGGACAACTGTTTCGCCAAGGTCGACCTCTGCGGAACCGATGCCTACGGATTTTCGGTCAATACCGATTTTTATTTCTGGACACCGTACAATACCCGCAACTCAGGGAAATTGTACACGGGCATAGCCATGGCAGAAACCGAACGCACCACTCCGTTCAACGTCACCTATGTCAGTACTTCGGAGGATAAGCTTAAAGATCCCAGGGTCGCGCAACTGCGCTGCATCAAGGGAGACGCACCCACCCCTTGGCCAAACGTGAACGACAAGGCCTCGGTGAAATCCAACGACGAAACCTGCAAGGATTCCGCATGGGCTCCCAAGGTCAAGCCGTGCAATGTCGATGGCAAGGACAAATGCGAATACGGCGATGTCGGCGGGAAGAAATCCGTCAAGATCGGGAACCAGGAATGGGTCAAGACGCCCGTCAAGATAGAATCCTGGACGGAATACTATTGCCCCTTCGGCTGGCACACCCCCGATGAGGAAGATTGGGCGGAACTTTTCGAGAGCATCGGAGGCAAATGCTTCGCGGGAATCATGCTCAAGTCCAAGACCGGCTGGAATTACAGAAATGGCCTCAACGCATACGGCTTGAACATCCAATCCGCTCAAGACGTCATGATAGACGGAATCACGTTCCTCCAGTCTTCCGACGCGGCATATTCCGACAGGACCCTCCGCGAAAGCACCGCCCAGCAGTACTATTGCGTCAAGAGCCGCTCCGCCCCCGACATGACGGACTCGCTTTTGAATCCCTCCTTCAATTACGGCAAGTTCACCGATCCGCGCGACGGCCAGACCTACAAGACCACTGTTATCGGCCCGCAGAAGTGGATGTCGCAGAACTTGAACTACGAAACGGAAAACAGCTTCTGTTACCAGGACCACCGTTATTCCGACTATTGCAGCACCTTCGGGCGGTACTATACCTTCGACGAGGCAAAGACCGCATGCCCCGACGGATGGCACCTGCCGTCGAAGGCCGACTTCGACACGCTTGTCTATTTCGGGGGGCTCGATACCAAGGCCGAGCACCTGCTTTCCAATTATTATGGCGGGAAAGACGAATTTGGATTCTCGATGTCCCTGTCCGGATACGCAAGGAACGATTCCTCGTTCTACGGTTTCTTCGACCGCAGTGCCATAGGTGTCAATCGTAGCGGAAGTGAAAACTATTGGAGCAGCGACATTAAGAAGGACAGCGTGGCATACATCCTCACCTCTTCCAAAAACGGAAGCCTCCTTCACGATACCCTGTACGTAGGACATTCTTCGATAGCCTATTACCACAACGTCCGCTGTGTCAACGACACCGCCGTCGCCTACGGCTACACCGGCGAATACGGAACGCTGACCGACAACCGCGACGGACAGGAATACAGGACCGTCGAGATGAACGGAGTCACCTGGATGGCCGAAAATCTGCGCTACGAGGCTGTCGACTCCACGAAAAGCTATTGCTACATGGATTCCTGCGCCAAGTACGGACGCTACTACAGGTACCCCTTGGTCACCGACACTACAGAGGCTCTGTGCCCTAGCGGGTGGCATGTGCCGACCCTAGGCGACTGGGACGACCTGCTGGACTTTGTCGGCGATTCCGCGGGCATCGACCTTAAAGCCGTTTACGGATGGGAATACATCAATTCTGTAGGAAAAACAATAACCAAAAATCACGGCATGGACAAGTACGGCTTCGGGATCGTTCCTAACGGTTGCTACACGCAAGCCGATGTCTTCAGCTACGGCAGGCAAAATCAGCAGACCCTGTCTATCGACCAGGAGGCGTGCCTCGCCGTTCACAACCCTGCAGATACGGTCATGTATTATTATTATACAGGCCAAGGTAAACCCAAGGCGATTACCAAGGAAATTTCGCAGTACCGCAGGCACTTCACGGCAATCCGCTGCGTCAAGGACTAAGATTCAAGGAATAAAATGAGCCTCAATTCGAACCGCATGGACGCCTACCTGGCCTTCTTGGGAGTGGAACGGAACCTTTCACCCGCCACAATCCAGAGCTACCAGGAGGATTTGAGGCACTTTATCGCCTGGCTCGATGAAACCGGCCTAGACCTGAAGGATTTGACCCCGGAAAAACTGGACGAATTCCTGACGTTCACCGCCGGGCAGGAGGAATACTCCCCCACATCCATTGCGAGGCACTTCTCGAGCCTACGCGGGTTCCTCAAGTACATGCAAAAAGAAGGCGAGTACGACTACAGCACTGAATCGATGCTCGAACGCCCCAAGTTGGGCCATTATTTGCCCCAGTACCTCACCCGCGAAGAAATTGACAGCGTATTCGAGAGTGCAGCAAACGGCAAGAACCCGCTCCGCGACACAGCCCTGTTCGAACTCATGTACAGTGCAGGTCTCCGCATCTCGGAGACCTTGGGCATCAAGCTATCGCAACTGGACCTTGAAAACGAGTGGCTTACCCCTATTGGCAAGGGCAACAAGCAACGCCTGGTACCGCTCGGTAGCAAGGCGAAAGAAAATTTGCGCGCCTGGATTGAGGAGGGACGCCCCCTCACCCATCCGACTACAGACAACATAATTTTAAATTCCCGTGGCAAGCCGATGAGCCGCATGGGTGCTTGGAAAATCGTGCAGCAGCACACGGCCCACCTTTCCAAAAAAGTTTCGCCGCACACCTTCCGCCACAGCTTTGCCACGCACTGCCTGGAGGCGGGCATGGACTTGCGCGTCCTGCAGGAATTGCTGGGCCATGCAGACATCAGCACCACGCAAATTTACACGCACATCGACAAGGAATTCATCAAGCAGGAACACAGGATGTTCCACCCGAGAGAAATTCACTAAAACAACAACATCAATCGCTTTTTTACGATGTTTGTACATTCCACCAGTGGTTACACAAAATATGTAAAACGAAAATAATTTATTCCCTTTTGAATGCAACGGGGTCTTAACGGCTCCAACTACACAGAATATCTTATTTTTTCGTTTTTTTAGAAAATAAAGCAAATTGACTGCCCATTTTTTAAATAAATTGGGGGGTAATGAAACAACTCAGTCTGACAACGAACCAAGAGCATATCGTCGACATGCTCATACGCAAGAATCCCAAGCTGGACCGTGGGATTCTGGAGACTGCAGTGGCCTTCATTGCCGATGCCCATGAGGGCCAGTACCGCAAGAGCGGCATGCCCTACACGGAACACCCGTACGAAGTCGCAAAGATTCTCGCCGACCTGAAGCAGGACCAGCCCACCGTCTTGGCAGGGCTCCTCCACGACGTTGTTGAAGACACCCCGCATACGCTGAAAGAAATCTCGGAAAAATTTGGGGACGAAACGGCGTTCATGGTGGATGCCGTCACGAAGATTACGGAAGCGCAGCAAGCAAGCAAAACCGCCCAGAAGGCGGAGACCTACCGCAAGCTCATCACCGCCATGGCCAAGGACCCGCGGGTCATCATGATCAAAATCGCGGACCGCATCCACAACATGCGTACCATGCGATACATGAAGCCCGAGAAGCGCCGCTCTATTGCCCAGGAAACACTCGATATCTACGTTCCGCTCACCCACAGGTTCGGTCTTTACAACCTGAAGAACGAGCTGGAAGACCTCTCGTTCAAGTACGTGAACCCCGACGAATACCAGAAAATCGTCGACGCACTCATCGAGAACAAGGAAAGCCGCGAAAAATATATCCAGTCCGTTATCGGGCCTCTGCAAATCAAGATGGCCCTGGAAGATTTTGACTGCACCATCCAAGGGCGCACCAAGAATATTTACAGCATTCATAACAAGATGGTGAACCGCGACTGCCAATTCGAAGATATCTTCGACATCTTCGCCATCCGCATCATCGTCGACACCATCCCGGAATGCTACCTGGCCCTGGGTTACGTCCACAACCTCTGGACGCCCATGCAGAGCCGCTTCAAGGACTATATCGCCACCCCTAAGCCGAACCTGTACCAGAGCATCCACACCACGGTCATCGGTCCCGAGAACAAGATGGTCGAGGTGCAAATCCGCACCAAGGACATGGACCTCACCGCCGAGAAGGGATTCGCCGCACACTGGGCCTACAAGCTGGAAACGCAGCACGAAGGCGAAGAACTCGCCTGGCTCGACCACATGGTGAAGTTGCAGTCGGAAATTTCGGACAGCAAGGAATACCTGGACTTCTTGAAGGTGGACCTGAAGCCGGAAGGCATCACCGTGTTCACGCCCAAGGGCAACTCCATCGAATTGCCGAACGGTTCGTGCGTACTCGACTTCGCGTTCGCCATCCACAGCGAGCTCGGGTTGCACTGTATCGGCGCCCGTATCAACGACGAGGTGGTGAGTCTGGACAAAGTTATCCCGAACGGAGCCACCATCCAGGTGCTCAAGAGCCAAAACCAGGAGCCCAGCCCCGAATGGCTCGACATCGTAAAAACGGTCAAGGCAAAGCAGGAACTCCGCCGCTGGATGCGCACAAGCATCATCCAGCAAGCCCGCAGCCTGGGCAAGGAAATCTGGACCCGCGAGCTCCGCCTCAAGAAAATCAGCAAGCAGCATATCCCGCCCGAAGAAGAAATCAAGCGCTACTTCGGTGTCCAGTCCAAGGAAGACCTCTTCGAGCGCATCGGCCAGGGCGAACTCCCTCTCGCCGACATCCAGCGCTTCTTGAGCCATGGCGACATCGCCCCCAAGGAAGTCAGCGCACTGCGATTCTTCCCGACGTTTAACCGAGACCGCGGCGACGACATGCCCCTGCAGATTGGGCAGGAAACGAGTTTGCTCATCCACTTTGCCGATTGCTGCGCACCGGTCCCTGGCGACGATATCGTCGGCGTCCTCCGTCCACAGATAGGCATCGAGGTCCACAAAATCCACTGCCAGTCGCTCAAGGAACTGCCGGCCAGCCAGCAAATCGCCGTAAAATGGAGCGAAGACACCACAAAACCGTTCACGGCGCACCTCACCATCGAGACAGACAACCGAAAGAATATTACCTTGGATATATTGCAGGAACTCAAGAACGCAAACGTATTCCTAGACAGGATGTCGGTCGTCAGTGCCAAGTATTCTGGAAGGATACGCCTCGTGTTCAAGGCTTTCCGCAAGGAACAGGTCGATACGATCATCAGCAAGATTCACCTGATTTCAGGCGTAAGAGAGGTTGAGAACGCATGATAACGACACTCCACCATAGCGATTACACACTCAAGAACCGCGCATTCAACTGCCGCATGCGTAACCGCTATTATGAGGAGGTCTACTACGCGTTCCGTGCCCTTACCCCCGGCGGGGATCCATCGGCCCCGGGCACTTATTCCGGGTGGTTCCAACACCTGACAAAAGAAATCAAGCATTACGAGCGCCTGCTCATGACGTGCCTCGAATACGCCCAAGCGGCAGTGTTCTACGGCAAGGCCGACAACGCAACGCTTTATTCCAAAGACAAACGCTGGGGTATTTTGCAAGAGGAGATCTTCCTGGTCCACTTCTTGCAAGAACTGCTTTCCACAACTCGCTACATCATCTCAAGAATCGAGACCGACCGCATGTTGCAGCAGTGGAGCACCTCCATGCAAGACATGAAGGCTAAGCCAGTCGGCTCCGGGTTCGTCACGAGCATCCAGCAGAAATTGAACGCCATGAATGCCGCCACCCTCGACGAGTTCAAGGAACTGATGAAGCATGTCATGGAACGATTCCAGATAGGGAACACCTTGTTCGGAACCGTGCAGGAATTGCAGAATTTCTATTAGAGTTGTGAGTTATGAGTTTTCAGTTATCAGTTGTGAGTTGTGAGTTTTGAACTGTGAGGTATGAGTAACTAGCCATGTCTGAATACATAATCCTATCAATCTTCCTCTTCCTGGGTGCGTTCATCGCGGCAGCGGCGACCATCACCGGGCTTTTGCTCGGCTACCGCACCAGGAACACCAAGAACAAGATGGCCCCTTACGAATGCGGCATGGAGACTATCGGCAACGCGAGAATCCAGTTCAAGGTGGGGTACTACTTGTTCGCCCTGCTGTTCCTCGTATTCGACATCGAAGCGCTCTTCTTGTTCCCCGTTCTGGCGAACTTCAAAGAAATTATGGCGGGACACACCGCACTTTCTCCCATGGTCGTCATCATCGACCTGATCGTATTCATAGCGATTCTTGTTTCAGGCCTCGCCTACGCCTGGAAAAAAGGAATTCTCAAATGGGAATAATCAACTACACCCCGAAAATCCTTGACCCGATTCCCGGCGGCAAATACATAGTCAACCTTGTCGACTACGTCGTGAACTGGGCCCGAGCCAATTCCATCTGGCCCCTCACCTACGGTACGAGTTGCTGCGCCATCGAGATGATGAGCAGTTCCATGGCCCGTTACGACATTGCGCGTTTCGGTTCCGAAGTTTTCCGCGCCTCCCCCCGCCAGGCCGACCTTTTCATTTTGGCAGGTACGATTACTCGCCGCATGGCTCCCGCCATCCAGATGCTCTGGGAACAGATTCCCGGCCCCAAGTACGCCATTGCCATGGGCGCATGCACTATCAGCGGTGGCCCGTTCATCTACGACAACTACGCTGTTGTCCGCGGCGCACAGAACCTCATCCCGGTCGATGTGTTCGTCCCCGGTTGCCCGCCGCGCCCCGAAGCGCTGTTCCATGGGCTTCTCACGTTGCGCGAAAAAATCCTGAAGGAAACCTGCCGCCATCCGTGGCATGTCGGCCGCCCGAAGGACGTGTCCACCATGGACCGCTACCGCGAAGCCGCCAAGACCTGGGCCGCTCTCGAAGAGATGAAGGACGAGGAAATGGCCGAGGCCCGCGCCAAGTTCAAGGAAGAACACCCCGACTACAAGAGTTCCTTCAAGCCAATCCGCATCAAGAAGGAAGAACTCCCCGAAGTACCGCGCACGCCCACGCACAAGGGCGGGCTGACCCAGTCCGAACTTTTTGCCAAGCTCCGTGCAAAGTTCCCGAAAGTTACCGTGCACACGCACAGCGATGCCCCAATCGAAGAAGTCGTGGCACAGATTCCTGCCGACCACCCGCTCGAAGTCATCGTGGATTTCGAAGACTACTTGCCGATGGTCGAATTCGTGAAGAACGACCCCGAGTTCAAGATGGATTTCTTGATTGACGAGACAGCCATCGACTACGACGACCATTTTGACTTGGTCACGATGCTCAGGAGCATGGAAATCGGGCACAAGTTGTTCCTATGCGTCCAGCTCAAGAAGGACTTCGCCATTGCCGAAGAAGCCCGCCCCACGTCGCTGCTCGCAAGCGTCCCCACTATCAGCAACCTTTATCCGGGAGCCGAAGTCAAGGAGCGCGAGATTTACGACATGTTCGGCATCAACTTCGAAGGCCACCCCGACCAGCGCCGCATATTCCTCGACAAGGACTTTGTCGGATTCCCGCTGCGCAAGGACTTTACCCACCCGCAGATGATAAGGAGGCCCGTATGAGTGCAACACTCCCTCCGGGATTCCGCATCCAGCGCGAAACAAATACCGAAGAATTTTTCATCAACATGGGTCCGCAGCACCCGAGTACCCACGGGGCACTCCGCTTGGCGTTGCGCATGGACGGCGAAACCATCGTGGAGCTTGTGCCGCATTTCGGCTACATCCACCGCGGTATGGAGAAGCAGGCTGAATCCATGAGTTACCTGCAGTACATCGCGATGTCCGACAGGCAGGACTACCTCACAGCCATACAAAATAACTTGGGCGTCGTCATTGCGCTCGAAAAGGGCATGAACGTGGGAGTCCCCGAGAAGGGCGAATACATCCGCGTGATGCTCCAGGAACTGGGCCGCATCGCATCGCACCTCGTGTTCTACGGCTGCTTCGGCGGCGACCTTGGCGGGCAAACCTGCCTGCTGTTCGGTTTCAAGGAACGCGAGATGATTCACGACATTCTCGAAGAAGTCACAGGCTCGCGCCTCACCACGAACTTCTTCAGGCCGGGCGGAAGCCGCTACGACGTGCCCGACACGTTCTTGCCGCGCGTCAAGGCATTCCTCGACCACCTCGAAGGAGCGATGCGCGACTACGAACGATTCCTCTCCAAGAATATCATCGTGCTGGAACGCAGTGTCGGCATTGGAATCCTGAGCAAAGAAGACGCCATCGCCTATGGTTGCTCCGGCCCCGTGCTCCGCGCCAGTGGCGTCGAATTCGACGTGCGCCGCGCGAACCCCTACAGCATTTACGACCAGCTCGACTTCGACATTCCGGTGTTCCACAACGGAGACTGCTACGACCGCTACAAAATCCGCATCGCCGAAATCCACGAGTCCATGAAAATCCTGAGGCAATGTATCGACAAGTTCCCGAAGGAAGGCGCGTGGCGCAGCAAGGAAAAACCGGTTCGCCTCCCCGTTGGCCGCTACTACAGCGAAATCGAAACGGCGAAGGGACTTTACGCCACCTACGTCGTGGCAGCGACCACCGGCGAGAAACCCTACCGCATCCATACCCGCGGCCCGAGTTTCCCGCACATCGCAGCCCTCAACAAGATGGTCCAGGGCCACAAGATATCCGACCTTGTGACCATCATGGCAACCCTAGACCCCGTGATTCCCGAAATTGACAGGTAACATATGTACGTTCCCTCCGTTACACATCCTATAGGCGATTTCGTCCGCGAGTGGGTCCCGAAACTTTCGGCCTACCTGCCGGAACAGCTCCAGTCGCAAACGCTCGACAGCATCGTCGCCTTCCTCGTCAATGCCGTCATCTGCATTATAGCGGTCTGCGCCGTGAACATCGGTTCTGCGCCCATCCTCATTTACATGGAACGCAAGGTCTGCGCCCACGTGCAATGCCGTCTTGGCCCGATGCGCCTCGGCTGGCACGGTACTCTCCAGACCATTGCCGACGTCATCAAGATGCTCTTCAAGGAAGTCTACGCCCCGAGCGGTGCGGACAAACTCATGTTCTACCTCGCCCCGCTCATCGTGCTCATCGCACCCTTCATGGTGGCAGCGCTCATCCCCTTCGACAAGAACCTCGTGGTCTCGGATGTTTCCATGGGCATTCCGCTCATTATCGCCGTGAACGGTTTCGGCGTGCTGGGCATCTTGCTCGGCGGCTGGAGCAGCAACAACAAGTACTCGCTCCTGGGTGCGCTCCGTAGCGGCGCCCAGATGATCAGCTACGAAATTTCGTTCGCGATGATTCTCCTGTTCGTCGTGATGATTTCGGGTTCCACGAACCTAATGAGCATCACGCAAAGCCAGGCCGGCACCATAGCAGACTGGTTCATCTTCAAGATTCCGGTCCTCGGCTTTATCGGATTCATCCTCTTCTTTATTTCGAGTACAGCCGAAATGAACCGCGCCCCCTTCGACATTGCCGAAGCGGAACAGGAACTCACCGGCGGCTACCACACGGAATACAACGGCACTCCATTCGCCATGTTCTACCTCGCCGAATACATCGCGCTCGTCACGAACTCGGCACTGGCAACGACTTGCTTCCTCGGTGGTTTCCATGCGCCCTGCATCGGGGTTGCCGCCGTAGACAACTACCTCACCATGGTTCCCGGAGTCGTCTGGTTCTTTGCCAAGGTGTTCTTCATGATCTGGTGCTACATGATGGTTCGCTGGACATTCGTGCGCCCGCGCGTTGACCAGCTGATGGACTTTGAATGGAAGTTCCTGCTCCCGGTAAACCTGTTGCTCTTGGGCGCTGGCGCAGCGTATATAGTAATTAGTGGTTAGTAGGAAGTAGACAGTAGGAAGTTATGCAAGAGAATATTACGTTAGTTCAATATTTCAAGCGCTACTTGAAGCGCTGCATCACGGGCCCCTGGAGCCTGATATGCGGCCTTTCCGTTTCGCTCAAGTATTTCCTCAGTCCGTGGAAAATTGTCACCGAGCAGTACCCCGAAAACAAGAAGACGCTTCGGATGCACGAGCGTTACCGTGGTAGGCTCGAGATGGTCGAGGACGAAGAGGGCAACAACCACTGCACGGCCTGCGGCATGTGCGAGCGCGCCTGCCCCAACGCAAGCATCAACGTGCTCCCGACAAAGAACATTGCAGGCAAGAAGGTGCTGGGCCGTTACGTTTACCACTTTGCAAGCTGCACCCAGTGCGGCCTTTGCGTCGAAGCGTGCCCATTTGGCGCCATCGTCATGAGCCCGGCCTTCGAGGTCGCGACAACCGACCCGTCCTCGCTCGAAATGATTTTGAACAAGAAGGAGGGTCAAGGCTAATGTTCCCGAACCTCGCAATCCCCGATTTTCCGCTGACATTCCCGTTGGGAGGCACGGATATCGCCTTTTACGTCGTAGCGTTCATCATCCTCGTAACGGCAGTCATGACCGTTGCCGTGAAGAATATCTTGCAGAGCGCCGTGTTCCTGATTTTCTCCTTCGTGACAACCGCCATTCTCTACCTGTTGCTCCACGCCGAATTTATCGCGCTCGCCCAAGTGATGGTCTACGTCGGTGGTGTCGTCATCTTCGTTGTCTTCACGATTCTCTTGACAAGCCACCTCGGCGAGGACGCTTTCACGACAAAGGTCCCGCGCCTGTTCACGGCTTTCGCCATATCGATAGGATTCGTATTCGTCATGGTCAAGTGCCTCCTACCCGTCCACGAACTGACGGAGAGCGCCGTGGCCTCGCCGGACAATTACGCCTCGCTGGAGCAATTTGCACTCCGCCTCCTCGGCTACGGTGCGGACGGATTCGTGATTCCCTTCGAAATTGTAAGTATCCTTCTCCTGATGACGCTCATTTGCGCAATCACCGTTGCGCGTAGGAGCAAGGAGGAAAAAGAATGACTTTGATGAACTGCCTAATTCTCGCGTTCCTCCTCTTTGGAATCGGTGTATGGGGCCTCATGCGCAGGCGTCACCTCATCGGCATGCTCATTTCCATCGAGCTCATGCTGAACGCAGCGAACATCAACTTTATCTCCTTCGCCTACTTCAGCGCGAAAGATTCCACAGCGGGCGCACTTTTCAGCATTTTCGTCATCGCGGTCACGGCATGCGAAATGGCAATCGCCCTTGCCATTATCGTCAACATGTACCGTCGCCACCACAGCCTTGACGCCGACCAGTTGAGGGATTTGCATGATTAACGGAATTACCCTCAGCTACTTCATTTTCCTCCTGCCGCTGCTCGTCTTCGTGATCAACGGCCTGTTCGTCGGGAACCGCTCGGCGAAGGGTGCCGCCGCGATTGCGGTCATCGGGAACGGAATCGCGGCGGCCTGCGCCATCCTCGTTGCCGTCGACTACTTCACGTCAGGGATGGCGCCAGGGAAGGTGATTCCCTACGAATTCACCTTCCTGCCCTTCGCCGGTTTCAACGCGAACATCGGCCTCTTAACCGACCCTCTTTCCATGATGATGATGGTCGTCGTTACCTTCATCAGCTTCATGGTGAACATCTACAGCATCGGCTACATGCGCAAGGACCCCTCGGCTGGGCGCTTCTTCAGCCTCCTTTCGTTGTTCAGTTTCTCCATGCTTGGTCTCGTGGCCGCCACGAACCTCTTCCAGATGTTCATCTTCTGGGAACTGGTTGGTGTATCCAGCTACCTGCTCATCGGATTCTGGTACCACAAGCCCTCGGCGGTCAGCGCCTCCAAGCAGGCGTTCATCCTCACCCGCTTCGCCGACAGTTTCTTCCTTTGTGGCATCGTACTCGTGAGCTATATCGTCGGTTCGTTTGACTTCTCCGTCATCAACGACTTGAGCTTGCACGAATTCTACCGCACAAGCATCAACCTCGGCATCACGACCATTTCGCAAGCCGATGCGCTCATTCTCGGAGCCGTGCTCATCTTCATCGGCGGCTGGGGCAAGTCCGCCATGTTCCCGATGCATATCTGGCTCCCGAACGCCATGGAAGGCCCGACACCGGTATCTTCCATCATCCACAGCGCGACCATGGTCGTCGCAGGCGTCTATCTCGTAGCTCGTCTCTTCCCCTTCTTCGCAATCTGCAAGGGGACGCTCAACATCATCATGGTCGTGGGCGCATTCACCATGGTATTTGCCGCAGTCATCGCCTGCACGCAAAAAGACATCAAGCGCATCCTCGCCTACTCCACGCTCTCGCAGCTGGGCTACATGATGTTTGCGCTCGGCGTCTGCAGCATGGGCGATGTCATCGTCGCTACCGGCTGGACGGCATCCACCTTCCACATCTTTACGCACGCCTTCTTCAAGTGCAGCCTGTTCCTCATCGCAGGTTCCGTCATCCACGTGGTCCACACGAACGACCTCGAAAAAATGGGCGGACTCTGGAGCAAGATGCCCTTCACTTACTGGTGCTGCTTTATCTGCGTGCTCGCGATTTCGGGAATTCCGCCGTTCTCCGGCTTCTTCTCGAAGGACGAAATCATCCTCGCCGCATTCCAGGGGCACCACTACGTCGTCTTTGGGCTTGCCCTCCTCACGAGCGGCCTGACCACGTTCTACATGTTCCGCATGTTCTTCCTTGCATTCCACGGGGATGCCCGCAGCGATCTCGTGCGCGGTCACCGCATCAAGGAAGACTTCGCCATGACGCTCCCCATCGTCGTGCTCGCCATCCCGAGTTTCTTGGGCGGCTACATCGCCAAGGGCTTCTTCGAACACTACTTCAAGCCGGGCTCACTGCACGTTCCGCAGCTCGTCAAACTCGAAGAACTCCCGTGGCTTCCCTATATTGCTGTCGGCGTAGCTCTCCTCGCCCTCTTCATTGCCTGGGTATGCTACTGCAGCCCCAAGGCCAAGATAAGCAAGGCGCTCGACGAGACCAACAGGCCCCGCCTCTACAAAATCGTCTATCACAAGTTCTATTTCGACGAGATGTACTACGCCGTAGTGCGTCAATTCATCTTTGGCGGCGTCGCCCGCGTATCGAGATTCATCCAGGACTACATCATCGAAGGCATCCTCGCTTTCGTGGTATGGTTCATTCACAAGCTCGGAGACCTGGTACGCTTCGCGCAGGCGGGCTACATGCCCTTCTATCTCGGCACCCTCATCGTCGGCGTCATTTTCTGGCGAATCTTTGGACAACTTCCGCTGTAGGTTTTTATGGATACGCTACTTTTTAACGTTATTTGGGCAATACCACTCCTCGCAGTGTTCATCAGCGTGCCCATTCCCAGCTCAAAGATAAAGCTGATCAAGATTCTGCATACGGTTTCCGGCACCATCGTAATGGGAATCATCGGTTACCTGACCTACCGGGTCTACACCATGGGCGCAGAGCCCGCCGACCCGAAGGCGTTCCCGCTCCTGTTGCGGTTCTTTACCGACATACCTTGGCTCAACAGCATCAATGCCCATTACATCGTGGGTGCCGACGGCCTGAACATCCTGCTGCTTTTCCTCACCTCGGCCATTGTCTGGACGGGAATGCTGGTCAGCTGGAACATCAAAGGCAATCAAAAAATCTTCTTCGCCCTCATCCAGATCCTTGCGACAAGCGTCTACGGTGTGTTCATGAGCATGGACCTCGTCCTGTTCTTTGCCTTCTACGAAATGGAAGCGCTCTGCATGTACCTGATGATTGCCGGTTATGGTTCCGGGAAAAAGGACTACGGCGGTAAAAAGCTCACGTTGACGCTCGCCTTCGGCTCCTCGATGATTCTTGCGACCCTGTTCGGAATTTATTTCCATTCCGGACTCGATACATGGAACATCGCCGCCCTGTCGAGAATAACGCTCCCGATGGATTTCCAGATGTGGGCATTCCCCCTCATGTTCATGGGATTTGCGGTTTCAAGTTCCCTGTTCCCGTTCCATTTCTGGAGCCCGGACGGTCACTCCGCAGCCCCGACAGCCGTCTCCATGCTCGCAGCCGGCGTCATGATGAAGATGGGTGCCTACGGATGCCTTCGCGTAGCCATGTTCCTCATGCCCGAAGCGGCTAAGATTTGGCTTCCCTACGTCGTTGCACTCCTGATATTCAATGTAGTGCTCGGCCCCTTCATCGCCATCCGCCACAAAGACCTCAAGTACATCACCGCCTACAGTTCCATCAGCCACCTAGGTCTCATCTTCCTTGGCCTCGCGGCGCTTACGCCAGTGGGCCTGCGTGGAGCTAGCCTACAGATGATTTCGCACGGGTTCCTCACCGGACTCTTCTTCGCCTCTATCGGCATGATTTACGAACGCACGCACACCCGCGATATCACCCAGATGGGCGGCATCATGCGCAAGCTCCCGTTCCTCGGCGTGGGATTTGTCATCGCGGGCTTCGCGGGCCTCGGCCTGCCCGGCTTCAGCGGGTTCATCGCCGAGAGCAACATATTCATCGGTGCGTTCCAGCAAGATTCTACCATTACACGCTTCGTGACGGTTCTCGCCATCCTGAGCATCACCACGACAGCAGTCTATATCCTGCAGACAGCAAACCGCATGCTGCACGGCAACATGCCCGCAAAGTACGAATCGCTCACCGATGCGGACCTCCGCGAAAAGATTGTCATCGCATTCCTGGTTCTCTGCCTGCTGTTCATCGGTGTTTGCCCCGGTTGGATAGCTGACATGCTCGACACGAGCATCGCCCCGATATTCAACAGAATTGCCGCAGCGACGGCCACCGTGGCTGGAGGTTAAAAAATGAACTTTATCCTACCGAACTTCATTATTCCCGACGCGCTTCTCCTGCTGTTCCCGTTCATCGTCATCGGCAGCCGACTTTTTTGTAGCTACAGGTCGCCAATACCATGGCGCATCGCGAACATCGGCTTTATCGCCATCTTTGTCCTGCTGAACTTCATTCCCCTCGCAAACAATGTCGGCAAGTTTTTCATCTGCAACTGGAAAATAGACGATTTTGGCGTACTCATGCGCGAAATACTCATGCTGTCGGCCATGCTCGGCATGTGGCTCGCGAAGGACTACTTTGAGCATGGTGCCGACGGAAAACCGCAAATGCACCAATTTGCGGAATTCACCGGAGCGATTGCCTTTGCCACCTTCGGCGGGTTCACCATCGTCTCGGCATGCGACATGCTCACGTTCTTCCTGGGTCTCGAAATCGCTACCATCCCGATGTATGCACTTACGGCCTGGAACAAAAAAGACCAACTGGGTTCCGAAGCCGCAACCAAGTACATCATGATGGGCTCCGTTGCAACGGCATTCGAGCTGTTCGGATTCAGCTACCTGTACGGATTCTCGGGTTCCATCTACTTCAACGATATCCGCATGGCCGTCGAAGCCAGCGCAGCCCATCCCCTACTCTGGATAGCCATCCTGTTCCTGTTCTGCGGAATCGGTTTCAAGCTCACGCTTTTCCCCTTCTACACCTGGGCCCCCGATGTCTACGAAGGCGCACCGACGCCTGTTACAGCAGTCCTTTCTGTCACCTCAAAAGCGGCAGCCATCGCTTTCCTCGTCGTGCTCGTCTTTGGGCCTCTCGCCCCTGTACAGGCACAAATGGCTCCGTTCATCGCTTTACTCGCAGGAGTCACGCTCTTTGTCGGTAACCTAGGAGCACTCAAACAGACGCGCCTCCGCCGCTTCATGGCATACAGTTCCATAGCGCAGGCAGGCTACATCATGATCGCACTCCTCGGGCCCATCGAAATGGCACGCACGGCAATCATCTACTACTTGTTCATTTACGCCGTGTCGAACTACCTCGCGTTCTTTATCTTCGGCATCATTGGCCACCACCGCGAAGAAACGTTCAATTCTCTACGCGGGCTCAGCCAGCAGAACCCGGCCCTCGCCATCGCGCTCGCCATATCCATGTTCAGCCTGGCCGGTATTCCTCCTCTGGCAGGTTTCTTCGGAAAATTCCACCTATTCTTTGCCGGAGCCACAACGGGCCACTACACACTCGTCGGTTTCGCAGTGCTGAACAACGTCATCGCTCTGTACTATTACTTGCAGCTCATCAAGAGCGCTTGGATTGACGAACCCGAAGACCACCTCTCTCCGCTTCGCCTGACCAAACGACAGAGGACCCTCATCATCGTGCTCTCTGTTGCCGTTGTGCTACTCGGAGTACTCCCCTTCCTGAGCAACAATATCTTCGGCGGGTTTACGTTTTAGAGGCTCGAGGCTCAGGGCTCGAGACACGAGCAGTGAGTTTATCAAGTAATTAGTAAGCAATAAAAGTCGAACTTGGGAATCACCCCCTAACCACCAAACACTAACCACTGTTTACTGACCTCATCCCTCACAGCGAGCTTGCGGGCTATACAAGACTTGCCAATTTATTGGCTTAGTCGTTGTTATGCCCTATGGGTAG
>CAMJHM010000041.1 GCA_946405515.1 uncultured Fibrobacter sp. | reverse complement strand
CATCACACGCAATCATCTTTTTTGCCATGTGTGTATCTCCAATATTGGGTTGAATTAAAAATCCGAGAATAAAATTAGATAGAAATAGTTCGAGAAGAGTAACTAGGAACGAAAAAAATGGCCAAAATGGCCATGACACGATGTAAAGAATTTTAAACGTGGGCGGGGTATGCCAAGAGTGCTTGGTTTATCTCGATTTCGATGCCGGCATAGGCTTCGCCGAACTTTTGCCGCAGCTCTGTCGTGAGCCCGTCGGAAGTGCCCCGGTAGGGGTAGTTGCGGCGGATGCGCAGTTGTGGGGCTCGTGCCTGGATTTCGTTGATGAGTGCGTCTGCTATGCGGCATTCCGCTTCGCGAGAGGGGTCGTAAAGGATTCCTACGTCGGCATTGCGGACAACGTTGTTTAAGACGGGGGTGAAACTGTGGATGCCCAAGTGAATTACGTGAAGGCCCTTGCTATGGCCTGCAATGTGCTTTGCCACGAAATGTTCCACTTTGCTGTGGTGTTGTAACCATAACTTGCGGATGTGTTCCTTGACATTGTCGGGCAAGTCGCGGGTGTATGCCGAGAAAAAATCCCGGCTGGATTCGCTCCGGTTCAGGTCGGCCACAAGCCTAGAAAATTTTCCGGCGAGGTAGAAGTCCGGGCGCATCGTGCGAACCAATCTCCGGTAAACTTCAAAAGCGCCGATATCGTAGCCTCTGTGCGTTTTGAGCGTGTCTTTAGGGATTCCCGCAAGCCCTGCTATCTTGAATGCGCGCACGACAAAATCCGGCACCGCATTGGATGCGTGTTCGCAGGTGATGACGAGTGCCGGTGCCTTCATGGGATTACTTCTTTTCGATGACGAGGATGTTCCCGTCGTAGGTCATGACCCCGAGTAGGATGCTGTGGATAAGCCGGAACTTGTCGACTTTGTAATAGGGCCCGCTTGCCATGGGGTTGGTGCAGTCGGGGTCTGCAACCATGAACTGTTTTTTTTCGTCAAGTCCGTAAAGCACTACAAAGTGACCCATCGGGTCGCCGTGGATATCGTCAAAGACGGACTTGTCTTTATCGTTCGTGTATTCGCGGGGGCTGCGGTATAGATATGTGGCGCTTAAGCCGCAAAGCACAGGAATACCGCGCTTGAAATATCCTTCGAACATGCTTGCCCGTAAATCGGCCGTTGCGACCGTACCGCCCAGGTCGATAAACCGGATGTAGGCGTCAATCGCCTTCTTGAGCTTGGGCGCATGTTTTGCCTTGTGGAGCTTCACGAGTTTCTCGCGGAGCTCGGGCATCTTGAGGTTGCTCCAGGTGGGGTCAAAAAGTTTGAGATTATAAGAATAGATGGTCGCCTTGAACCCGCGCTTGAGCGCGTCGATGCCGAGGAACACGCCGAGCGTGCCGCCTTCTTCCAGAAACTCGATTTCGGAAATGAGCTTTTTAAGGGGTATCTTGTAGCCGAGATGCGAATATACCGCGTGTAGGCTGGTCGGTCCGCACGTGACATCGTCTGGCTGAGGGAGAATCTTGATTTCCATCGCTTTGCCTCGATTATGACGTGGCGGTTTGATACACAAATCGTCGAACGGGCGAAAATATAGCAAAAAGATTTAAAAATGCCCAAAAAAACCTATACTTTTTATTTTATCAGCTTCCAAAAATATTTTCGTTTCTTTTATTGTGGATGACACAAAATGTCATCTGATTTTGTTATATTAGTGCACATGGTAGCACTAAATAAAAGTAAGGCAAAAAAAGAGATTGAGTTCCTCTGCACGAGTTGTGGCAATACCACGACGAAGTGGGTAGGGAAGTGCCCGTTTTGCGGGGAGTGGAACACGCTCAAAGAACATGTGGTAGAACCGGTTCTGGAGAATTCGGGGCGCGGGGGCCGTGGTTTGGGTGGCCCTGTCCACCAGGTCGTGGCGCTCAAGGATGTCTCTACCGAAGACACGCGCCGGTTGAGTACGGCGAATACGGAATTCGACCGCGTGCTGGGCGGAGGCCTGGCACCGGGGTCGCTTGTGCTGATTGGCGGCGACCCGGGCATAGGCAAGTCGACGCTCGTGCTCACGACTCTTGCCACGATGACGGCTGCCGGTGTCAAGACGCTTTACGTGAGCGGCGAAGAAAGCGCAAGCCAGGTGAAACTTCGCAGCGAGCGCCTGAACGTTTCCGGGAGCGACATGCTCCTGCTCTGCGAGACGGGGCTCGAGAAGATTATCGAGAAGGCCAAGGAAATCAAGCCGCAGGTGCTTGTCGTCGACTCTATCCAGACGGTGTACAAGGGCGACTTGCCGGGAACGCCGGGGTCGGCTTCGCAGTTGCGCGAGTGTACTTTGGACTTGATGGTGTTTGCGAAGAACACGGGGTGCATTACCATCCTTATTGGCCATGTGACCAAGGACGGGCAGATTGCCGGCCCGCGCATCTTGGAGCACATGGTCGATACCGTCGTGTATTTCGAGGGGGACCGCAACAACCAGTACCGCCTGCTGCGCACTATAAAGAACCGCTTTGGTGCTACCGACGAGATTGGTGTTTTCGAGATGACGAGTCACGGGCTGAATGCCGTGCCGAACCCGAGCCGCGTGTTTTTGCAAGAGGGAGTCCCGCCGACTCCGGGGAGTGTTGTCTGCTGTACGCTCGAAGGCTCGCGGGCATTGCTCTTTGAAACTCAGGCGCTTGTGAACCAGACGAACTTTGCTGTGCCGCAGCGTGTGGCCGCAGGTATCGACCCAAAACGCCTTACCATCATCCTTGCTTTGCTTGAAAAATTCGGTGGCGTAAGCGTCGGCATGTGTGACGTGTTCGCAAGCATTGCCGGCGGCATCCGCGTGAGCGACACGTCGTCCGACCTGGCCCTCGCGCTCGCTATCGCGAGCAACCATCTGGGGATCCCGCTGGGCCGCCAGACCATCGCCATAGGGGAGCTCGGTCTGTCGGGCGAGGTCCGGAATGTGAGTTTGTTGGACCAGCGGCTCAAGGAGGCCCGCCGCCTGGGGATGACCGTGGCGGTGATTCCCTCGTCCGGTAAATTGCCTGAGTCTGTGGGGGGCATGCGCATTGTTCGCGTGGCCGGTCTCAGCGAGGCTGTGGCCTGGCTCATGGACCAGAAGTAATTGATGTGCTGCGAGATTTACTCCCGTCGCAAAAAATAAAGGGCGCCCCGCAGGGCGTCCTTTTTAAATCCGTTATGTAGGGAAGACTATTCTTCGTCGTCGGAGTGTTTTTTCTTCTTCTTTTTCTTCGGAGCATCATCATCGTCCGAAGCTTCTTCACGCGGCTTTCTCTTGCCAGTGCCTTCGACCTTGATGTCGGCGGCCTTTTCGCCACGCTTGGTGAAACCGAACTGACGCGGATCGAGACCGCCCGGGAACTTGGTCCTGTTGTCGTAGATGACCTTCTTGGCGGTGAACTTTTCAATCTTCGCGTTGGTCAGGTCGGCACCGGAGAAGTCAACGTCGTCCATCTTGGTGTCGGCGTCAATTTTCACGCCTTCCATGTTGGCGTTGAGGAAGCTGACCTTGGTCAGCTTGGCACCGGCGAAGCTTGCACCAGAGAGCGTTGCGAGGTTGAAGTCGGTACGTTCGATGGTGGAGTTGGAGAAGTTGGCCTTGGTGAGGTCAGCCTTGTCGAAGATGTTCTTACGGATGTAAGCACCGTCAAAGACGACCTTCATCATTTCGGCTTCCTTGAACACGACCTTGTTCACGTCGGAATCAAAGAAGGAGGCCTTGTTGAGCTTGGTACGTTCGAAAGAGCTCTTGGAAACGCTGCCCTTGTCGAAGATGACGCCAGTCAGGTCCTGGCTGTTGAAGTTCATGTTCTTCAGAGAGGACTGGGCGAACTTGGCCTTCTGGAGCTGCGTCTTGGAGAGGTCGACATCGTTGAAGGAGGTCAGGGAAAGGTCTGCTTCCTGGAGGTTGACATTCTTGAAGTCAGCGCCACCGAAGTTGGCCTGGGAAAGACCGGCCTTGGCGAAGTTGACGTTCTCGAGGTCGGTGCTGCCGAAGTTGGCGGCAATCAGGTTACAGGCGGTGAAGTCCGTCTTGACGAGCTTGGCCTTCTTGAGGTTCGTGTTAGCCATGAGGGAACGCGAGAAGTTTGCGTTCGTCATATTGGCCTTGCTGAAGTCGGCGTTGGTAAGGTCAACGTCCATGACAGAGGCCTGCGTGAAGTCAGCCTTGCTGAAGTCGGCACCGTCGGAGACCTTCATGGCGTCGAGGCGGGCATTCTTGAAGTTTGCCTGCGGGAATTCGCTGTCCAGCAAGGTGGCACGGTAGAGGTTTGCGCCTTCGAAGTTTGCGCCCTTGAAGTTGGAGGAGCGGATGTCGGCACCGCTAATCGTTGCCTTCGAGAGGTTGGCGTTCTTGAAGTTGGCGCCGCTAATCACAGCGTTCTGGAAAGAAACCTCGGGGAGGTTCGCGTCCGTGAACTTTATATTCTCACCAGCTGCGCGCTGGAAGTCCGTCACATGCTTGACAGCCTTGGCTTTAGAGAAGTTGAATTCATCAATGCGTTTATCGCGGAAAGAAATGTTCAGGTCTTTGCCGGACCAATCTGTTTGCTGGGCGAATGCCGAAAACGTCATTGCGCAGACAAGGCCGATGCCCAACTTGGATACTTTAATCATATTCATATAAAATTCCCTTTGATTATGAACAAATATAACGGATAGCCCTAAAATAACTAAAAATTTGGCAAAAGATTCCAAATAAAAAAAAAACATCTAAAAAAATGTTTGGTTTCCTTTACCTTGGGTATTTGTTTTGCAAAAATTGCTAGTTTTGGCGCAAATGCCAAAATTTGAGTCCAAGGAATATGATGTCGTCGTTTGCGGGGCCGGCCCTGCCGGTCTGATGGCTGCCTGTACCTATGGAAGGCTGACGGGCGGTGCCGGACGGGTTCTCCTTCTTGACAAGAAGGAACCTTGGAAAGAACCCATTTTCTGTGCGGAAGCTGTTTCGACGGGGCGTTTGAACGCTTTGTGGCCGATTTCCAAGGAATGGGTCCGTGGCGGCATCTCCGGTATATATTTTACGTCACCAAAGGGTTTCAGGGCTGAATTCTACAGCAAGGACTGTGGGTCCATGTTGGACCGTTCCCGTTTCCACCATGCTCTCGCAGATGGTTGCGTTGAGGCGGGTGTCGAATGCCATTTTGATGCTCTGGTTACTAAACTCACCCGCGACGGGGATTCCTGGTTGGTCCAGTCGATGACTGGCGGCGAACTCTCGACCGTTCGGGCCAAGGCCGTAATCGATGCGACGGGGCCGGGATGCCGGTTGACCCGGAACGTTGATTGCCTCAAGGGTATAGAGTCTGGCGATACGGATTTGGAACCGGCTATTTTTGCGGTGACCGAAGGTATCAAGCATAGCCGCGAACATATAGAGCTTTTCTTTGGGAGTGAGTTCCCGAACGGCTATGGATGGATTTTCCCGCGCGATGGTGTAGAAGTCAATGTCGGATTCGTTTTAGGGAAAGACCACGATACGCCGATTCCTCTGCGCCAGAAACTTTTGGAATTTATAAATAGGCGTTATCCTGGTGCGAAGGTCAAGGCTGTGTACGGTGGCATGATTGCCTGCGGCCAGTCCAAGCGCCCGCTTGCAATGCACGGTGTTTTCAAGGCTGGGGATGCCGCGAGTTGCGTGAACCCGATTAGCCGTTCCGGTATTGTTGAATCGATTCTTTGTGGAAAGATTGTCGCTGAATCTGTCGTGGAATGGTTGGCTTGCGGTACCGATGCTGAACGCTCCCGTGTGGAAGCTTCAGTGCTCGACCGCTGGATGAAGGCCCAAGGCCGCGCCCATTTGCAGATTGCGAATGCGAAGCCCACGTTCGGAAAAATTTCGGATGCGCAGTTCGATCGCGCTGCCGAAAAACTATCCCGTATCCCGCAGGGGAAGGCTTCCCTCTGGCGTATATTCTTCACTGTTTTGAGCGCTTGCCCATCGTTGATTTGGAAGATGCGCTCTTTCTTGCGGTAATGAAATGTCGGCAATAGAAGAACGGTTGGAAAAAGTTCGTGCGAAGTTCGCTTCGTTCTCGGATCAGGACGACAAGTGGAAATATCTGCTCGACTTGGCCCGTGCGCACAAGGGAATGGACGCTTCGCTGAAGGCGGAGAAGTACATCATCCAAGGTTGTGCATCTACGATGTACCTGGTTCCCAAGTTCGAATCCGGCGTAATCCATTTCGAGATGGACGTGGAAGGCGGAACGACGAACCCGCTGATTAGTCGCGGGCTGGGAGCCCTTGCCCTTTTGGTGTACAACGATATGCCTCCGAAGGAAATCCTTTCGGTGAATGCTGCGTTTTTCCAGGAAATCGGCTTGAACGTGGGGCTTTCGCCCACGCGTTCCAACGGTTTTGCCAGCTTGATCAAGCAAATTTATTTATATGCTCGCGTCTTCGACGCAATTTCAAAAACATAGGTAGGAGTCAACATGTCTTTTAGTTTCTTGAGTGGAAAGAGCCCGTTTGACGAGGCCGAAGAAAAATTGGAAGCCGGTGAGAATCCTTCCGGCAAGCCGAAACTCCCTACACCGACGATGGGTTGGCAGGATGTCGTGTTCCTCATCGTGCTCGTGGGGCTTGTTGTTGGCGGTTACTACTATTATCAGTACACAAAGAAGAACAGTGCCGAGGCGTTTGCCAAGTGCGATGTCCTTTATGTGGCTGCCGAAACGGATCCCTCCAAGCTGGTTGAGGCGGAATCCTGCTACAATGCCACGTGGGACCTCGGTTTTGTGAGCGATTCTATGGAAATCCTCCGCCAGGACCGCCTGGGCGCTATCGAAGACAAGCGCAATCACCTCAAGGATTTGTTCACTGACGTGATGGATGCCATTGCCGACAAAGATTCTGCAAAGGCTTTCGAAATCGTGAACGGCTACAATGGCCCGATGCTTTTGCCGAAGAGCGACCGCGAAACGTGGGAAACCATTGCTAAGGCGGCTTCGCTGAAAGCAGCCGTTGAAGCCGCTGCGGCTCCGGCAGGTGATTCTGCTGCGGCAAAGTAATTCTGCTATATATAAATAGGGAAACGTGCTAGATAATATATAGTCTTAGCGGAGTTTCTCGACAGTAATTTCCCTCTCGGTTTCCGAGAGGATTTTTATTTGGATGACGTGGGTAATGCCCGCGTCGTTTCCTTCTAGGCGTTCCGGCCATTCGATAAGGCTGATGCCCGATGCCAAGTAGTCCGGGTCCATGCCGACTTCGTACAGGTCGGCGCCCCCTTCGAGACGGTAGAGGTCAAAGTGGAAAATAGGCGGGTCGTTCGGGTATTCGTGGAGGATGGTGTAGGTGGGGGAGCATACCGTGCCTGTGTAGCCTAAACCCTTGCAGACACCCCGGCTGATGACGGTCTTGCCCGCACCGAGGTTCCCGTAGAGAGCCACGCGGTCTCCCGGCTGCAGCGATTTCCCGAATTCGACAGCCCAGTTGAATGTCTCTTGTTCGCTATGGAATATCATAATATAGGTTCCAGGTTCCAGGCACGAGGGGCGAGGTTAGAGGTTCGAGGTTCGAGGCACGAGGCTTTCCTTCACTCGTCTCTCGTCTCTCGTCTCTCGTCTCTCGTCTACCTACAGCTTCTCCTTGAATTGTTCGTACGTAAACTTGTGCAGCAAGTGGAACTTCCCGTCCATGTCGAACATGCCGATATCCGGGTGGCGGACCCCATTGAAGAACGTGGTCTTGACCATGGTGTAGTGGATCATGTCTTCGAAGATGATGCGGTCCCCGACGTGTAACGGCTGGTCGAACGAATAGTCGCCAAGCTGGTCACCGGCTAGGCAGGTATTTCCAGTTATTTTGTATGTAAACTTCTTTTCGTCGGGCAACGCTGCCCCCGTAATGTTCGGCCTGTAGGGCATTTCTAGGCAGTCGGGCATGTGTGCGCTGATGGACACGTTCAAGATGGCGATGTCCATCTTGTTGTGTACGATGTCGGCGACCGTCGCTACCAGTTCGCCCGTTTGCCAGCCGACCGCCTCTCCCGGTTCCATGACAACTTCAAGGTGAGGATAACGCTTTTTAAAGTCATTGAGCAACTCGACAAGCTCTTCGCGATGGTAATCTTTGCGGGTAATGTGGTGACCTCCACCGAAGTTCACCCATTTCATTTGAGGCAAATATCGCCCGAATTTTTTCTCAAACGCATTGAGGACACCTTCGAGTGCGTCAACGTCTTGTTCGCACAGGGTATGGAAATGCAGCCCTTCAATGCCGTCCAGCAGTTCCGGCTTGAACTCAGCCTCGGTCACGCCGAGCCTGGAATGGAGCCCGCAGGGGTTGTAGATGTCTGTTTCAACAGTGGAAAATTCCGGGTTCACACGGATGCCCGCGCTTATTTTACTTGCAATGGTTTTTTCCTTGAAACGTTGCCACTGGGAAAAGCTGTTGTACGTGATGTGGTCGGCATACTTGAGAATCTCGTCGATTTCCCCGTCTTCGTATGCCGGTGCGAATACATGGACTTCTTTGCCCATTTCTTCTTTGGCGAGTCGGGCCTCGTTAAGGCTGCTGGCTGTGGCGCCGGGGAGGTATTCCGCGATAATGGGGAACGATCTCCAAAAACTGTAACCTTTGAGGGCACATATAATCTTGACGCCTGTCCTTTCTTGAATGTTGTTCAATATTTCCATGTTCCGGCGAAGGCGTTTTTCGTCCAGAACGAAACAGGGACTGGTGGCTTGTGTATAATCGGGCATGTGCCAAATATAGGAAAAGAAGCCAAGGGTGCTTTTTTTGCCTCTTTTTGGGGTTGTTTTGCTAGAAAAAATGTGTTTTTTTATGATATCTTGTTGTCTTTTAAAAAATCCTTTAACTAAATTTAAAGCAATGATTTGGTCTTCTTATACTCGAATAATCGCATCTATTTGTACGATAGCTTTTGCCGGGTTCGCCTTCGCAGCGGATCCTGCTTCGGCTCCTGCTCCTGCAAAGGCTGCACCTGCCGCAACAGCTCCTGCTCCGGCCCCCGCTCCCGCACCTGCTCCGGCTCCTGCCGCTGCACCTGCTCCCGCTCCTGCTAAGGAAGCTCCTAAGGCTGCTTCCGCACCCGCTCCGGCCCCCGCAAAGGCGGCCCCTGCTCCGGCCAAGGAAGCCCCGAAGGCTGCTCCCGCACCCGCTCCGGCCCCTGCAAAGGCGGCTCCGGCCCCGGCCAAGGAAGCCCCGAAGGCTGCTCCTGCCAAGAAGGCCGAACAGAAGGTCGTACCGAGTGTGCCGGTCAATGTCGCTCCGAGAGGCGCTTCTTCTCTTGACGAGATGATCCAGAAGAAGCTCGACTCCCTCAGCAAGATCAAGGTCAGCACTCCGGTTTCTGGCAGCTCCGATAGCCTCGCCAAGGTCAAGGCGGACAGCGTCCGCAAGATGATCCAGGAAGGCAAGTACGTCCAGCGTGCCAAGTACGACAAGTCGAACTTCGATTCCTGGAAGATTGATACTGTTTTCCAGAAGAGCATGAAGGAATCCGTTTATGGTATCTGGCGCACTCCGATTGTCGCTCACGGCCACGCTTTCCGTGACGCCGAACTGCGCTTCGACATGAACGACACTGTTTACGGAACGACCCGCACCTACTCTGATTCGGGCCGCTATCAGATGACTGGTGAATACACCTTCAAGGCTCGCTACCGTTTCGACAACGACACCTCCATGGTCACTCGCGAAGTCTTCGCCGACCGCCAGGTTGTCCGTTGGGACTACATCGCTTTCCGCAAACTCGAGGACACCTTGACCTACAACCTCAAGAAACTCGAATTCCGCGACATGAACGACAACTGGTTGAATGCCCTGCAGGGCTTCGACAATGTTCCGCCTGAAGTCTACATCAAGGACGAGAAACTTACCGCCGAGATGAAGAAGACTGCGGAACTCTGGGCGAAGAGAAAAAAATAAGGGCCGATGAAAAACCGCATTTGGTTTTGCTTTGGTTTCCTTTTTCTAGTCGCCGTCTCTCTGAGCTTTTGCACATTGGCTACGGGACCTGTATGGGTTTCGTGGCCTGATTTTTTTTCGGCCCTTTTCGCCGGACCATCGGCTGAGGTCGGGGCTGATTCCATCACTTCGCAAATCATTTGGCGGCTCCGCGTGCCCAGGATGTGTGCGGCGGTGTTGGCCGGGACTTCGCTTTCGGTGGCGGGCCTCGCTTTGCAGACTGTCTTTTGTAACCCGCTTGCCGGGCCGTTTGTGCTGGGCATCAGCAGCGGCGCGAGTCTAGGGGTGGCGCTCTCGTTGCTGGCCGGTTTCAGTTTTGGCAATTTTGGCGTGCTCGGCGCGGCTGCTGTCGGCGCTTCGGCCGTGACGATTATTGTCATGTGGGTTTCGGGGCGGTTCCGCAATGTGGGCGTGCTTTTGATTGTTGGGCTTTTGCTCGGGTACTTGATTGACGCTATCGTGAGCGTGCTGATTGCGGGGAGCGAGGCCGAAGCGCTTCGCGTGTACGTGACGTGGAGCATGGGCAGCTTTGGCCGTATGCTGCTCGATGGCGTGTGGGTGTTTGCGCTCGCCGTGGCCGCGGGGCTTGGGCTTGTGGTGGTGAGCATGCGCTATTTGAATGCGGCGAGGCTTGGCGACGATTTTGCCCGCGGTCTCGGTGTGCGCGTTGAAGTTTCCAAGAAGTGCGTGCTACTCGGTGCGAGTATCCTCGCTGCGGCATGTACGGCGTTCTGCGGTCCGGTGGCTTTTGTGGGTATCGCCGTCCCGCATTTGGCTTTTATGTTGTTCAAAACAACCGACCACCGCGTCCTTGTGCCGGGAGCCGCATTGTGCGGCACGGTGCTTTGCCTCTTGGCGGGGCTGTTCCCGGTGAGCATTCCTCTGAATGCGGTACTCAGCATTGTCGGCGTGCCGGTTGTGTTTTATGTGCTTGTTCGCGGCTCTAGGACGGGGTGGTGGTGATGGCTTGCGGTGTGCTGTTGAAGTGCGAGAACCTTTGCGTAGGGTATGGTGACAGTCGGCCCAAACGGGGTGCCGAGCGTCCGCTGTCCCTTTTCGAACCGTTCTCGTTTGAACTGCATGCTGGCGAAGTCGTCGCTTTGATGGGTGTGAACGGCTGCGGGAAAAGTACGCTCCTCAAGACGTTTGCCGGCCTTGTTCCTCAGGTTTCGGGGAATGTGTACTTGGATGGGGTGCCTTTGCAGGCTTGGAACGCCCGCGAGCGGGCCCGTCGTGTCGGACTTGTCCGTATGTCGGGCACGGCACCGGACCGCATGACGGTCCGGGAATTCGTGGGGCTTGGCCGTTCGCCGTATTCCGGTTTTCTGGATGGCCGGACCGCTGAAGATGAAAAAATCGTGGACGACGCAATGCAGGCAACGGATGTGGCCTGCTTTGCGGAACGCCCTTTTACGGAACTGAGTGACGGCGAGCGTAGCCGCGTGTTCTTGGCCGAGGCGGTTGCCCAGCAGGTGAACGTGCTCTTGCTCGACGAGCCGAACGCATTCCTCGATATTCCGAGGAGCCATGCGCTGTTCCGTCTGTTGAAAAAATTTGTCGGAATGCGCGAAATGGGAATTATCGTTTCGACCCATTCTATCGAGTATGCCGAAAAGTATTGCGACCGCATCGCCGTCATTGATGGTGGATGTTTCCGTGTGGCTCCTGCTTCCGAAGCACGGACGCTTGGGCTTTTAGACTGGGCGAGGGACGAATGAAGGCTAGATATGTGATGATTCACTTGGCTTTGCGGGTGATGTGCGTGCTTTTTTCGGGATGGCTGTTGCTCTCTTGCGCCGGAAATGCCCCACGCGAAACGTCTGCGCCTCAAAGCGCTTCTGCTCCGCAGCATTTTTTCTGGAAAGTGTCGGATTCGAATTCTTCGGTGTGGCTCCTAGGGAGTATCCACTTTGCCGATTCCTCGTTCTACCCGCTTGATTCCGTTATCGAGACCGCCTTTGCGAACGCCGAGGAATTGGCCGTCGAAATCGACGTGAGCGATGATTCTGTGAGTAGCGAAATTGCTTCGGAGAGTATGCAGCGTGGGATGATGCCTGCGGGAAAGCGCTTACAAGATATTCTGCCCCCGGAAATGTGGAATTCGATTGACAGCATTTGTTCTGCTTGGGGATTCCCGTCGATGACTTTGCAGGTGATGCGCCCGTGGTTTGCCGCGATGACGCTGAGTGCTTTTGCTATTCAGCGGGCGGGGATTGATCCCACTTTGGGCGTGGACGCTGTGCTGCTTGACCGTGCGGCGCATGATGGTAAAGCCATCGTGGGGCTTGAAACGGCGAGCGAACAGATTGGTGCCTTGGCTGACACGACGGATTCCGATTCGGCGGGCATTTTCTATCTCAAGTCTACGTTGCGCGAGGTGTCTGAGCTTGATTCGATGGTGGCGCGAATTGTGCGTGCCTGGAAAACGGGCGATGACGCGCTGTTGCGTGAGACAATGGAAGGTGAGAAAAAGTACGACGAAGGAACTCGTGAGAAGGAATTCAGTGACAAGCTAGATGAAAAGGTTTATAAGTCCCGCAACGTGAAAATGGCAGAGCGCATTGCAGAATTCCTCTCCGAAGACAGGAACGTGTTTGTCGTAGTCGGGGCTGCGCACTTGGTGCTTGACGAAGATAATGTCGTAGATTTGTTGCGCCGTCGTGGGCTTAAAGTACAACGTTACTAACGGATATCCTTGACATTCAGGCCGAGTCGGGCCAACCTGTTGTATAGTGCCGTGCGGACCATGCCGAGTTTGTCGGCGGCGAGGCTGATGGAACCATTACATTCGAGAATTTTTGCCTTGAGGAATTCCTTTTCCTCGTCCATCTGTTTTTCGCGGAACTCGTTATAGGTATCGGCTGAAATGGTTGCTCCGACATTAGTTGTACCGGGTGTATTTGCCACTGGACCCATGTCTGTATCGATTTGCAAATCGTCGGCGTTCAAGATGCCGGGGGCGGTAAAGCACAGGGTACGCTGGATGACGTTTTCCAGTTCGCGGATGTTGCCGGGCCAGTCGTGGGATTGCAGCTTTTGCAGGGCTTCGGGCGAGAGGGTGTAGGGTTCGCCTTCGGGTGCGTACTGGCGGATAAAGTAATTGGCTAAGTCCTCGATGTCTTCTTTGCGCTCGCGGAGGGGTGAAAGTTGCATCGGGATGACGTTCAGGCGGTAGAAAAGGTCTTCGCGGAAGCGCTTTTCGCGGATTTCTTCACGGAGGTCGCGGTTGGTGGCCGCAATGATGCGGACATTGATATGGCGCGTCTTGTTTGCGCCGATGGGCCTGATTTCGTGGTTTTGGATGACGCGAAGCAGTTTGACCTGGGCGTGGAGCGGCATGTCCCCGATTTCGTCGAGGAATATGGCACCGCCGTTCGCTTCTTCGAAAAGGCCGATGCGTTCGTTTTGCGCTCCGGTGAAAGCCCCGCGCGTGTGCCCGAACAGTTCGCTTTCGAAAAGGGCTTCGGGGATGGCGCTGCAGTTCACTGTGACAAACTTGTCGTACACGCAGGCGATGGCGCGCGCGATAAGGTCTTTGCCGACGCCCGATTCGCCTTGGATGAGGACAGAACCTGTGTGCAAAATCGCCCTTTCGACGGTCTTGCGGAGGTTCTGCATGGCCTCGCTTTTACCGACAAGGTGCGACATCCTTTCGCGGAAGGTACGCTTCGCGGTGTAGATTTCCTTGAGGCGCGCAATTTTGCTCATCAGGTGGAGCCGTAGCGCCTCGACAGAAAGGAGAATGTCGTAGAGGTTGTTGGGAATGTCCCTGAACTGGTCCGGATTCTCGGCGTAGGCGAGAATCATCGTGTCGGGGTTACGGCTACGCAGCTTGGAAAGCGCGCTTTCGCTCTCGTTGGCGAAGGCGTCCAAGTCCCAGATGACAAGCGAGGCGCGGTTGTCGGTATTGGCGGCTTGCGCTATAGGGAAGATGTTCACCGGATAATCTACGGAAGAAAGGACGTCCTGGATAAACGAGGACGTCGCATTTTCTTTCGTGAAAAAGTCGATGGGTAACATCTTTCGCGTTTAGCGGGGCGTGTCTTACTTGCCCAGCTCTTTGGAACGTTCGGTCCCGGCGACGACGGCCTTGATGAGCGTGCTGCGGAATGCACCTTCTTCGAGGGCGTTCACGCCTGCAATCGTTGTCCCGGCGGGGGAGCAGACCATGGCGCACAAGTCGCTCGGGCTCTTGCCGGATTGCTTGACGAGCTCGACGCTGCCTTCGATTGTGCCGAGGGCGAGCTTGAGCGCGACATCGCGGGTGAGGCCGGCCTTGACACCACCGCGGGTGAGACCTTCGATGAACTCGAAAACGTACGCGGGGGCACTACCGGAAAGTCCGGTGACGGCGTCCATCAGGGATTCAGAAACGCGGCAAGTGACGCCCACGGTGCCGAAAATCTTTTCGGCGGTGGAAAGAGTCTTTTCGTTGACGCCGTCAGTGGCGAGAGCCACTGTGCCCCTGCCCACGGTGAGCGGGAGGTTCGGCATCACACGGAGCACCTGGTTCTTTTCGCCCAGGACTTCGAGCAGGTTCTTGCGAGCGACGCCCGCCATGATGCTGATGAATGTCTTTTCGGACTTGAGCGCAGTTGCGGCAGCTTTCCATTCGGCGGAGACTACCTTGAAAATCTGCGGCTTCACGCACAGGAACGTGACATCGGCAGATTCGGCGCCTTCGGCGAAACTGCCGACGCGGATGCAGCCGAGTGCGACGACGGCTTCGGCCGCCTTGTCGCTCGGGTCAAAGAAGAGGATGTCTTTGGGATTGGTGCCGGCATTCAGGAGGCCACGAAGAATTGCTCCTCCCATGTTGCCGGTGCCTGCGAAGAAAATTTTTTCACTCATGGCTTTACCTTACTTGTTCATAGAGTTGAGGAACGTTTCGTTGTCCTCGTAGAGTTTCATCTTGCTGATCATGAAGTCCATGATTTCGGTGGAGGTCATGTCTTGCAGGTAGCGACGGAGAATCCAAACGCGCTGGAGTTCGTCTTCGGTGAGCAGGAGTTCTTCCTTACGCGTACCTGACTTGAAAATATCGATGGCGGGCCAGATGCGCTTTTCGGAAAGGCGGCGGTCCAGCACGAGTTCCATGTTACCGGTACCCTTGAATTCTTCGAAGATCACTTCGTCCATGCGGCTGCCGGTTTCGATAAGTGCCGTGCCCATGATGGTGAGCGAACCGCCGTTCTCGATTTTACGTGCCGCACCGAAGAAGCGCTTGGGGCGCTGCATGGCGTTCGCGTCCACACCGCCAGAAAGAATCTTGCCGGAGTGAGGGATGACAACGTTGTTCGCACGGGCAAAACGCGTGATGGAGTCGAGCAAAATAACCACGTCGTTGCCGTTTTCCACGAGGCGCTTTGCCTTCTCGATGACGATGTCGGCGACGCGGGTATGGTGCTCGGGCGGCTCGTCGAACGTGGAGGCGATGACTTCACCCTTCACGTGGCGGCGCATGTCCGTCACTTCTTCGGGACGTTCGTCAATCAAGAGCACGATAAGCTTGACTTCGGGATGGTTCTGCGTGATGGCGTTCGCGATGTTCTGCAGGAGCACCGTCTTACCGGTACGCGGGGGAGCGAGGATAATGCCGCGCTGGCCCTTGCCGATAGGTGTGAACAAATTCATGACGCGCGTACTGAACTCGTCTTTTTTCCATTCCAGATTGAGCTTCTGGTTCGGGTGGATTGGCGTGAGGTATTCGAATGCGACGCGGCGTTTTGTCTTTTCGGGGGAATCGAAGTTCACCGTGTCGATGCGCATCAGGGCGAAATACTTTTCCTGGTCTCTCGGCTGGCGGACCTGTCCCGTGATAGTGTCGCCCATCTTCAAGTCAAAGCGGCGAATCCAGTTCTGGCTGATGTAGATGTCGTCCGGGCCGGCCTGGTAGTTGTGGTCGGGGTTGCGGAGGAATCCGTAGCCTTCGGGCATGATTTCGAGGACGCCTTCGGCGTAAATCGGAGTGTCTTCGCCGTTGGTGGCGCTGAGGATGCGGTAAATCAGCGCCTGCTTGCGCATCTTCTTGAAGTCGGGGATGTTCAGTTCCATCGCCTGGCGCTGGAGTTCGAACATCGGGAGCCCGCGCAGTTCCTTCCACTTGGCGCGGGAGGCGGCCACCTTCTCGGGGTCGGGAGGCGGCAGCTGCACGGAATCGTCAAGAATATCGTCTTGCGGCAAGAAACGGTTGCGGCGGTTTTTGAACTTGTTGAACTTATTGAATTTGTTGAACTTGTTGTTGCCGTTGTTCCCGTTATTGCCATTATTGTTGTTGAACTGTTGGCGCTGCTGGTTGCCGTCTTGGTTTTGCGGGTTGGCGTTCTGCTGGCCGTTCTCACCGGCCTGTGCCGGAACTCCTTCGGGAGCCTGTGCCGCACCTTCCTGGTTGGGTGCCTTCTGTTCGTTTGTCTCTATTCCGAGTTCGCGGGCCTGCTTGCGTTCGGCAGCTTCGATGGCATCGACAACAGGTGCGTTCTGCGCATGTTCATAAGCGGGCGTGAATTCCTGTTCAAAAACGGGCACTTCTTTTTTCTTGGGAGTGGGGGCTTCTTGCTGGGGCTGTACTTCCTTGCTTTCTGCTTTTTCTGCCTCGACCTGGGCCTTCGGCTTCCTGCCGCGGCGCTTGGGCTGCTGGGCAGCTTCGCCTTCGGGCTTAGGTGCAGTTTCAAGTTCTAAAGCATTGTCTTGTTCTTGAATTTTCTTTGTTCTAGGCACTGTAACGTCCTTCTGTAGATTAGATTAAAAATTTTACGTGGATGAATGATGAAGAATGGAACAACAGCTTGGCTTGCAAGTCAGTGATTTCCGAAAATTTGATTGGAATAAATAAAATGTTCTACATGAGAACTGCCATAAGATACATAAAATTATCGGCTTTGTCATAGAAAAATCCAAAAAAAAGGAAAAAAATTTTTTTTTGTCAATAAATCCGAAGTATTTCACTTTTTTGCGCATTTCGAGCACTTTTGGAATAATTATATTAGTGCCGTGGATTCTTTAGAAAGAGTTTTTGTCGCCCTGGGCAGCAATGTGCCACCTCGATGGGTGAACCTTTTTTCCGGCAGGGACATGCTCCGTCGTATCTCTTCGGGCGGCTGGATGGAAAGCCCTGTGTACGAGACTCCTCCGGTAGGGCCGGCGGGTCAGGGTCCTTATTTCAACCAGGTCGTGAGCTTCATGTATTCCGGGACTCCCAAGCGCTTGCTTAATTACCTCAAGGGCGCAGAAATTTTATTGGGACGCAAGGACCGTGGGCATTGGAATTCTCGCGAAATCGACTTGGACTTGTTGTATTATGGAAAGTTTGTCCAGGCGGGGCGCCCCTGCATCCCGCATCCAGAATTAGACAGAAGGCAGTTTGTCTTGGTTCCCTTGAACGACATCGCTCCGGACTGGGTAGATTCGTTGAGCGGATGTACCGTGAACTCCCTGCTGCAGACTCTCCTCGCACGGGAAGAGAAAATCCCGTTCCGCAAGATAACAGAGGTGGAACCCTAATATGATAAAAGAAAGCGGAATCCATTTTATCGCCATCGAGGGCGTCATCGGGGTAGGGAAGACGACGCTTGCCCAGATTATCGCCCAACGTTGGAACGCAATGTGCATCGAGGAAAACTACGACAAGAATCCGTTCCTTGAAAAGTTTTACGAGAATCCCGAAGCGTACGCATTCCAGACACAACTTTTCTTTTTGCTGGACCGCCACAAACAGTTGCAGAACTCGGCTCTTCAGAGCGACCTTTTCCACGATTTGTTAGTCAGCGATTACACGTACGACAAAGACCAGATTTTTGCTTCGCAGAACCTGTCCGACAGCGAATACGCCATGTACGAAACTATCGCGCGCTCCTTGGATAAGGACATCCCCAAGCCGGACCTCGTGGTCTACCTGCAGGCGAGCGTGCCTATTTTGTTGGAACGCATCCGCAGCCGTGGCCGCGCAATGGAAAAAGCCATCGAAGGGAATTACCTCAAGGATTTGCAGGAACGCTACGACCACCATTTTTGGCACTACACCAGTGCACCAGTCTTAATCATCAACACGGACAACATTGATTTCGTCCATAACGAGAACCATTTGAATTTGATCCTTGACGCAATCAGTGCGTGCCCGACCCAAACGACATATTTTGTACCACAAGGAAGTCTATAATGCTTTTAGTCAAGACGATTGACGAACTTCGCGAACAGTTGAAACCTCTCGCTAGACAAGGAAAAAAGATCGGGCTCGTACCCACGATGGGTGCGCTCCACAACGGGCATGGCGCGCTCATCAAGGCGTCTGCCGCGGAATGTGACGTGACCGTGGTGAGTGTTTTCTTGAACCCGATTCAGTTTGGCAAGAACGAAGACCTCGGAAAGTATCCCGTGCGCCTCGAAGCCGACGTGAAACTTGCCGAGTCCATGGGGGCCGATTACGTGTTCGCTCCGTCTGTTGCCGAAATGTATCCCGATGGTTCGCCGATGACGACGGTCCGCGACGAAAAACTCGAGGAAATGTATTGCGGCGCTTACCGCCCCGGCCATTTCCGTGGCGTGCTTACCGTAGTTTCCAAGTTGTTCAATATTTCGGGCGCGGATGTCGCTTACTTTGGTGAGAAGGATTACCAGCAGGTGTTCATGATCGAGAAGATGGTGCGCGACCTGAATTTCGACATCAAGATTGTGCGCGTTCCCATTGTGCGTGAGGAATCGGGCCTTGCCCTTTCTAGCCGCAACGAATACCTCTCTTCGGACGAGAAGTACAAGGCGCTCGGCATCCACGAAGGGCTCAAGAAGGCAAAGATTGCCTACAGTTCGGGTGAACGCGGCGTTGCTAAGCTCCGTGACCTTGTGTTGAAATCGATTCTCGGCAATCGCGGCATCGTGCAGTACGTGGAAATTGTCGACCGCAGGACGCTCCAGCGCTGCAACGGGCTCCTCCCAGACGATATCCCGGTGACAATCCTTGTCGCTGCGTTCTTCGGAAAGACTCGCTTGATCGACAATATCGAGCTGTAGTTAAAACAGGTTACGGAAAGTCGACTGCAGAAAGTTGACTTCCTGTAGAAAATGGAGTTGGATATGAATAAGAAGTATTGCCTTTGGACTGTGCTGTTATGGGCTGTTCTTCTTTTGGTATCCGCTTGCGGGGACGATGGGACATCTGCAAACAGCGATGTTCTCGGTGACAGTGACGAACTGACAAGTTTGTCGGTCGTATCGAGTAGCGGTAAGGCGAGTCACTCTTCTGTGGCCGACTCGGTCGAGATTCTCCCGGATTCCTCTAGCGACAAAAAAACGGCATCCTCGTCATCCAGCAGTTCTGCGGGAAATGTCAGAAGAAGCTCCAGCTCCAGCAAAAAGGTGGCATCGAGTAGTAGTGTGAAAATTGCATCAAGTAGTTCTGTTCTTGTTCTTGATTCGGCAAGATTATGTACACCGGGCTATATGTATTGTTCTCGTCCGATTGGAGCTGATAGTTTACAAGCTGGAGCTTATAAGAAATTTACGGATAGCCGTAATGGGCGAACGTATTTTTATTTGACGATTAATGGAAAAAATCGCAATGGAGATTCTGCTTCTGTTACGGTAATGGCAGAAAATTTGAATATTGGTGAGATGGTGGACGGATCAAAAGATCAGTCAGATGACAAAGCAATAGAGCGTTATTGCTATGATAACGATACCACAAAATGCGAAAAATATGGGGGCCTGTACCAGTGGGCTGAAATGATGCAGTTACCGAGTCGCTGCAACAAGGAAAGTTGCGCCGAACTAATACAACCGAACCATCAAGGAATCTGCCCGGAGGGCTGGCATCTGTTGACTTCCGATGACTTTTACATTGTCGTAAATACAAATGGAATTGATGATGACTATAGAGCCATGGAACTTCGTGCTGCGGGATACGGAGGGCTTAACGGTAGTGGATTCAGTTTGATTGGAGCAGGCCTTAATTGGGTTTATTCATTCATGGGGTTAGATCAATATACCTATTGGCACTATCCTGAGGAAAATTCGCAAAATTTGGCAGAATGGTCTAACGCTGCATGGCAATCAAGATATACAACAGAAACATATACCGATATTCATGCGGAAAAAATAAATGGTTATTCAGTCCGTTGTACGATGAATGAAACCGAATCAGCGCCGGAATAATCTCAGCCCCCAAAAAACATAAACATTGTGGCTTAGAAGCAAAACACAAAAAAAGCGGCCATCGAGGCCGCTCAAATTTGCTTAAGTATACAAACTACAACTCACGGATCTTTTTTTCAGAAAGGCCGGTATTTCGCACAATTATTTCCATCGGAACGCCATCTTTCAGCAAACCCTTCGCGATTTCTTCCGCTTTATCCATGGCTCCTTCATAGCGTTCCATGGCTTTGTCATAGTCGCTCATGTCTACTGTCATAAGATACCTCGAACTGAAATTACATAATTTCACCTCGTTTTGCAATACCTTGAACACGGGGTCATTTGCAAATTCGCTGAAATCGGCTTCTCGATTCAATGTATCGATGGCGCGGAGCCATTGTGCAAGGCGGCTGCTGTCGTCCGCAAAACGTTCGGCATCCTTGAAGAATTTCTCCACCTCAATCAGTGTTACTGTCTGCCGGTCAAAATAGACCTGCTGTTCCTGATTGCGCAGCTGTACTGTATGGCGGTAGTTTGCAGATTCGGGGAACGCATTGAAGAACTGGAATCCGATCACGTTCAGGTTTTCGAGTTGAGGCTCTTTCCCTTTCCTTGCCATGTTGCTTGTAAGACGAGCCACGTAGAGGACTAAGCGATCTCTAAACACTCTCTTGTCTTCGTGCTGAACCTCGATAGATATTCGGTCCCGAGGAACATCGCCATCGCGGTCGTTCGTCAGGAGAATGTCCGGCTCTGCGCTTCGGTAGCCAAGTTCGCCGGGGATGAACGGGTTTACGAGTTTCGGGTTCATGATGCGGTCGGAGCCGATGAGGCCCAGGGCCGCGTTCACGAGATCCGTCGTGAGCATGATGTTCTTTTCGCTTGCGAGAATTTTCTTGATGCATCCGTCGTTGTAGAAGTACACGTTTTTGTGCTCGTACTCCTTGACGAATGCGTCAATATCCCCGCCGTTGTTGCTCGTTTCCCTCAGTTTCCCGAGGAACTGCGCGAATTCTTCTCGAATCATATGTCTTTTCCATTCCGGAACGCGCCGGTTCGCAAACGGACGAAAATCCGTCTGTGCTTATAGACGTTTTTACGGCGGTTTTTATCCGGGCCGGAATGAAATTTTTTTATGTAAAGTTTAGCCTAATTTCTTCAGTATTGCGGCGGCTTTCACGAACTGCTGCTTCACGGACTTGGGACCGGTACCGCCTTCGATGTTACGGCGGGAAACGCTGTATTCGAAGGTGAGGGTCTTCTTCATCTGTTTCACGTTCGGGACGCCGGCGCTGGCCCAGGCCTCGTCACTGAGGTCCGTGAATTCGAGGCCTTGGCGGGCGGCTTCGCCGACCAGGCTACCGACCACGTGGTGGGCGTCGCGGAACGGCACGCCGGATTCGACCAGCAAGTCAGCGAGGTCGGTAGCCAGCAGCGCCGGCAGCATCTTCGCGTGCATCTTGTCGAAATTGAAACGTGCGCTTTCCAAGGCTTCTTTCATGACGCGGAGAATCACCTTCACGTTATGGACGGAGTCGAAAACCGGTTCCTTGTCTTCTTGCAGGTCGCGGCTGTAGCTGAGCGGGGCGCCCTTCACCAGCGTGTAGAGGGCGCTGAAGTTACCCAGCATGCGGCCGGACTTTCCACGGATGAGTTCCATGGAGTCGGGGTTCTTCTTCTGCGGCATCATCGAGGAACCGCTAGAGAATGCGTCGTGCAAGGTGAGGTAGCCGAATTCGCTGGTGCTCCAGTTCACGAAATCTTCGGCGTAGCGGCTCATCGTGTTTGCGATAATGGCGAGGTCGGCCTCGAATTCGAGCATCATGTCGCGATGGCTCACGGCGTCGATGCTGTTCGGGCTCACGCCATTAAAACCGAGTTCCTTGGCCACCAAGGCGCGGTGGTACGGGAAGGCGGAACCGGCCATGGCACCGCTACCGAGCGGGAGTTCGCTGTGCAGTTCCAGGAAGTTGTCGAGGCGCTTCACGTCGCGGCTCACGGCGAAGAACATGCTCATCAGGTAATGGCTGAAGTAGATGGGCTGTGCCTGCTGCAGGTGCGTGTAGCCCGGCATCATCTTGCCGAAGTATTTTTTCGCGAGGTCGAGCACCGTTTCCATGAGAGAAACTTCGAGGGCGCGGATTTCGGCGGCGCGGTGGCGCATGTAGAGCTTGAAGTCCGTGCAGACCTGGTCGTTACGGCTGCGGCCCGTGTGAATCTTCTTGCCGAGGGCACCGATGCGTTCGGTGAGCACGCGTTCTACGGCCATGTGGATATCTTCGTCAGATTCCTGCCACAGGTTCTTGCCGGCCTTGTAGTCCTTGAGGATGCTGGCCAGGCCATCGCAAATCTTCTTGTAGTCGGCCTTGCTGAGCACGCCGGATTCCACCAGGCCCT
>CAMJHM010000040.1 GCA_946405515.1 uncultured Fibrobacter sp. | reverse complement strand
AGCGTACACGACCTATGCTGTGGCTTGGGCGGGGACAGCTTTTTCCTGCCGCGCGAACTCAAAGTCACCGGAGTAGACCTGGACGAAGGCCGCATCGCCATGTACAGCCATAACGCATGCGTGATGCGCGGCGACGGCGAAGCCGTCCTGGCCGATGTCAAAGAAGCCTTCGCCAAATCCCCTGCCGACTACTTCACCATCGACCCAGCCCGGCGCACGGACGAGGGCGACAACCAGCGCGACCTGAACAACCTCTCGCCCACCTTTGCCGAAGTCCTCGACATCGCGAAGCACTACAAGGGCGGCATGGCGAAACTCCCGCCCGGCTACCCCGTTGGCGAAATTCCCCACGACACCGAGATTCTCTATATCGGCAAGCATTCCGACTGCCGCGAATGCCTCGTCCTCTTCGGCGAACTCGCCCGTGCCCCAGGCACCGTCCGCGCCGTCATCGTCGACAAAGAGGGCAATGCCATCGCCCAATGGGAAGCCCCCCGCGATGCTGCACGCGAGACCCGCGACGAGGCTGAACAGCGCCATTTCGACGAGAACCTGCAAATGGAAGGTCGCGACAGAGTCTACCGCACCGCAAGCAGCCAGTCGGACCTCCCTCTCGGTGAACTTTCCAAGTACATCTCGGAACCCGCCGCGGTCCTCGTGCGCAGCCGCCTTTTCGGCCTTGCGGCGCTGGCCCACGACCCCGTAGCCCACCTCATCTCCGAAGGTATCGCCTACGTATCTAGCGACACGCCACTCCCCTCGCCCGGATTTTCCTGCTACGAGGTCGTCGACCGCACCGACATTTCCACGAGCGCCGTCCGCAACATGCTCAAGGCACACAATGTAGGCCGCCTCACGATAAAGCTCCGTGGCGTCAAACTTGACCCCGACGCCGAAATCGCACGACTCAAGCCCAAGGGCAAAGAAAGCGCCATACTCTTCTACACCCGCGCCTACGGTGAAAAAATCGCAATACTGGCAAGGCCCGAGCCTCCAGCCCCTAACCACTAACCACTGTTTACCAACCACTATTCCCCATGCCCGTCAAACTTGAACAATCCTGGCTTAGCCTGCTTGCCGACCAATTCGAGCAGCCTTACTTCAAAAAAATAAAGGAAGTCCTCCTGCAAGAAAAAGCGGATCACCACATCGTCTACCCGCCCGGCTCCAAGATTTTCGCAGCGCTTGATTTTTGCCCCGTCGACAAGGTGAAAGTGGTCATCCTCGGCCAAGACCCTTACCACAACCCAGGCCAGGCACATGGTCTCTGCTTCTCCGTGCCTAACGGAATCGATCCCCCGCCCTCGCTCATCAACATTTTCCAAGAAATTCACGACGATCTCGGCATCAACCCGCCGCCGCACGGCAACCTTGAAAGTTGGGCCCAGCAGGGAATCTTGCTTTTGAACGCATCGCTCACCGTGCGCGCCCACATGGCGGCAAGCCACGCCGGCATCGGTTGGCAGCAATTCACCGACACCATTATCCAGCGGCTCTCGCAAGTCCGCGAAAATCTCGTGTTTATGCTCTGGGGCAGTTTCGCCATCAAGAAACAATCCCTGATTGCCCCAAACCGCGGGCACCTCATCCTCACAGCCCCGCACCCCAGCCCACTTTCGGCATACCGCGGGTTCTTCGGCTGCAAGCACTTCAGCAAGGCAAACGCCTTCCTCGCAAGTAAAGGCATCCAACCTATTGACTGGCAAATAAAGTAACGCCATCCGACAAAGCTGACACCGAAGAAATTTCAGATAAAAAAAGACCCGTTTCCATTCGAAAACGGGTCTTTTTACTCGGTAATCTTAAATCAGCGCTTTTCTACGGAGATGACCTTGACGGCGGCTCCCTGCCTGAGCAGGTACCTTCCAGAACGCTGGAACTTGTCTGCGACAATTTCCTTGAGCGAAGCACCGGACTTTAATTCGACCGTGCCGAGGAACTTGCCCTGCATGTCAAACACCTGGGCCTTACCCGCCATCACAAAGGACTTCACCATTGCCGGGAGAGCATCAAAAGCGGAGCTACTGCTCATACTGGATACAATAGCGCTAGAAGACAGAGCTGCATCGCTGGAAGTGGGCACACCGGAACTGCTGCTGCCCGCCGAAGCATCGGAACTAGATTCAGGCTTTGCAACACCTTCGGGCTTAATGGTCAGCTTGTAAAGCTTGCAACCTTCAAAAGCGTCGATGGTTGTTTCCGTGTCGTAGGTGACTCCGTTGTATTCAGTCGCATTAATCGTTTTGGGCTCAGCCGTGGGTTTCTCCTTCCAAATCTTGAAGTTGCCGGTCAGGTGGAGCATGGCGAGAAAATGGACCAGACCATCGTAGTAACGCTGGCTACCGACAATCGGCTTTGAATCCCAAGCCTTCTGCAAAACTTTCTTGACCAAATCCTTGTAATCATCTTCTTGAAGCAATGCGTAAGTCGCCACGGCGTTCGCGCCTGCCTGTCCGATGGTGAAGTCGCCGTAGCCGCTAGTGCCGTCCCAGTTGAAGTGGCCGTGCTTGTAGCCGTCCTTCTCGAAAAAGTCGGTAATCACCTTCGCAATTTTCGTCTGGCGTTCCATATCCACGCCAAACAGGTAGCTGTCCATGCCGTAGTTCATAGGGCAACGGATGGCGTCAAAAGCGTACTTGGTAGAATTGTCGCTGAATGCGTGGTGCGGCGTCCCGTCAAAGTTGCTGTAATCGCTGCACAGGCCCGATTGCGGGTTTGCCGAGTTGTAAATGTGGTCGCGAGTAGCTTTTGTAGCCTTCAGCCACTTATCGGTGTTGGTCGTCGACCAGCGCGAGAACAAGTCCACGAATGCGGGCAAACTGTAAGAGGCATCGCCCCAGGTGTTGTTGCCGTCGCTCGGCTGGAACGTGGCAATGTAGGACTGTTCGCTATATAGGGACTGGCCGTTGCCCTTCCAGCAAGCTTTCAAGATGGACTGCGCATCCTTCATATAGCCTTCGTCGTTCCAGCGGTGGGCCGCAAACAGGAGCGACATCATGAAGTAGATTTCGCCATCGGGAGCATTGCCCCAGTCACGCACGGAGCCATCGCGGTTTGCCTGCCAGGCAAAATAGCCGGAACCACCCGTAGCGGGGTCCTTCCACATGTGCTTCTTGGCCCAGTTCCAGAGTTTGCCAAACTGTTCCTTGTGGTCGGTCTGCACGGCAATCATCATGCCGTAGCTCATACCTTCGGAACGGATATCGTTATTGTTGATATCGACGATATAGCCGCCGTCGTTATCCTCGTAATACACGGTCTTGTCGTTCTGGCCGCCAAAGTAGTGATTCCAGAGTTCGTCAATCTTGTCCTGGATGTCCTTGTCGGTCTTGCCCAGTAAGGTCTTGAACGGGCTAGTATAATCGCCGGTGTAATAGGCACCAGTCGACTGCGAGCCATCCTTTTCGCAATCAGGGCCATAATATGATCCTGAGTTGTCAAAGAAGGGGCCTGTATAGATTTTTGAATCTGCCGCACTAACTGCGACAGCGCATAACAATGCAATTGAAATTGCAGATAATGCAATACTCTTCATTTTGTACTCCTCATTCTATGGAAAAAGATAGACTCAAAAGCCCGCTTTATCGAGGAGAGAAAACAAAAAATGTTGTAACGACTACAACGAGGAACATCGCAAAACACCTAAGAACAAAGGCATCCATGCCGCTTTTTGAGAAAAAAAACGTTTTGGCAAAAATGACGCTGTCTAGCGAAAATTGTATTTCAGCGAGCCTTTTTCGGCAGAAACCTTCAAGAACATGCTTCCGCCATCAAAATCCAGCATCCGGTAATCCACGAGCGTATCGCCACTCGCGTCCGCACTTTCAGTGTACTTCAGGCGAATCTTGAACTCACCCACCCAATCGCCGGCGACGACGCGGCTACGCTCACCCGGCAAAACAGTCTCGTCGATCCACGAAGAATAAACGCTACCATCAAGTGACACGACATCCAGCGAAAGAATGGAATAATCCTCGGTCGCGTTTTCCACTTGGAGGCGGGTCTCGGATTCAATGAACCAGTGGCTCAAGCATCCTGTAAGCACAAAAGACATCGCGAGTAATCCAAACAGAACGGCTTTCACTCGCATGCGCCGCAAGATAGACTGCATCATGGCCTACCTCCTTCGTTTCCACCCGATTTTTCGTAACGGATTCCGGTCGCTTCAAGAGTCTTTGGCTTGTTCCCGATCGAAGTCGAGGCATCTGAAGGATTCAAGTGAATCAGGCCATCACCCTCGGGCGGATTGTCCTTGTTCTTCTTTTCGATATTAATCGTCTCGAGCGGGGCCGAACGCGTACCGCCACGAGCAAACAAGAACCCGTCAATCGCAGCCAGGTTGAACTGAAACTCGACAATGAACGTTCCCTTGGCATGGAAAAAGTTTTCGTACTCGTAAGAGGAATTATAGGCAAAGCGGACAAACGGGAACTCAACCGCACCACCCCAAAGCAGGTCGTCCGTACCGTCGATTTCCTTGTCCCGGCGAATGCAAGTCGCCTCGAAAGCCACCATACGCGAAGGATCCGGGTAATACTTGAGAGCCGCAGAATGGAATCCGTCGTCGGGGAAATCGTACGAGACTTCAGCATAAAGAATTTGTCCGTACAAATTCTGTTCCCAATTCACACGGTAGTTATCGGCGCTGAATCGGTCTGCAGAGCGGTTGTACACAGTGACATCGACATTGGGCAAATAAGTCAAGATTCCGCGGGCCGACCCGCCATAAACAAACCGGGATTCCAAGTCCAACGACAAACGCAAAAAGCGCACATCGGAACGGTGGAAATTTCCCTGCAAGCTGAGATGTCCCCAGCGCAAGTGCGCCCAAGAGTATAGCAGGGAATCGTTCTCTTCGGGATAGACATCGCCAATACGCTCCACGTTGTAGTGCTGCATACCGCCAGCAAGAGATACATCATACTTTGTCTGGGTAAAAGTAAGGCCCCAAGTCGTCATGGAAGACACATGCGAGAAATCGTTATACTGCGGAAAGAGAAAGAAGTCCTCGCCATCCCAGCCAGAACGTTCGAACCACAGCAATGCACCGAGCTGAGTGTGCTTGGCAACCTCGCCACTGCCGAAACCAGCAAAATGGTGCCTGAAGGCAAAACCGTCGTGTTCACCGTAAGGGCTCTCCAAAGGAGTCTGGCTCGGAAGAGGCAAATAGTTGAAACCCACGTCCAAGAATCCGCCTCGTCCACCGCGCATCACATCGCGAATTTCGCGGAGTTGCTGGTCACGCGTCTGCGAAGCACCCGCCGAAAGCGCCCCGGCAGGGATCGCATCGGCAATGGAGAAACTCGCCGCGAGCGAAAGCAGGCAAAGAGCACGTCCTAAAATTTTCCGCATCAACATGTCCATAAATTAGAAAAAAATTTTTTAGAGGCGTCCTAGAACTGGAAATAAAGGAATGGGTTGTAGCTCTGAGTAAATAGCGCAAGCGTCGCAAGTACAAAGAGCCCGAGGGCGACCACCGCCTTCCAGAATTTCACCTCGTTACACCAGTCGAAGCTGCGGAACTTCCAGAACGAAAGCCATGCGGCCACAGCCATGAACACGATACACGTCGGCGTAAAGATTTCTGCCGTAAGGATGGCGTCGGCACCGCTCACCGGCATAAGCCCGAGCATCGATTTCCACATGCGCCACGCTTCGCCGATGTTATCGGCACGGAACAGCACCCAGCCAAACAGCACAATCACCTGCGTAATCAGGATTTGCACCACGCGGGGAGCCTTGTAGTAGAGAGCGTTCTTGTTGTTTGCACGTTCCAGAATCATGAAGAAGGCATGGTACAGGCCCCAGCAAACGAACGTCCAGTTCGCGCCGTGCCACACGCCGCTCAAGAACATAACCATGAACAAATTAAAGTACAGGCGTTTCTTGCCCACGCGGTTTCCACCGAGCGCGATGTAGAGGTAATCACGGAACCAGCTCGTGAGAGAAATATGCCAGCGCTTCCAGAATTCGGTAATGCTCCCCGAACGGTACGGGCCGTTGAAGTTGCGCGGGAAATGGAACCCGAGCATCAGGCCGAGGCCAATCGCCATGTTGCTGTACGCCGAGAAGTCGAAGTAAATCTGGAACATGTAGGCAAGGCTACCCCACCACGTATTGAGCACGCCCGGAGCGTCTGCAGCAAACACGCGGTCGGCGATGATGCCCACCTGGTTCGCGAGGAAAATCTTCTCCGCAAAGCCGAAGCTGAAGAACATGATGCCGCGCACGAAGTTCTCGAGCGTGTGAGTACGGGTCGCCAATTCCTCTGCCACCGTATTGTAACGCACAATCGGGCCCGCGACAAGCTGCGGGAACAGCGCCACATAGCAGGCAAACGTCACGAAGTCCTTGACCGGAGGGGCCGTGCCACGCCACACATCAATTGCGTAGCTCATGGACTGGAATGTATAGAACGAGATGCCCACCGGCAACAATACCGTCATCACCGAGAACGGCTCGCAGCCGAGCTTCGCCACCACGTCGTTGATGACGCCCATGCCGAACATGTAGTACTTGAAGAACCCGAGCGCACCGAGGTTCACGACAATCGCCGCAAGGAGCGCCAGGTTACGCTGCCGCTTGCTCGCGCCAGGCGCAGAGATGAACCGGCCACTCACATAAACCACGAGCGTGGAGCCGAACATCAAAAAGACGAGCCACGGTTCGAGCCAGCCGTAAAAGATGTAACTGAAAATCGTGATGAAGAAGTTCAAGCCGGAATGCTTGACCCCAGCACGGAAAAGCACAAAGTAGCCAACCAGGAACGTCGGCAAAAAGTAGAACAAGAAAATCTGGGAAGAAAAAACCATATTAGACGAGAGACGAGAGACGAGAGACGAGAGTAAGTGGCATAATTACAAAATAAAACAATTAGTGGTTTGACGACGACAGAACAACGAGATACAAAATTTCTTTTAAGCCTGCGCGAAGCGCCATTAATACTCTTTCGTCTTTCGTCTGTAGGGCGAAGCCCGTTCTCTCGTCTAAGGAATCACTCGTTCACCTCTATGGCCAGATAGCGCGGGGATTCGTCGTCAAAGTACTCATCTTCGACGGCTCCGTCCCAGTTGCCCTCGAGCGGCACGATTTTGAGCGTGTGCTTGGCCTTAGCCTTGAACTCGCCCACGTTGCCATTGCTCTTGTCGGCCATCTTGTCCTTGACCTTGCCGCGTGCAATGAGCGGATTGTAAACGCCCACCAGCACTTCCTTGGCATCGAGCTTGCCAGAGACAACCTTCAACACCTTGTACTTGAACACGTACACGTAGCTGTACAAGTCGTTGCTCGGCATCTTGCCCGGGATTTCAGTCAGGCGGCCTTCGATAGTGACAGGATCAGCCGCCAGCGCGAACGCGGCCGCTGCGAGAATAGCGATAAAAAGTTTCTTGAGCATACGTCAAATATAAAAAATTCGCTCTTTTAAAAAATATGGTATTGTACCGAAATACCTAAACCACCAAAGGTATAAGTCGAAGCATCTTGAAATGTTTCTTTTTCCCGCAAACCGGTAAACCTTATGTCATAAAAAAGACCAATTTGCCATTTTTCATCCAATTTATAACCAAGCCCCGCCCCCATAGCGAAATTCACAGAACGAGGCCCATGCATAGACTCATTGTCTATATCTGCAACATCTTCGTCTTGTTCATCACTTGCAAAGACATACATCAACGATAAATAGGTTCGAAAGTAAATTTTCCATATTCTCAGAGTCCATAACAATGGCTTTGCGCCAAAGGACCAGAAAGCCACACTATGTTCACCATCGTGATGAGAATATCCAAAACGCCTCAATTCAAGCGACATTGCGAAATCTGAAATACTTTGCGGTTCATCAAACGCACCCGTTTCTAGAGAAAGTCCAATAATTCCAGCTGGCTTGTAGATCTGATTCTTGACTTGCATACGGCTATCGCCAATCCCGCCGGCGACATAAAAGGCATTCGAATAAGCAACAAGGAGAAGGACTATCGCCAGTATTCTACACATAGACTGTCCCCCACTTGGTTAATATCATCGGAAAAAAGCAACCTTCTGTCTTTATCAGTTTTATAATCTGAATAAATAGATTTATCGTTATCTTTTTCGAATACGTAAGGTTTACTTCCTATTTGCAAATTATAAAGAAATGAACCATTATGTTCCGTTGGGTGAAGCAGGCGCACCGACTTTACCCACTCCTCGGATTCTGATAAAAATGTTAAATCAATTTTTGAGTAACTGCTATCTGTATAAAATTTCGTTTTAAAGTAAAATGCAACACTATCTTCTATACACATCTTTTCACATGCTACATTATATAACTTGACCAAGTCACGGATTTCATATCCATGCCTACTATCCACATAATAGAAACAACCGCGAATATCCTTATAAGAATAATCTTCCGGCGATATAGACAAGCCGTCCTCATCGAAATAGGCAGAGCACCCACTCAAGATGAGCGCTGCCATCATGACAAAAAGAGCCACAAATAAATTCATTAGCTTGTCCATATTTGAAAATTTAACAAAAAAAAGACTCACAATAAAGGCAGGTCTCGATTTATACAAATAAGGACAAGGAATGCGACAAGTCATCCATCAAGCAGCGATACTCATATTCATTCGACGTCAAGTAGGGTTTTCCATTCCTTGCGACTCAGCAAATGCCAGCCTTCGGGGCAAACATCCATAACAAAAGGGTAAAAAAAAGCAATAAACGAGGAAAAACAAAGAACCCCGCTCTTTCGAACGGGGTTCTAAGCTGCTTCACTTGGACTCGAACCAAGGACAACGCGATTAACAGTCGCGGGCTCTACCAACTGAGCTATGAAGCATCGTCTGTTAGACGACCCCAAATATAGATAAAGAAAAATCTTTGTCAAGGGATTTTTTGGAAAAAATCAAAAAAAAGAAGAAAAAACGCTTTTTTTATATATGCGGGAGGGGACCCTCACCTTCCCTGGCCGACGCAGGCAAAACTACTTTGCATGCTTACGCATAAGTGCAATTTCGGCGGCATAGCCGGGGAGTTCGTTCGGGGTTTCTAGGTAGAACGGCAAATCGCGGAGTGCCGGATGATTCACGATCCGAACCAGCGCGTCCAACCCGATAAAACCAGCACCGATAACTTCGTGACGATCCTTGTGGCTTGCAAGCGGATTCTTGCTGTCGTTCAAATGAATCGCGCGCAGCCGCTTTAACCCGATAATCTTGTCGAACTGCTCCAGCACCCAATCGAGGTGGTTCACAATGTCGTAGCCACCGTCGTGCACATGGCAGGTGTCGAGACAAACCCCGACCTTATCCGCCAGTTCCACGCGGTCAATAATCGCCCGTAACTCCTCAAACGTGCGGCCGACCTCGCTTCCCTTCCCCGCCATCGTCTCAAGAAGCACGATAGTCTTCAAATCTGGGTGTAAAATCGCATTCAGGTGGTCGACAATCAATTCAATTCCGCGCTCGACACCCTGCTTCACATGGCTCCCCGGATGAAAATTGTACATCGCCCCCGGGAAATGGTCCATGCGCCACAGGTCGTCCTTCATTACATCGCGGGCATAATCGCGAAGTCCCGGATCTGCCGAACAGGGATTAAGCGTATAAGGAGCGTGCGCAAGTGCGGGCCCGAAACCGTTTGACTGCATCAAATCCACAAGCGCCAAGGCATCGGCCTTGTCAAAAGGCTTCGCGGCTCCGCCACGCGGGTTACGGGTAAAAAATTGAAATACGTTCGCGCCAATAGAAAGGGCATCCTTGCCCATCGCAAGGAAGCCCTTCATAGAAGATAGATGACAACCGATGTACATTCGGCCCTTGATTAGAGGGACAGACGAGCCACACGGGACTCGCGGCCCACGCGGACCTGCAAGACATACACGCCGCTACGGGCCGGGGTGGCCAAGCGGAAGTCGTTCGTGCCGGAACGGGCATTCCCGAGAGCCGTCGAGACCACGTTGCCGTTCACATCGAGGAGGCGCACGGCGGCCTTCTGGCCGGCCATTCCGGCCGACACGTCGAACTGCACGGCAATCCCACCAGCAACCACGTCATAGTGCACATTGCCAATTCCCTTGGCAGCGGCAATCTTCGTGCCCGCCGGAACGACCTTCAATTCAGCCGTCTTGGAACCCGAAACATTCACGTCCATCGAGGAATTGTCGTTCCATTCGTAAGTCTTTCCATCCATGACGAGAGAAACTTCGTAGCCCATGGCCCGAACTTCGTCCAGGCCTTCGAGCGCAAGATTCAACTTCCCGCTCTTGGAGGCGTTCAGCTGGACCTTCCAAGTGTATTCATCACCGGAGGCCTTGGCCAAAATACGCTTGGCGAGCATGGCATTGTCTTCACCCACGAACGACACGCCCACAGCATTTTCCATACCGGCAGGCGGTTCGGCAATGGCGATATTCTTGGAGCCCACACCGAGCACGTTCCAGGAATCGGCAACACCATCTTCCGTAGAAGCCACGAGGAGCATGCTCCAGGAATCCTTCGATGCGCTCTTGTAGAGCGGAGACGGATTCTTGGCCGCAGACTTGACCTCAACCGCCGGGAACACCGGCTTTGTGCTAATGCGGAGAGTACGCTTTTTGTCAACATTGACCCAGAACGCCTCGTTGGCGAACAGGGTGTCGGCAACATCATACTTTGCAGTAACTGTATTCCAACGCCAAATCGGAGCGTCGCCATTTTCTGCAGACTTGAAGCCAGCAATAGAACCGGCATAAAGGTTCCAGGAATACGGGTTAGCAAGCATGTTCCAGCCACTGAACTTTTTCTCGACAGTCCAGCTCAAGGAATCAGATTCGGCCTTCTTCAGCGGCAAATCCAGGCTGAATTCCACATTGGATTCGGTACGGACCCAGTAACCAGCAGTCTCGTCAACCTTAGCATTCTTGGGCAAGGCTTCGTACTGCCAGTAGTCACCAATCGCATTCGATTCGTTCCATGAATAAATGGTCGGCTTGGCGTTCTTCAGAGCGTTCTTCGGCCAAGAACCGTAAGCCACCATGTTCCACACGCGGCCGCGGATTTCGACATTGGCAGAGAATTCCTGCTTGATAGTCTCGCTCGTCGTTGAAGAAGCCTTGATTGTGAAGGAGTACTCACCCGGATTGAGCGGATAGAGCACAAACTCGCGAGCCTTGCGGCTAAACTTAAACGCAGAATCCAACACAACACCATCGGCGCCAGAGACAACCACACGCGGATTCAAGAGCGTATCGCAGAAGCTCGGTGCATCCAGCTTGAAGGAGAGCAACGCTGCGGTGCCGGACTTGAGCACATAGGCATCAGAAATGGTGACACTGTCGGCACACCCGCCGATATTGTCGACAACGGGCGGATCAACAGGATCGCTAGAATCAGTCGAATCAATCGGCACAATAATCTGCTTTCCAGTCGAATCAACCGTCACGATAGAGGGTTTACCTGTAGAATCAACAACTATCGTGGAATCCGGACCTGTCGGGATACGAATGGTGCGCTCCGTCTGATAAATAATCAATTCTTCACCACTTGCGAGAATCGAAGAAAGTTCCAATTCTTCACCAAAGAGATAATCGGTACGGACAACGACACCACCAGTCTTACTGACCACAAACGAAATCTTAGAGGAATCCGCATCCAAGACATCGACAATAGAGAACTTGTCCACCTTCGGCAAAAGACGATCATTTCCTTTAAAGAGAACGACTCTTTCATGGCCCATGCATGTATAGCGGATTTTAATTCCCGAAGAATTCGAAAGCATCAAGGAAGTCGTCTCGATTTCATCCTGATTCAACATTGTTAGCAGCGTACTTTCCCGCTCGTTCAGGGTTATTCCCCTAGGCTGAGCAACAACGTAATCATGCAACAAATCCGTTGCAAATTGGAGCTTTATTTCGGAGGTCGGATTATGCACAACATAGTTAATCAATTCTGCCGAAGAAGTCACGACATCGGACGTTCCAGCAATCTTCCAGAACGCACCCCTATAGAACGTTCCATTGCCATTATTATTGAGGACAACGAATACCGCTTCAGGCAAGCTATCGTCACCAACAAGGTTGTACTCGGAATTGTCCCAGAACAGGACTCGGTTTCCTGTTTCCAGAGTGGTATCCACGTCAAATACCACCTTAGGAGCATCTACAACCTGTTTTTCGAACACCATGCCGTCGGCAAGAGAACTCTCTGTTTGAGCAAGGCCTTTCCATTCAAGGTCACCATCCTTCTGTTTCCAAAGAACGAATTTTTTCGCATTGGCATCATAAACGCTAACATCCAATTCATCGTCACTGAATTTGCGTCCATCACTCTTAAGTTCCCACGCGCCATTATAATTGGTATAGACATCAACATCAGCCGGAGTAGAGCCACTTTCGTCAAAACCAACCAAGGTCACCTTCTGGATTGGCTTCGGGTCGCTTGCAGCCAGGCTCAATTGCGGAAGCCCGTTGTTACTATTCATATCATAGTACCAGACTGGTTTTTCTAAGCCCTCATTCAAGTGGTAAGCAAATTCAGGTGTAGCAGGAAGTATGTCATTCGTCCAAGAATGAGGGTCATCCAGAGATGTAAAAACATAAAAAATTGGCGTATCTGAACTACCAATAGTCGATGTGGAAAAAACACTAGTCGCAAAATTGTTGGCTTCATAGACATAAGAATTCGATGCAATAAGTTTGCTCACATAATTGAAATTGGCTAATCCCGTAGCATACATAATTGCAGAACTATTTACCTTATTTACCGACATCGAGCCATTAAAGAACGAAGTCAAAACATCCATATCGGTAACATGATTTATGTACCCAAACATACCAGCAATGTATATATACTTGCTAAATACATTCGCATCCATAGCACCTGTAGCAAAAGTGCTTTCCACCTTAAGTGATTTTATGTTGTTTTTGGTACCGCCGATAAAACCACCCATCATGACCGAATTAATCTCTTTATCGCCACCAAAATTGACCGAGATCAACTTACCTTTTTCACCTACGGCACTGGAATTCGTCAAGACAACATCAGGCTGACTTCCAACCTTGACACCAACAATTTCACCCACAAGGCCACCGATATACTGTTCCGAGGATTTTAACGTTGTGGATCCAGCATTATTCCGGTCAGACGAAAGTGTTCCTTGATAATCAGCAGAGAATGTCAGGGAAGATTGCTCAACATAGCCAATCACGCCACCCATAGCGAAGTCTAGCGGAGTGTTGCCTGTAGCTTCCGCATTTTTCATGTCGTCTTTAACTTTGATGTTGCTTTTGACCGAAACATTTTTAAGTTCCGTAGGGCTGTTGATTAAAGCACCAAAGGCACCACCGATAGACGCCCCATCAATGGGTTCATCCTCATAAAGAGTGAAAAGCTCCGCCTTGATATCCTTATTAATCTCGATATCGTCAGCATTAATCGAAGTCCCCTTCGCGGAGCCCAAAAGGTTACCTATGCTCGCATAAGAAATGCCTTCATATGTCAAGGCATTACCATTTACCTTGTTATTAGCAAATTCAAGTGAAGAACTATTTATGTCTGAATTGTCGTACAAACCAACAAATCCACCTATTGAGGGGTAACCGATATTTTCGGCCAGATAAGTTATTGTGCCAGAAAATTCGGAATTTTTGAAAACAGAATTATTCTCCTTTCCAAGAATTGCATTTCCAACAAATCCGCCAACCATGGAACGATTCGGGATTTCAGCAATTGGTCCCGGCGAAGATGTGAACTTTTGCATATAATGCCACAGATCCGCAGAAATATTCACCTGTGACACGGAATTATCTACAACCAATCCGAACTTCGATTCTATAGCAGAGGTCGTTCCATTCCATTCGCCAATGGCACCGCCAATTCTGAATTTCGAATTTCCAAGATTGCTTGCATCATCATGATTGGTATTGACCCATTTAATATCACCAGAAATTGAGATCCCATCCATTTCAATTTTTTTGGAATCGGATAGACCTACAAGACCACCCGCATAGAGTACGCCTTGATAGTAGTCCCCATTAACAGAAAGATCCATATTTATCGACGAATTGGTCGCAGAAAATGATCCAGAACCTTCTTGCGTTCCCACTAGACCACCCAAGGAAATCAATGATCCTTCAGTATTAGGAATCAAGCGATTTACTGCAATTCCAGCAAGCTGACCATTCTTTACAGAAAAGTTCGACTTAACTTTTCCGAAAAGTCCACCCATATTGGGCGAGTACATACTGTCAAGTACAAGCCCATCGACAAAAATACTGGACACAGAGGCATCATTATCAACACGCCCCACTAAGAATCCAACATCCTTGTATTCCTGTATTTTGTTATCACTCGGAACACCTTTAACACCGACGTCTTTCAAATTAACACTTTTAAGGTAAACATTTTCTGCCGATTTAGCCAGAAAACCAACATAATTGGAATCCACCCCCGTTACGGCAAGCAAATAGCAGTAGTTGAAATCCAAATTTTCAACAGTAAGTGTTTTGACATTTTTGAACAGGGATCCTTTATTTTTCAGATAGGCACCCGAAATGGAATGCGATTTCGAATTCGAGACACCCACGAGTTTCAGGTTCTTTTCATAAAGATCAATCGAAGAAGCAACTGTAGCCACAGCATTAGACCTTGGCATTCCCGAGAGGCTCGAGAATTCGATATTTCCATCAACTACGATAACCAAGTCGGTAACGCTAGAAGCAAGCAAATCAATCTTACTCTGGAGTCCAAGCCATTCATCTACGTTCTGAACGGTCAACGTGACCTCAGAATTGCTTGCTTGCTGCGTTGATGATTCACTACCGGCAAAAACACTACCGGCAAAAGCCAACACCATACCGACAAGCGCCATTACGTTTTTCATTTTTGTCTTTTTCTTGTATTTATTAACGTTTTTCATCTTTCAACTCCCCACACGCCTAGAAGGCATAATTCAAAGAAAGAATACCGTAAAAGTCTTTGTATTCGTCAGACCGGCTGTCCGGGCGGTAGTCGTAAACGGCACCCAAGGTCCAGTCCGTAAAGAATGTCTTTGTGAAATACACGCGGAACATGACAGAACCGTCCACGTCCATTTCCTTTTCGGAACAGCCCTCGCCCTCGTCGGTGTATTCCAGCAATTCGCTACGGAGCGACCCTGCAAGAGTCAGCTCGAGGAAGTTCTTGGAAATGCCCCAGGTGAAATTGTCAGAAAGGAACCATTCGAAATCGGTCATGTCGTTGCGGTTGAACATCTTGTAGCGCGGCGTAAACGAGATGACGTTCGTGATGTCGCCCACCGTCGTCGTCAAACTGGTCGGGAAGCGATGTTCCACGTAGTCGCCACCATGGAAATAGTAACCGAGGAGGCCGTAGGTCTCGTCGCTGAAGTCGAATTCGTCCATAGCCTTGTCGTCGGCGAATTCAGAAAGGTCGCTGCGGAACGTGAGAATCCAGCCGAGGCTCAGCACGTTATACGGCATCTTGATGTCGAAATTCACCTGGACAGACTGCTTCAGCAGTTTTTCGGTAAAGTCCGCAGCCAGGTACTCGTCCTGGACATGGGAATAGTACTGAGCCCAGCGGGCAGAATCGATTTCCAAGGAATCGTTGACCTTGAGGGTCGATTTACCCCTAGCCTTGAACCAACTGTCTTCGTAGACTCCCGAAGCCTTGTCGAAATCGGCATAAAGGCGTGTCGGGCGGTGGTGGCTCCTGTAGTTCAACGCATAACCGAGAGTCAAGTCCACATAGGAACCGATGTTGATGACGTTCTTGGCGCTTGCATCCTGGGTGTTGATGGCGCGGTTCTCGTCCATCTTGTGTTCCTCGAGCCAGCTGTCCGGAGCCTCGTTGAACAGGCCCCAAGTCGTACCCTCGTTGAAACCGAAAGCGTTGTACTGGTTGCCATTGCCAGCATTCTCGACATCTACGTCATAAGTCATCGTCAAAGTCCAGAAGTCGGAGATGCCCTGTTTGAAGAAGGCACCGAACTCGCGGAAGTTCTGGATCTGGTCCGGAGAACCGGCACTATAGAATTCCGGGCCGACGGCACGGAGGTAGGCGCTCAATTCGGACTTGTAGAATGTCCAGCGGAAATCGGCACCGAATGCGGCGTTCTTGCCGTTCCAATCAGAAAGGTGGTCATTCTCGTAGCCATTCGAGGCATACTGGTTGCGGACCTTCTTCGCTTCCTCGAGCAGGCGCTTCAGTTCTGCCCTCATCTGCGACGTCGTCATCATCGTGTTATCGCCGAAGATGGCAACGAGTTCCTTTTCGCTCATGCGGGAGACTTCAGACGGATTTTTCATCAGGCGGTTGAGCAGGTTATAGTTGGAAGTGCTCACGCCAGCTTCCGAGAAGACCTGGTTCACGGCACGCATCGAACGTGCGTTCGACGTATCGGCAGCACCAATGGCGAAGTTGCCGTGGAATTCGACGTTGCCCGGGTAAGCAATCCAGCTACCCTCGGCAAAGGCGGTCTGAGAGCTGCGGCGCGGGGTGGCTAGCAGCGTATTTTCACCCATGCCATCGCGGAAGAACGGGTCGCTGATATAGTCCTTGCTGCCCATAAAGCCGAGGAGTCCGGAGAATTGCGGGTGCATATTCCAGCGAACCATGCCGCCGGCCACCATTTCCTGGGATTCAGCCTCGCCTTCCTCGACATAGTCCTTGTAGATATCCGGGTTCTTGTCGCCTTCTTTCAGCGGATTGCGGGTTTCGCCCGCAAAGCCGGTCACGACAAAGAGCGGGTCACCGGCACGGTTGTGCAAAATCTTCAGGTCGTAAGAACCACCGAGCACGTCGATTCCTTCGAGGTAGGTATTTCCGCCGGAGAGGTATATATTACCCAAGGCCAATTTCTGGAACGGGTCCGTGTAGATTGCCTGCAACGTATGGGGGTTGAAGCTGTTCCAAGAATCACTCGAGAGGTCCACAGTGAGTTCCAAGGAACTGCCCCACGGAGATTCCATCAACATGTAGGCATTCAAGTTCGCAAAGAATCCGGGGGTCTGGAAGTAGTTGACATAGCGGTCACCTTTCTTGACCGTATCCCTCACGCCACTGTAGAAATCGGCGCCCGTATGGTTGTGGCGGGTACGCACAAGATGGTAACCCACATCGGAAACCACGTTACCGGACATTTTCCAACGGGCATCGGGGTCGACATCCTCAAGGACGGGCACGTTGCCGCTATAGCCACCCGCATTGGGGTTTTTCGGCTCCTTGGGCAAGGTGGAATGTAGCTTTCGCGCATTGGAAGCCGCATCTTCGTCGTTATAGCTGATAGCGTTCTTGAACTTCACAGGGAATTCGGTAGAGACAACGCCGAAATTGTTCCCCGTGATGGAAGAACCTGTCTCGGTCACGTTGTTGTCGCCCATGTTCAGGACCGCGACCTCGTTGGAGCCGAACGTCGTGGAGTTGAGCCGGACCTCGGCATTCGATTCAGCCACCAGGCCAACCTTGTTGCCGTTGACACGGACATTGTCCAAGCGGAGAGTCGCCTTGTCGGCAGCCCAGAAGCCAACGCCCAGGGAGTTCGTCATGATCGAATTCTGGAGGGTCACCTTCGCGGCGCGGGCGTAGACACCCGTTTCAAGCGGCTTGTCGATGAAGGCGTTCTGGACCGTGAGGGTTCCGTTTTCCACAGAAACAGCATTCACGGCATTGCGGATAAACACGTTCTTGAAGTCCGCCTGCATGGGGCCAGCAATGCGGATACCGCCCCAGTGGCCCATCTTGTTGAACGGGCGGAAAATCACCGGAGACTTTTCTTCACCAGCAACAGCAAGGGAGCCTCCACGAATATCGAGGATAGCTCCCGGTTTGAAAGCAATAATAACACCCGGCTGGATGACAAGGGCTTGGCCTTCGCCGACAATCAGGGAATCGCTAATGAGGTACGGGGACTTGTCTTTGCTCAAGAAGCCAGAAACAGAGCCCGAAAGCGGCGTTCCGTTCACGACAGGAAGCGTATCGCCAGAAAGTGCATCTATATCGTCAACCGGTTCTTCGTCTTTCACCTTCTTTGCCACATTTTCCGGTGCCGGGGCAGGTGCAGGAGCAGGAGCTGCCGTTTGCTCAGGTGCCGGAGCCGCAGCCGGAGCGGGTGCTGGTGCTGGGGCCGGAGTTGCAGCCGGTGCCGGGGCGGGTGCGGGCGCCGGAGCAGGCGCTGGCGCTGGAGCCGGAGTCGCGGCCTGGGCAGGCGCGCTAGCTTCGGACGAAGCCTGCGGGGATTCTCCTACAGCAAACGATAGAGGGGTGACAATGAGAACGAGCGGGAGAATTCGATATAGGAAATTCATTTAAAAGACCTCGTACACCTTCTGAGCTTTTACGATGTAACCACTCTTATGAGTGACTTCGACTTCTATTTTGTTGACTCCTTTGCGAACCAGTTCCACGGGGACCTGGTAATCCAAAGCCTGAATCTGGTTCAACGTTTCCTGCAAGATTATGCGGCTATTCTGCTTCACAACAACCTTGTAAAGAACACTCGGATCGCCTCCCGGCACACGGACGGTAAACTGAACCGTCTTTACAATCTTGTCATAGCCCTTCGGAGTCCCAGGCGGATTCGACACAACTTCGCGATTTTTGCCGAGAATCTGGACATTGAACTTACGCGGAGGGAAACAACCTAACGTTTTCTTCAATTCAACCTTGTTTTTCGCCATGTCGACCACGGAGAACACATAATCGTGCACACCTTCAGAGAGCTTGGCACGTTTCAAGGCGTTACGAGTCAAAGATTCGCGCGTTCTCGGAGTTCCGTCTACATCCACAGAGAATATGGCGGCATCATCCTCAAGGCCGGAAATAGCGACATTTGCGACACAACGGAGAGAATCATAGCTGCTGAAGCGGATTTGCGCGGGGCGCGTATTCACCTCGGCACAGCTCTTGTCGGCAGTAAAGGAAACCTTCTCGGAAACAACCTTTTCGCCGGCAGTCAAGACAACATCAGCAGAATTGAGCGTCCAGAGCTTATTTTCGTCTGTTACAGGGACGCTGACGGTAAACGTGTGAGTTTTTCCGTCCGTCGAAGTGGCAAGATTCTCAGAAACATACGTTCCGGCCTTCACAACAAGAGAAGCGGTAGAAACTGCTGTACGGTAGGAACCTTCAATCTTGAGGCCACCAGAGCAGACTTCCGACGAAACGGAGGAGACCTTCATGGATTCTTCGTCAAGCGGTGCGTTTTCCTTGGCAGCAACCGTAGAATCGGCCACTTTGGCCGCCTCGACAATCTGGTCGATAGAAAGCGTCGAGTCTTCGGTTACCTTGGCCAAAGCCTTGGCCAGAGAGGGGCTACCGGAAGTTGCAAGTTTGAGCACCACGAGAGAATCGCGGCCCAAGGCCGTTTCGCCTGCACCGATAGAGAATTTCCGGCCGCTCATCGTCGAGGTAATCTCGAGCTTACCTTCCTTCAAGCTACCGACAAAGCCCTTTTCGCCGCCGATAAAGCCTTTCGTACCGCGAATCGCAGCGGTCGCCGTACCGGTTTTGAACTCGAACGAGGACTTATCCGAAAGCTTCTTGACATCGAAGCCGACATGGCCCTTCTTAATATCCAGTTTTGCCCTGAAAACGCCATCCTTCTCAAAAAGGTCGGCAATCACCATTTCTGCATTTTCGGCAATGCTAACGACACTCCCGTCCGGCAGGCCGAAGATGACTTCGGACTCTGTCCCCGTACGCACACGGTCGGACATGTATACGCTAGCCCCGACAGAAAGGGGTTTCCATGTTTGCTGATTTTCCTTCTGGCGATTGACATCGCCTAGCTTGGAACGGACTTTACCTGCAGTGGAATCAGAAAAAGCCATAGTGGGAACCAGAAGGAATCCCAAAAAGGCCATGCAAAGAGACTTTTTAAACATATATACCCCTGACTGAGTAATGAACCAATAATAGTAATCTATGTAAACTTTTGATTTAGCGTTTTTGAAAAGTAAGCTAAAACACACCTTTTGGAGAAAAAAGGTGCAGAGTATGATTTACATCAACTTTTTGGGGTCTAGCCGCCCGAAATTTTGACGGTAAAGCCGCGTTTTTCGAGTTCGGCCTTGAGGACGGCACGCTTGTCGCCCTGAATTTCGATATTGAAATCTTTCACGGCTCCACCGACACCACATTTCTGTTTCAGGGTGCGAGCCAAATCCTTCAACTCGGATTCATCCAGGGGCACTCCCGAAACAATGCTAGCCATTTTGCCACCACCAAGACGCTTCAACATGATGCGAACAATTCCGTCACCATGGGGGCGTTCGGCCTTGGGTTTTTCTTCTTTGATGCGACCAACACCGGAGACAAAAACTAGAGAGGAGCGTTCTTCAATAGACATAGTCGTGTAAGATTAAGTTAAACAAAAAAACATAGAGAGGTGTCTTTCGTCACGATTCAGTGTGTTTTTTGTCACACTTTTGACTGGACCGCCCATTCAGGTCGGACCGACGCGAAAACACAATTCCAATGCAGACAGCTGCCAGCACATACAGTCCGACCGCCGCCAAAAGCGCCAAAATCTCGGAGCCAGAAGCAGCCGCCACCTTGACGTAGAGCCATACAGACAGCGGCGCCGCGAGAATGAAAAGGATTCCGGGAAGATGCTTCATGCAAAAGAAAATAGCAAATCGCCCCTTACCAGACATCCTTGTCGAAGGTCTTGTCACCGACCGTCACCTTATAGCGGCCCTTAAATCCGTGGAACTTCGCCATGCCGTCCGAACCGGCCGTGGCAGTAGTGTCAGTCGTCCATTCCTTGTGCCACAAGTCGTAGACGCGCTTCGCTGCGGGCTTCTCGCGGCCGTCAGCGGCAACGATGCCACCGTTCTTGACCCAGTGGCGGTTATCCCAGAAGCCCCACAGCACAATGCCGTGCACTGCCGGGTGGCTGAACGCTGTGCGGATAAAGGTTTCAAACTTCTCGGCCTGCACTTCCTCGGACTCGTTCATGCCGACCTGCCAGTCGCCCACGTCGAACTCCGTCACCTTGATGGGGAGCCCGAGCGTGGCAAGTTTGTCCAAACGCTCCTTGATGAGGCCCGGCACCACAGGGCGAAGACCAAAATGGCACTGCACGCCAATGCCGTGGACGGGCACCTTGCGATCGAGCATTCCCTTGATCAAATCCACATAACGGTCGGTCTCCCCCGCCGCGACGACGTTGTAGTCGTTGATGTAGAGCTTGGCCGTAGGATCGACGCGGTGCGCCCAGATGAACGCGCTGTCGAGAATGCCCCAGCCGCAGGTGTTGAAGGCGTAGGCCTCGTGGAGCGGCTCGTTCCACACGTCGTATTCCGTAATCTTGCCCTTGTATTCCGTCAGGTCGCGCTCGATGCGGGCCTTGAGGTACTTCGCGAGGTCGCCGCACTGCTTGGCCGATTTAGGGTTAGAGTAATGTTTGTCGTAATCGTAGCCCTGGTGCGCCCACATGATGGCGTGGCCGCGCAGCTTCCAGCCGTTCGCCTGGGTGAACTTCACGTAGCGGTACATCTCGTCCTTGCGGAGCTTGCCCTTCTTGGGCTCGTACTCGGGCCACTTGAACTGGTTCTCGCTCACGGCGTACCAGAAGAGCTTCTTGGCCTCGGCCTTGTACCAGTTCTCGATACTGTCGCGCGGGTTGTCGGTATGGATGTTGAGTGCGGTGCCGAACGGGAAAGCATGGCGCACGAGCTTCACGCTGACCTTCTCGCCCGGTTTGGCTTCCACGGTAAAGTCCTGCTTGCGCAGCCACTCAATACGGGAATCAGCCTTGGAATACCATTCGGAATCCATGGACTCGGCCTTCTCGATTTCCACATCGTCAATCTGCATCCAACCTTTCTGGAGCCCGACATGGAACGTTACGTTATTCAAACCATAGCCTTTTTGGTCGGCAAGGAACGTCATCGAGAAAGTCTTCCACTTGTCGGTCAGCTGGAAACTGCCGCTCTCTTTTTGGCGATAATCGGGAGGCCCGCCCTGCACCACGGCGTTGATAGGCATGTTGCCCTTCGCCTTGAAGGTGAGCGTATAGTAACCGGTATCGGGAGCAAGCCACTTGGGCGGCTGGAGCTGCAGGCCCCACCAGTCCTTGGGAAGTTTCGTCACGACCACCTTTGCGCCTTCGGAAGCGTCGACACCGAGGCCCATCTCCCCTATCTTGGTCTGCACCTCTGCCGGGCCGGCGGGATTGTTCCAAAGGTACCAACCCCCGTCGCCGTACGACAAATCGCCATTGGTCAAGAGGTTCTGCGCCAAAAGCGGGGCAGCGATCAAGGCCGCGGCCACACACGCAAACTTCACGCTCGAAAAATTCATAAAGACCTCGTCTGTTTCACCTAGAATATAATAACGGCTAGGCACCAATCCGCCTATAAAATGCCTTTTTTTTGAGAATAGGGGCAAGTTGGATTCTACAAAAAAGACAAAAGTGTATTAAGTGTATCTACGGAAAAAGGCTCGAGGCTCGGGCAGTGAGCGATGAGCAATGAGTGATGAGCGATGAGCAATGAGCCATGAGCGATGAGCATTCGAGAGACTAGAGAATAGAGACTAACGGCTAGTGAAAAGATTCACGCACTTCGTGCGTCAATATAAGACGGCGAAGCCGTGATATTTCTCCCTAGCCCACCACCTAAAGGTGGCCATGCCCACATAAGTGCTAAAGCACTAAGTGGTCAAAGGTAGATCCTAGCCCCTAGCTCATATCTAGAGATTGCTTCGCCTTCGGCTCGCAATGACAAGCCCACTTCCTACTGTCTACTTCCTACTTACCTCACAGCGCAGCGCCCTCAAAGGCACAAAGTG
>CAMJHM010000039.1 GCA_946405515.1 uncultured Fibrobacter sp. | reverse complement strand
TTTCCTCTTGAAGGTGAAGGTCAGCTACCCGAACAAGGCCGACGAAATGAAGATTCTCGACGCCGTCGCCGGTGCGGGACTCCGTCAGCCGCAGGCTGTTGCCACGAAGGAAGACATCCTCGCCGCCCGCCAGATGGTGAAGCAGGTGTACGTGGACGAACGCGTGCGCGAATACATCGTGAACCTCGTGCTTGCGACCCGCGATCCGGGCAGCATCAAGCGCAGTGACCTGGTCGGCTTTGTGGAAGTGGGAGCATCTCCGCGTGCATCGATTGGCCTTGCCCAGGCTGCCAAGGCTCATGCGTTCATCCAGGGCCGCGCCTACGTGACGCCGGAAGACGTGAAGGCCGTCGCGATGGAAGTGCTCCGTCACCGCATTATCCTGAGCTACGAGGCCGAAGCAGAAGAAGTCTCTGCCGAAACCGTCGTGCAGAAGATTCTCGATTCTGTGGAAGTGCCGTAATCGCAAGAGCTTCGGGTCGCTCCCCGATTGTCATTGCGAGGCCGAAGGCCGTGGCAATCTCTAACCATCGTTGTCATCCCCGCTTCTATGCGGGGATTTTTCTTTCTCTATTATTCGCTGATATATAAAAATCGGTAATGAATGTTTTTTTTGAAGTTTTTGTGGCTGAATAAGCCAAATTCTAATCATGAGGACGTTTTTTCTTACGATTGGGCGTATAATGCCGCTCTTTTTATGGTTATTTTATCTGTAATCTAAAAAAAGGGCGTATAAGCGGGGGATTTTGGGGCTATTTATACGCCCCGCGACTGTTTTTCGCCCCAAAAATGGTTTATGTCCAAGCTAACGCCGCTTTTATCGCACTTTTTACGCGTTTTTGGGGATTTTATCCTAACCTCCAGCTGCTGACCACTAATCACTAATTGCTATCTTTATGGCGAAAAAGGGCTCCTGGGAGGTGCCTTGGAGTTTCCCTTTTTAATATGAGGAATAAAACGAAGGAATTATGGCAAATCGTGTTGTGATCGGCTCCCAGTGGGGCGATGAAGGAAAAGCCAAGATTGTTGATTTTTTGACGCTCGATGCGGATATCATCGTGCGTTTCCAAGGTGGTGCCAATGCCGGCCATACTGTCGAGGTCGGTGACAAGAAATTTGTGTTCCACTTGATTCCGTCCGGCATCATGCATCCGGATAAGATTTGTGTTATTGGCAACGGTGTCGTTCTTGACCCGGTGCAGACTCTCGCCGAAATTGCGGACCTCCATACTAAGGGCATTAACCCGGAAGGCCGTTTGTTTATTGCTAACAACGCACACGTTGTGCTCCCGTACCACTCTGCGCTCGACAAGGCCAAAGAAAAGAAGGCCGGCAAGGCTGCAATCGGTACGACTGGTCGCGGTATTGGCCCTTGCTATAGCGACAAGGTGAACCGCATTGGTGTGCGCGTTGGTGACCTCATGGACGAACGCGAACTGCGCCCCCGTGTCGAGGCGATGGCGAAGGTCCACAACGAAGAATTCAAGGTGATGTACGACGTGCCCGAGATTGACCCCGAACAGGTCATCAAGGACTATCTCGAACTCGGCCAGAAAATCAAGCCGTTCGTGCGCGACGTGAGCGAGATGCTTTACAAGGCAGTCAAGGAAGGCAAGCGCCTCGTGTTCGAAGGTGCTCAGGGCACTATCCTCGATGTGGACCAGGGTACATACCCGTTCGTCACGTCGAGCAACACGGTCGCAGGCTACGCAAGCTGCGGCGCCGGCATCGGTCCTACGGTGCTGGACCAAGTGGTGGGCGTCGTAAAGGCCTACACGACGCGTGTAGGCAACGGCCCGTTCCCCACAGAACTTTTGGACGAGACAGGCGACAAGCTCCGCAACATCGGTAACGAATTTGGTGCAACAACGGGCCGCAACCGCCGCTGCGGTTGGTTCGACGCCCCGGTGGTCCGCAAGGCTGCCGTGGTGAACGGCCTGACCCACCTCGCCATCACGAAGCTCGACGTTCTCGACACGTTCGACACAATCAAGATTTGCACGCACTACATGTGCGATGGCGAAAAGCTCGACTTTATCCCGAACCAGCTGTCGAAGGTCGGTCGCTGCACTCCGGTGTACGAAGACATGCCGGGCTGGAAGGTGGACACGAGCAAGTGCCGCAAGTTTGACGAACTCCCGGAAAACGCAAAGAAGTACCTGTACCGCATGGCCGAATTGGTCGGTGTGAAAATAGGCATGGTGTCTATCGGTGCCAAGCGCGACGAGAGTATTGTTGTAGATTTAGATTAGTAACCTGTAAACCGAAGGAGATTTATATGAACGAATCTATTCTTGGCTTGTTGAAAGGTGTGGAACTCTTCTCGGAACTGAATGAGGAGCAACTCAAGATGCTCGCGAATTTGGTTGTCGCCCAGAACTTCGTTCGCGACGAGACTGTGGTTCTGGAAGGTGACGATTCGGTGCAGGCGCTGTACCTTATCGCTTCCGGTTCCGTGCAGGTCTACATGACCGGCGTCGATGGTCGCGAGACGATTCTTTCGTTCCTCGAACGCGGAGACTTCTTCGGTGAAATGTCCTTGATTGACGGCGAACCCAGGTCCGCTTCGGTCCGCACGGTCACTGACGCGCAACTCCTCATCATCCACCGTGAGTCGTTCCTCACGCTCATCCGCCAGTCGCCGGAAATTGCGATGGGCCTCTTGAGCGAGATGAGCAAGCGCTTGCGCAAGGCGAACCGCCAGATCGGGTCGCTCTCCACGATGTCGGTGAGCGGTCGCGTGGCCGGTACGCTCCTCAACCTCATGCAGGAACGTGGCGTGCGCATCCACACGGACAACGGCAAGATGGTGACGGTCATCCACAACCGCCCCACGCAGCAGCAGCTGGCTGACATGTCCGGTACGACTCGCGAAACTGTGAGCCGCATTTGCTCGTTGCTCGTCAAGACGAGCGCTATCGCGATGACCGGAAAAGACATCGTGATCTTTGACGAAGACATGTTGCAAGAAAGGGCAACCAAGGGTTAATTATGGATAAACTAAAGGCTATCTGGGCGAAGCTGACGCGACGCCCTGTGGTCAAGGCACTTCTGATTTGGGCCGTTGCGCTCATCTTTTTGGCTTTTATTGTAGACAAGATTGTGATGCCCGTTTTTGCTGGGCACTTGACCAGTACAGAAATTGTCCCTAACCTGGAAGGCATGGACAAGGCCTCTGCGGAGAAGGCTCTCAAAGAGGCTGGCTTCAAGGCGGAATGGGTCGAAGAGGGCCGTTACAGCGCTCAGGTGCCGGCAGGCATGGTGCTGGTGCAAATGCCGAAGGCGGGCCGCGAAGCGAAAGTCGGCCGCACGGTGAAACTTACGCCGAGCCTCGGACTCCGCGAAGTTGTTATTCCGGACCTTCGCGGAACAAGCCAGAAACAGGCCGCCATCTCGCTTTCCCGCGCAGGGCTTGTGCAGGGCGAGATTGTCAAGGGCGCGCACGCGAGTATTCCGCGCGGCGTCGTAATCCGCACGATTCCTGGTGCGGGTGACAAGGTCCGCATTGGTGATACCGTGAAGGTTGTGATTTCGGCCGGTGCGACCAAGGGCAAAATTTTACTCCCGAACTTCGAGGGCGTTCCTTTAGACGATGTGTACGCGAAACTTGAAACTCTTGGATTTGTCGTGGGCAAGATCAAGCGCATCAAGGATCCCGAAGATAGGGGTTTTGCTCCCGGTACGGTCCTTGAAACGTTCCCGAAGTATGGGGACTATCTCCCGCCGGACACCAAGATCAATTTCGTCATTGTTGACTAGGGACGGGTTATGAAGGGCTTGTTCGGTACTCTCGTAGCGTTTGCAGCGTGCGCACTTTTGGTGAGCGCGTGCAGCTCTGCACCTGCGAAGAAGTCTGCCGAAGCATCTTCTGCCGCGACTCCTGCTGCGGCGCAGGCAGATGAGCCCGAACACGATACTATTGTATATCCCCAGAATCTGGATGTCGCCCATGCGGCGTATTTGCAAGCGGTTAACCTTGAAATGCGCGGTGCGCACGATATGGCCGATGCGTTGATGATGCAGGCCTACGAAGCCGACCCGGGCAACCGTTACCTCGGTTTCGAAGTTGCCGACAGGATTGCGATGCGCGGTGACGATTCGCTTGCCTTGGTTTATGCCCAGCAGGCGAACCGCCTGAAGGGTAAGAAACTTGCCCGCCATTATGCCTTGCTTGCTCATCTGTATGTAAAAGAGGGCACGGCCGATTCCGCCCGGAAGTATTTCAACTTGGGCCTCGATTCCGCACATTACCAGGACATGGCCCTGCTTTACGACTACAGCCTGTTCTTGGAAATTGTGAAAGACAAGAAGGAACTTGTCCGCGTGTATGGGATATTGCTGCCGCAGGTGAACTACATGTCTTCGCTGTTCCAACGCCAGTTCGCGCTGCTTGCCGAGATGCACCGCGATTCCGCCTTGGTGGACTTGCTCGAAGCCGCCTACAACGCCAACGGGGACAGGGCCATGTTGCAACAGATGGTGCAAATTCTGCTTTTGCAGAAACGCCTCGGTGAGGCCCGTGCAATTGCCGATACGGTCATGACGTCGGATGTTGTCTCTGAAAAAATCATTGTCGGCGTGATGACGACTATCGCAGAAAAGAACAGGGATTCCGCATACAAGTTCCTGAAGCATAAATATTACACGGATTCTGTTCGCACTCCTATTTTGACAAATTTCCTGGGCCATTACGAATATATCGCGATGGACATGGACAGTGCGAAGGTCCACTTGAATGAGGCTGCCGAACAGCTCGGCTCTCAGCCGGTTTATGTTGCGAATGCTTACCGTGCTCTTGCTAGCATTGCCTTGAGCGAGAACGACAAGAAGAATGCGGTGTTCTATGCCGAGAAGGCTGATTCTGCATCGATGGGTGGCGAAAAGCCGATGCTCGCGATGACGTACGGTTATGTGGGCGAATACAAGAAGGCTTATGGAATGCTTGATTCCCTGTTGGCGGTATGGAGCAAGTGGAATCCTCCGGTCGGCGTGGATTCGGCGTCGGCAAACGAGATGAGGAAACAGGCGAACCGCATGCACCGGCAGTTCCGCAACGCCTATGCCCGCATTTATACCTTCGAGGCGAACGATATCGAAAAGAACGCCAGCGCAACGGATTCCATGAAGACTTATGCGAAGGAGGCTCGCGAGAGGGCGGAACTCTTCTGGGAAAGCCTGTTGCTTGCTGATTCTACGGACATGGGAACGCGCGTCTATATGGCGATGAATTTGGAGCGCATGGGCCGTTACGATGAATCTTTTGCGATGTTCGAACTTTTGCTCAAGCAGCCGGAATCGTCGGGGCTGGATTTCCCAGAAATCATGAACTATTACGGTTACTCGCTTATCGACATGAACCGCTCTGCAGCCGATGTGGACCGCGGGCTTGCGCTTGTGCAGAAGGCGCTCGACAAGGCTGGCAATTCGCCGGCGCGCGAGGCGTATTTGGATTCCAAGGCCTGGGGGCTTTACCGGAAGGGACTTTACAAGCAGGCCTACGACGTGATGCTGCTCATTAACGAGAAGAACATGCACGAAGACGCCGTGTACTGGGAGCATATCGGTGCCATCCAGGTGGCGCTGGGCATGAAGGCAGAAGCCACGAAGTCGTACAAGGCTCTGCTCAAGTTGAATCCGAACCATCCCGAAGCGAAGGCCTTTTTCTCGGGCGCTAAAAAGTAGGCGGCTATGTTCGGGGCTGCACAAAAGATTTCTCTGGCATATCGTTTTTTCCTGTGCGTCGTATTTGCATTTTTGGCGCTTTGCGGTTGCTCCGGTTCCAATGCGGTACGCAAAGCAGATCCTGTAGGCGATGCTCCGGTTGCCGTGGTGACCGACAGCCTCAAGGCGAAATTCAAGTTCTCCCTTTTCGACAAGTCGGGCAAGGAACAAGAATTCGATGCGGTGCTTTTCTCTGTACCGGGGAAGCGTTACCGTATGGAACTCACGGGGACGATGGGTATCGGTGTCGCCAGTTTGCTGTGGAAAGAGGAAGGCTGGCAAGTCGTTTTCCCGACAGAGAAGATGTATGTGCAGGGTGCCGGTTACATGGTGGGGTTGTTTAGCGACAGCACGATTCCTTTGGTGCATATTCACCAGATGGCCTCTGTTTTTGAGGGAAAACTCCTGCCCGATGGTTACAAGGATTTGGGCGACGGAAAAGCGGTGGAATCGTCCGGTCGTGAGTTCAGCTATGGCAAAAACGGGGCGGATGTTGCTTGGATAAGCCGTACTGGCCGGGACGGGAAGGTGGAGAAAATCCAGTTTGACGGGTTCAAGGAATTCGAAGGGACGAGAATCCCCGCACATGTTGTATTTGAACGCAATGGCAAGAAATACCTGGAAATTCACGTGAAAACCGTGAAACATAGGCAAACGTTCGGCTTAGGAGTCTGGCGCCTCAATATTCCCAAAAGTTACCAGCGTATCGAGTGATGTTTTTTTGTAGATTGGATAACATATGATGAAATTCGTTCTCGCTTTTTTATTTTGCATGCTTTCTTCTGCCGTTTTTGCGGCGGATACACTTGAGGTTTATGCCTTCTTGGTCCAGTTCAAGAAAGAAGAACCGGACAATTCCCTCACGACAGGGGATGGCACGTTCGGCTCGGACTTGAAGAACAAAGAGGTCTACAGCCTAGACCCCGTGAAGATGCGCAATTCGGCTGCATATTGGCAAAAGCATTTTGAATTCGCGAATGCTTATTACCAGGCGGCGAGTGGCGGCAAGCTGGCAATCCGTGCCGAAATTTTCCCCAGGGCATCGTCGGGGCAGACGGTTTACGAACTGAAGAAGCCGATTATCGACTATAACCGAACCAAGAGGATGAAGGGCGAAAAATTGGCGGCGTATGGCGAGGCCCGTGCCCGTGACTACCTCTCCTTTGTTTACGATGCTGTGATGGCTGCGCATAGCTCCAAGGATTCCCCGTTCAAGGAACCGTTGCCCAAGAACCCGAACACGAAACGCGTGTATATGATTATCCATGCGGGTGCAAGCAGACTTGTGGATGGTGGTTCTATGGGGACCGACGGAGCCGATACTCCGGGTGATTTCATGGACTACTATGTCTCACCGGATTTTTGGGAATATCTCTCCAAGGATTCGAACTATGTTGCCGTGAAAAAGGTGGAAACGGATTCGTATGGGAAGAAACTGAAAGGGGATTCTTCTGTGGTGACGGGCCTTGTGCTCAAGGATGCCACCATCGATACGCTCAAGACAATTATGGTTATGAGCGAGACTGCATCGCAAGATGGGCTGAACTGGGGTATCAACGGAATATTGGTGAACCAGATTGGTCGCGAGTTGGGTATGCCTGACACATACGATGTGGCGAAGGGCATTTCTCGCCTGGGTTATTTTGATGTGATGGATTTTGCCGGGTATGTCGCGGGTAACGGCTTTATGCCGGCCTTGCCGAACGCTTGGAACCGTGCTTACATGGGTTGGAGCAATGTCAAGGAAGTCCGCCCAGTAGCGGGCAAGAGCGTTACAGTCGACATTGCTGCTGCCGGTAGCGGGCTGGGTACCGAAATCGTGAAGGTCCCGTTGAGTGCAAGCGAGTACTTGCTCATAGAAAACCGCCAGCGCTCCTTGAAGAAGAACGGCGATGTCTATATCAAACTCGGGCCGGCTTCTGCTGATGATGAATCATGGAAGGATACTATTGCAATAGATAGTATTGGCAATGTTTTCTTGGATAGCATTTGCGTCAAGGATAAATGCGAAAAGAATTTGAAAAAGGCTAGTGGAATTATTCTATCGCTGAGTTCGTTTGATGCGGGTCTCCCGGCGAGCGGTATTGCCGTATGGAGGGTGAATGAATGGTACCTGCGTGAAACGTTGCAACACGGTTATGCGAACGCCTGGGAAGGCGACACCTTGCGCGATCACTTGTTCGGAATCTCGCTTGTGGAAGCGGATGGTATTTTGAGTATTGGGAAAACGTTCAAGAATGCGCTCGGCCGTGACGCATACGATTATGGCTCCGGTACGGACTTGTTGCCGCACAAGCGCTTTGGCGGCAAATCGCATGAGAAATTCAAGGTTGTGAATACGATTGAACCGACTGGTTATGCCAACACGCAGACAACGCAGGGTGGCTATACTGGCATCAAGATTACGGTGAACATGCCGGATAAAGCCCGCAAAGAAATGACCGCGAACGCCTTTATGGGCGATAGCGTGGTAAATTATGCGGCGCCTGTAATCAGTGTGACTGTCAGCATTGATGACGGAAGCATCTCGGGTGGACAATTCCCGCGCAATATCGGGCTTGTCAGTGCTGTAAGCGGTGCTGTGTTTGTCGATGACCCTGAGAACGAGGGTGAAAAACTGCTTGTCGTGGGGGCTATGGACGGAACGCTCCAGGTGTTCAATGCCCTTGGCGATACGTTGTTCGATGCTGATACGGTCGTGACTTTGCCGAAGATTTCGAAGAAGGATTCGACGAAGAAGGTCCCGCTATATCGCGTCGGTGCAAGTTATGGCCCGCTGGTGGGCATGGCAAGCGATGGCAAGGATGTGTATAGCCTGCACAGGAGAAAGTTCGTGAAGACGTCCTTTACGAGCGGCATTCCGATACAAGAGGCTTTTGATATTGAACCTGCGAGCGCTGGGCCGATGGTTGTCGGGGGAGAAGTCCGCCTGGTGACCGAAAAGGGAATCGTTGTTTTTGACAAGGCTAGTGGAAAACTCAAGCTGGCTGAAGAACGCGAAGGTGTCGTTGATATGGCGTATTGCGGCAACTCCGACAAGAAGGATTTGTTTGCTTACGTGACGGACAAGGGCATGGCTTATGTCCAGGACCGCGAAATAAAGCTGAAAGGCAAGAGCAAGGAAAAGTTCCGCTTGGCGTGTACCGATTTGGACCGTGACGGTATTGTCGATGTAATTGCCGTGGGTAGCCGCGGGACAGTAACGGCTGCTAGTGTAGTGGAATCCAAGAAGGGCTTGAACTGGAGCAAAACGTACAAGTGCGGTAGCGAGGGTACAAGCGGTTTGAAGGATGAAACTTCTGGAATTGCGATGGGCGATATCAATGGTGATGGTTACCCCGAAATTGTCTTCTTGGGAGATAATCTCGTTTATGCACTCGATCGTACGGGCTTGCCTCTTGGCGGGTTCCCAGTGAAGATTACTCGCGGTAGTCCTGTGTACGCATTCTTCAGCGACCCCCTGCTTGTCGACGTGAATGGTGATGATACTCCCGAAATTCTTGTGCCGAGCAGCGATGGAATTGTCTATGCTTACACGGGCAAGGGAAAATCGGTGAATGGCCAGTTCCCGCTTGCAGCGGGCAGCCTTGAATTGCTGGATTCGCTAGGCACAATCCAGCCTATGAGCATTTTTGTTGCGAATGCGGTTCCCGACAAGAAATCGGCTGGCCCGGAGATTTATGCTTTGCATCGAGAGAATATGTCGGCATTCCGCCTGCGCAAGGCTTCCAAGAATGCGGCAGCTTCTGCGGCTGCTTGGACGCTCCCGTCGGGCGGCAACGAACGTACGGGCTACTTTGACGCAAGCCTCTTGGACGATGTGGAGAAAAAAGAAGCCAAGAAGGAAATTACCGAATTCTTTGTGTACCCGAATCCGGTGAAGAATGGCAAGGCTAGGGTCCGTTTTGAAATTGGTGCTCCGGCCAAGACGGCAACGTTCGAAATGTACGACATTACGGGTCTCTGCGTGTTCAAGAAGAAGATGAGTGATTTGAATGCCGGCCGGAACGAGTCCGAAAATCTGGATTTGAAATCGCTCGGCAGCGATGTGTACACGGCTCGTCTGAAGGTTGAGTTCGAAGGCGGAAAGACAAAGCAGAAGGTGTTCCGCGTAGGAGTTGTCCGCTAAGGGGGTGCAAATGTCTCTTGCGAAATGGTCAATGGGCCTTTGGGCTGGAACGGTACTTGCGTGGTCGCTGGCCTGTGTTACTGCTTGTAGTGCGGGCGGTGATGCCGAAGATATTGCTCCTAACGAAGACACGCATTATGGCTCTGCCGGAGGCAACGATTCCGATGACAGCGGGAATAAGGACTCCGACAAAAAGGATTCCGGAAAAGACAAGAAAGATTCTACGGATATTGAACCTTCGGATTCTTTGAATGTCGAAAGTTTTGTTTTGTTCAGTGATTCTACGGAAGGCCTAGAATTTGTCTACATTCCGACAATGACGCTCAATCGCGGTACCATAAAGCATTCTGTTTCTTCGTATTATATCGCGACGACGGAAGTGACGCAAGGCCTGTATAAGGATGTTGTCGGCTCGCTTCCGGATCAGGACAAAGAGAAGGATAGCCTGCCTGTCGTGAATGTCTCTTGGTACGATGCCGTGCTATTCTGCAATGCATTGTCCAAAAAAGTCGGCCTGGATACGGTTTATATATACAAGTCTGTCGGCGATAAGAATTTCTTGGAAGACCTGAAAATTGATTACTCCGTTGAGGGAATCCGCTTGCCGACAGAAATGGAATGGGAAGTGGCTGCGCACGGGGGAGTGTACGAATCGGCGAATTATTGGGGGAGCGAACCGGCTTCTGATTATGCTTATTACGGACAAAGTAAAGGACCTACGGAAGTGGCGCAGTTCATCCCTAATGCTTATGGACTTTACGACATGGCCGGTAATGTTGCCGAGTGGGTAAACGATTGGTACGACAGCTATTCCACAAAAGACGAGGAGAACCCCGTCGGGCCATCGACAGGGACATCGAAGTGTGTCCGTGGTGGCGGCTGGACCGATAAAGTTGCTAAAATTGCCCCGAAGGAACGCGACAAGAAGGACCCTCTGTACCATGGTGTCACTGTGGGCTTCAGGATAGCCTATTCAAAAGGCTTTTGATGTATAAGATTGCCTAAGTTCCGAATTTATTTTTGCTACATTTTTCCCCATGATGAAGTATAGATTGGTTGTGCTTGCTTTATGCTTGGGCTTGTTTGCCTGCTCCGAGGAGAAGTCGGAACCTCTGCCGCAATTGCCACACGTAGAAGTGCCTTCGGAACTGGCAGGGCAGTATTCGGGGCAGTTCCCCTGTGACAATTGCAAGGCTCTCATTGTCCGCGCCGTTTTTGCTGCCGATAGTGGGGTTACGGCAATCCGCACGCTTGTCATGGACACGATGGCGGTGGACACTTTGCAGGGAAAGTACGAAGTCGGCCCCGACAGCATTATCACGCTCTCTTTACCCAAATGGCGCAACTGGAATTTTAAACGTAATCGCATGGGCAACCTTGAACTGCTGAACGGCAGCGGTCAGCCTTATTTGAACGAGGATGAATTGAAATACGAACTTATCCGTATTTTTACCATGCCCAAGATGAAGGCTGTTCCCGATTCGGGCAATTCGCAAAAGGCCGCGGAGTAGTTTATGCTGTGTAGAGTCCTCATTGTCGACGACGAACCTCTCGCTCGCATGCGTATGCGTTCCCTGCTGGAACCGTATTCCCAGGAATTTGAAATTGTTGGCGAAGCCTCTTCGGGGGCAACGGCGATAGAGCAAATTAGGGAACTTGTCCCTGACGTGGTTTTCTTGGACATTCAGATGGTGGACATGAACGCTTTCGAAGTGTTGCATGCCCTGGACATGGACGACGACATGCCGCTGATTGTCTTTACGACGGCGTTCGAAGATTTTGCTCTCCGCGCCTACGAAGAAAACACCGTAGATTACCTGCTCAAGCCGATTGAACCGGAGCGTTTCGAGGCTACGGTTGCAAAGTTGCGCAAGCGCTTTTCTTCGATGGTTTCGGAACAGCAGATGCCGGGAGATTTCTCGTGGGACAAGTTCCGTGCCATGGTGAATAACGACGACCAGTATATGCAACGGATTCAGGTGAAAATCGGGGACCGTATCTTGCTCGTGAATGTCGACGAAATCGTCCGCTTCCAGAGCGAGGAAAAGTACACGACGGTCTACACGATGAATAACCGCTACATCATCGACACACCCCTTGTCGATTTGGAAAAGCGGCTCGACCCGCGTGTGTTCGTGCGAATCCACCGCGCGCACTTGGTGGCTATCGACTACATTGCCGAGATGCGCAAGACCGATGCAAGCCGCTTGAACGTTGTGCTGCGCGATAAAGACCATACGCAGTTGATGGTGAGCCGTAATTTTGTGAAGAAGGTGAAGAACCTTTAATTTGGAGTTCCTGATGGACAGTGACAAGAAACAGTTTTCGATACCCAAGTTTTTGAAATCCCTGACAAGGGAAATTATCGTTCCGGTTGCGTTAGCCCTTATCGTCATCCAGTATGTGGTCCAGGCGTTCCAGATTCCCAGTGGCTCCATGGAGAACTCCTTGCTCACAGGCGATTTCCTTTTAGGGCTCAAGTTTACGTATGGCTCGCCGATTCCTTTCACGAACCAGAAGTTCCCGGGCTATGCTCTCCCGGAACGCGGGGATGTCGTAATTTTCCGTTACCCGGGCGAACCTGAATATCCGGACAACAACCCGGCGCGCTACACGCACATGTTCAACGCGCTCATGTTCGGCAACGTGTATTGGGACCATGAGCCGGCAGATGGCCAGCCTCACTTGGTGCATTATCCCGATGGCCCGAAGGACTATATCAAGCGTTGCGTCGCGGTAAGCGGCGACACCCTCCAGGTCCACAATGGTGTGCTTGCCGTGAATGGCGAGTGGCAACGGACGCTCCCCGCGAAGGGCAAGTGGACGGCTTCGCACAGAACATCTTCGCCTCGTGACGAGCGCGGCCCGATTGTGATTCCGTCTGTCGGGGATACCTTGTATGTGGATTCTCTTTCGCTTGAACAGCTTTGGTGGCTGCGTTCCGTGGTGGTGCAGGAAAATCCGGACTCCCGCGTGGAATACGATATCTCGCTGTGGAAGGATGGTGTCGAGGCGAACAATTACGAATTCGAGGACTTTGGCATTCCGGTCGAGAGCGAACGTGGCTTTACGCTGAATGCTTTACTCCAACGTAACCAGCTTGTGCTGCAACGCGTGAATCAGGGTGATACGGTCCGCGGAAAGATGCCGTTCGCGTTCTATAGGGACTATGCACGAATTGCGTTCTTGCCAGTCGTGATTCCCGAAGAAATGCAAGGGACGTTTACCCGTCGTGTGAGTTACATGGCTTTTGAAGGTGCCCAGTTGCAAGACCTTGAGGGCAATGTAGCGCAGCTGAATGCACGGCTTGCCGCCGATACCTTGGCGGACTCTTCGGCCGCAGTGACTGATTCCTCTGCTGCCGCGCCTGCAAAGCCGCACTTTGAAATTCGCAAGAAGTTGATTGTGGACGGGAACCCGATTGACCGCTATGTGGTGAAGACTCCGTTGTTCTTCATGATGGGGGATAACCGCGACAATTCTGCCGACAGCCGCTATTGGGGATTTGTCACGCTCCGCAATATCCGTGCTAAGGCTTTTGTTCTTTACTTCTCGTTCGAGAACGACGACCAGGCGTTCTCGCTGGGCAATCCCTTCACTTGGTGGCGCCTGCCCTTCAGAATTCGCTGGACGCGCATTGGTAAGATTATCGACCTGATAGATTGATGATGAAGTTCTTTCCTCTCGTATTCGCTTTTGCCGGAATGGTGATGCTGCTTGCCTGTGCGACGCAGGTAGCTCCCGGTGGTGGCCCCGAAGACAAGCTGCCACCCCGTGTCGCCGCTGTGTATCCGGCGCCGAATACGACGAACCATCCGAATGAACTTTTCGTGAAGCTGGAATTCGATGAGTGGATCAATGCGTCGGTGCCGCGTAGCGCTGTCTCAATCTCTCCGCCGATAGACAAGAAGATGCGCTTCGAAGTGAGTGGCAAGACGCTCGTGCTTACGTCGCGGGCTGTGTTGGATACTGGCACGACATACACGGTGACTTTTGCGGGAGGAATCAAGGACTTGCATGGCAACATGCTCGCCACCCCCTTCCAGCTCGTGTTTTCTACGGGCGCAAAGATTGATTCCTTGAAACTTGTCGGGCGTGTTCTGGTCAGTGATTCTCTGATTCGCAAGAAGGTCTACCCGAGTATAGGGTTGTTCCTGATGGGCGCAGAACGTGAAGTCCGCCACTATTTGGATAAGTATCGCGATACGGCGACCCATGCGCTGGACACTCTGCCGATGTTGACAAAGGAACCGCCGCTGTTCCTCACTCGAACCGACAGTGTGGGTAACTTTGTGTTGTCGGGGCTTCGACCGGGCCGTTACCGCGTTGTCGCATTCTTAGATGCGAACGGCAACCAGAAAATCGAAGCGAGTTCCGAACTGGTTGGCGTGTGGACGGGTGACTTGTCTCTAGATTCGACGACGGCGGACACGTTGTGGGTCCCGCTTGCCGACCAAGATACCACAAAGCTTGAATTGTCGTCTTTGACTCAGCCGGGTGCTTCTGTGCTCGAAGCCACGTTTACCCGTCCGGTCTATTTTGATTCTGCTTTTGCCGATACGGCAAACTGCAAACTCGTCGGTCCCGACAATTCGGAACTTTATCCTTCGTATGTGTACCTTGGTGCTGCATCGAACAAGCCCAGGTTCTACTTTAGCAAGAAGCCTAAACAGGAAATAACGTACAAGTTTATGTGCGCTCAAGCAAAGGATTCCCTGTTCCGCCCGCTAGATACTCTGCGCAACAAGTTGGATTGGGAATGGCAAGAAATGGCGGGCGACACGATGCCTCCTTCGATATCCAAGACGGCGCTCCGTGGCAAGGCCAAGGCGGCTTTCCCGGACGATTCGCTCGTGTTCGCATACGATAAGCCTGTTCTGGATTCCATGACGGAAAAATATTTTGTCGCTATAAACAAGGATACGACCGAAGTCCAGATCAAGCAAATTGACCCGATTCGTTATCTTGTGGTTAACGAGAAACCTTGGCTTACCGATGTGACGGTGGACTTCTTGCAAGGCTACCAGGATACGACTTTGGCGGCTGCCGACAGCAATGGCGTCCGTGACACTGTTATCGCTTTAAAGTACCGTCGTCTGCTCCGCTTCGAGACGGTTTCCAAACTCAAGTTGGCAAAATTGCGCGGAAATATCCCCGGTGCCAAGGGGGGAGCGAAGGTGCGCCTGTATTCGATTGAATCGAAAATGCCTTATTATGCGGATTGCGGTGCCGACGGAAGTTTTGCCTTCAACGACATTGTTGAAGGAAGCTATTTTATCGATTACTATTACGCCGAAGATGGCAAGCTCACGCCCGATGCGGGCTCGCTATTCCCATTCCGTTTCGGAAAGCCTTGGAGGTCGCTTGGCGATACGCTCAAGGTGAAGAACGGCGAAAACGTTTTAAATGACTTGGTAGCCTCCCCATTGCCGGCGCTGCCATAAAGGATGGTTAGAATGAAGAAGATTCCTGATTTTGTTGCTGTGGATTTGGAAACGACCGGGCTCGAGTTTGAGAGCGACGAGATTATCGAGGTCGCTCTTGTCCGCTTCGTGAATGGCAAGCCGGGGGATTCCCTTGACTTCTTGGTGAAGCCGGACCGTGCGGAACTTCGCCCGTTCATCGAATGCCTGACTGGCATTGCCAAGGCCGACCTTGATGCGGCCGAGGGATTCGCTGACATTGCTGGCAAGATTTGTGAATTTATCGGAGACCTTCCTTTGGTGGCGCATAATGCCGCCTTTGATTCACGCTTCCTCAAGAATTCCCTCAAGAAGGTGGGGATTGACTACGAGAACCATCCGTTCTGGGATTCGCTGACGTTCTCGCGCATTGCATACCAGGATGCGCCGAACCACCGCCTTGATACGCTCGTGCAGATGCTGAACATCGAACGCAGCCGTGCTCACCGTGCCCTGCCCGATGCCGATGCCTGTGGTCGCCTTTTTGTCATGGCTTTCGAAAAGATTTCTGCCATGGATCCGTGGCTTGTCGATGCGCTCAAGCGTGTTGGCGAAGGTTCCGACTGGGAATCTGTTTTCGGGAAGGCCAAGGGCGAATGGAAGGCTCCTCAGTACAAACTGCCTGATGTCCCCGCAGCCGCTCCGCTCCCGCAAGAAAAGGCTCCGCGTGTGAGCGAGTTCTTCAAGGAGAACGGTTTCCTTTCGATGTTCGTCGAAAACTTTGTCCCGCGCGAGATGCAACAGGATTACGCTTCTATCGTGGAACGCAACATGTACAAGGGCGGTATTTGCGTCCTTGAAGCTCCCACAGGTTCGGGCAAGACGCTTGCATATTTGGTGAGTGCCGCGAACAAGGCTGTGAGCGGCGAACGCGTCGTCATCAGCACGGCAACCCGCGCCCTGCAAGAACAACTCTGGAAAAACGAACTCCCGCAGCTCATGGGAATCTACAACGGGAAACTCATCCCGGCTATTCTCAAGGGCCGCGACAACTACCTTTGCTTGCGCAAGTTCGAGGAACTTTCTTCGTCGTCTTCGCTCCTGTTGGGCGAAGAACTGGATTCGTTCATGGCGCTCATCCCGTGGGTGCTTTCGACCGAGACCGGCGATATCAATGAATGTGCCTCGTTCAGTGTCGGCCGCAATAGGGTTCTCTGGTCCAAGCTCGCCAGCAACGCATCTTCGTGCCTTGGTGAAAAGTGCCCGCATTATGCGAAGTGCCCGGCCCTTGCAGCCAAGCGTCGCGCTTTGGGTGCAAACTTGCTTTTGGTGAACCATTCTCTGTTCCTTGCCGACCTTGCTCTCGACTTTGCGCTCCTCCCGCCGTACGAGCATATCGTTTTCGACGAAGCGCACCGCCTGCCTGCGGCAAGCAACCAGTCGTTCGGCCGTGCCATTTCGTTCTTCACGTTCCGTAACATCATCAAGACGCTTGTGCCGTCTCGCGATGGCCGTGGTGGGCTTATCGAATCCATCAAGTCGCGCCTCCCGGTGGCATCGCCTGCCACGGTTGAAAAGCTGGACCAGCTCACGCTCTCGCTCAACGAGATGGAGAAAGCGCTGCATCGGTTGTTCATGAAGTTGGGCAAGAAGATCGGCAAGATGAAACTCTCCCGCAGTGGGCTCATGTTTGCCAATGGCATCCAGGCAGATTACGATGTCGACCCGACTTCGTTCTTGGATGCTTATGCGGCAGTCAAGTCCGCCAGTGACGCGGCTTTCGCCGACATCCGCAACGAGAAGAGTGTCGATGGCTTGCTGAACGATGCCGAAGGCCGTTTGGCCGAGATGGACCGTTACATGGCCGATTTCGAATTCATTGCCAAGGCCGGCCGCAAGGATTGGGTCTGTTGCCTCGAAGAACCGTTTAACCCGCACACGCTCAAGATGTATGCCTACCCGCTCCATTTCGAATCTGTGTGGACTGAAAAATTCTATTCGTGGATCAAGTCCGCGACGTTCACCTCGGCAACGCTTGCCGTGCAGAACTCCGTGGAATACTTCATGCACCGCATGGGCATGGACCGCCTTGCTTCTACGAAGAAACCGTTCTACCGCGTTTACAGCGAACAGCCGGTCTCTTCCGGCCGTCGCTCCGTCTATGTTACCAAGTATCTGCCCAAGCCGTCTGCTCCGGAATTCGTCGATGCGATGAACCAGACGCTGGTGGAAGTTCTCCCGAATGTCGAGGAGAACACGATGGTGCTGTTCACGAGTGTTGCTGCGATGCTCAAGGCCCAGGCGGCCCTCGCTCCGGCATTCGCTTCGAAGAACAAGCTCCTGCTCTGCCAGAATGTAGATGGCTCGCTTGATAGTTTGGTGACGATGTTCCGCAAGGAACGCGGGGCCTGCTTGCTGGGCTGCCAGAGCCTGTGGGAAGGTGTCGACTTCCCGGGCGATGCTCTCAAGCTCCTCGTGATTACCAAGCTTCCGTTCCCGAACCCGTCCGACCCTATTGTCGCGGGCCTCAGCAACGAATACAAAGAACGCGGCGAGAACCCCTTCAAGAGCTACTACGTGCCCGAGGCGTACATGGAAATGCGCCAGGGACTCGGAAGACTCTTGCGTACGGAGGGAGACTCCGGAAAGGTGCTTATTCTCGACAATCGCGTCGTCACCGAACACTACGGGAAGACGTTCCAGAAGATATGGAATTTCAAACAGAAATTCCTGTTCTCCGTGGACGACGTGAAGAAGTACATCTAGTGACTGACATTTGGCGCTGAGCCAAAAATTTTCTAAATTTGGCATCCCGATTAAAAGGTGCTTATGCTTGAGTTGAATGCTTTTTTTGACGGCATGTCCAAGCCGCTACTTCGCGCTGCGCATGCCAAGGCCTTTGGTAAGAAGGGCTTGCTGAACAACGCTCTTATTTTGAGCGAGACATTGGAATTTTTTTGTGATAGGGAACGTGTTGTCACGTTATTCTCGAAGATGGATGCTTGGCAGCGCCGCTGCCTGAACCTGATTTATCATAGTGGTGCGCGTGGCCTTACTTTTAACGAGCTGCGCCTGACTATCCCGGTGAACAAGAGCCGCGACTTGCAGACGTTCCTCTTGTCTATGTGTCGCGAATTCGTGTTGTGGCGCTCTGCTTCTTCGACACCGGTGTATCAGGGCTTTTCCAACTTTGTCGGCTGTTTCGAAATAGACGAGACAGTCGAGTTCGATACGACTTCGCCGGCAGTTTCTTTTGGGCGTATGCTGGACTGGCACGTGTGCTTTGTCCTCTCCCTTGCCCAGCGTAGGGAACTGCGTGTAAATACGAATGGCTCGTTGCATCGTCGTGGCCGTATGCTTTGTGTCGAAGCGTTCTCCATGTCTCGTCGCATGAGCGAGAAGGCTGCCGAGAACGAGCTCATGCTCATCTTCTCGTTCCTTACGCAGAATGGCTGGCTCGAACAAGACGACGCCTTTGTCGTGCCGTCGGAACATGCACTCGAGTTCCTGCGCAAGAACGGTTTCCGTTTGCATCAGGACATCCTGAACTGGTGGCTCAACCGCCGATTCCATGGCGACAGGGAACACCTGGAACAGCTCCTCCGTTCCTTGAACAACGGCCGTAGCGTTTCCGAGGCGGCGTTCCTCTTCTGGGTGATGGATCCGTCGTATCGTATCCTCGAACGCAACAAGGTGCTCCCGTGGGAATACCTGCCGCGCCCGCTCCGCGAACTGTGGCTCCTGGGCCTTGTGGACTTCCGCATGGTGCAGGGGAAGGTCTCCGCTGTGCTGTTGGGTTCGAACGGCAAGGAATGGCTCTCGCCCTCGTCGGTGCAGCTCCCGCAGCCGAGCATTTCGGCTCTCCCGAACTTCGACGTGGTTGTTTCTGTCGAGACCTCTCCGCGCGTGCTGTTTACGCTCGCTTGCCTCGCCAATGTCAAGAACGACGAAACCATGCTTTGCTTCACGCTTGCCAAGGATGTTTACTTGGAAGGCCTCAAGAGCGGAATGCCCGAATCCGAGGTGGAACATTTCTGCAGCTGGATCAAGCCGCCCGCAAATGTGCTTTCGACTCTCGAGGAATGGAACTCCTCGTTCTATGGCGTGCGTGTTCGCTCGGTGCGCTTGATGAAAATTGACAACAAGCAAATTCTTTCGGAGCTTTCGAACTTTGCACAGTTCATGGAATGTGTCGAGGAGTATGTCCCGAATTACGGATTTATCCTGAATCCCGAGAAGGAAGGCTATGCCTTCGACATCCTCGAGAACTTTGGCTATTGCCCGTTCGTGAACCGCTCGGCCGATAACCGCAAGCCTGTCTCTGACGAGGAATGGCGCAAGGAATTTGCCGTGGCCTGGCCCAAGGCCGGCAAGCCCGACTACGACTTGAAGGAATCTGCCGATAGCGATTCGCTGCAGACGACGATGAATTCGACAAAGTACGGTAGCCTCTACCAGAAGTTGAACACGTTCGACCTTGTGAAGGTGCTGCGCTACGCGAAGACGGTGGGGACTCTCCTGGCCGCCCAGATTAAGGACCCGAACAAGCGCTTGGCCCAGCAAGAAGAAATCGTATTCTCGGTACACTCCCTGCACCTGGCGAAGGCTCCCTTCATCGTGGAAATCCAGAAGAGCAAGGAAGATTCCGTCAGCATGTTGGACCTTTCGTTTATCCAGGAAATCAAGGTCCTGCACAAGAGATTCGCATAAAATAACCTCCCGTTCGGGAGGTTTCGATAAAACCGGAAATAATAGCGCGGGCGCTTATTGGATTCAATAGGGCGCCCGTTCTTTTTAGCTCTTGAATTTGTCGAGGGCGTCGTTCGGACCGATGAGGAAGAGCACGTCGTCTTCTTGCAGCACGATGTCGGCGAGGTTACCGATCTTGGGAGTCGGTTCCTGCGGGTCGCGGATAGCGATGACCTGCACCCCGTACTTGTGGGTGATGTTCAAATCCTTCAGGGTCTTGCCGATGAAGTCCTTGGGGCATACGACTTCGACGATGCTGAAGCCTTCCATGAACGGCAGGAAGTCGAGCATGTTCGGGCGGTTCAGGCGTTCGGCAAGCGCGATGGCCGAGTCGCGTTCCGGGTGGAAAATGTCCGAGACGCCGAGCTTTTCGAGGATGCTCGAGTGGGCGGCGCTACTGGACTTCGCGATGATGTGCTTGACGCCGAGTTCCTTCAAGTTAAGCACGGTAAGGAGGCTTGCTTCCAGGTTCTCGCCAATACAGACGATGACGGAGTCCGCCTTCTGTAGCGGGATGCTCGCGAGTTGCTTTTTGCGGGTAGAGTCGGCGACCATGGCCTGCGACACGGTGCTCGAAATGTCTTGCACCTTTTCGGGATGGTTGTCCACCACGAGCACATCGTGCCCGAGGCTCGTCAGGTGACGGGCGAGGAAGATGGCAGAGTTGCCAAGACCGATGATGATGTATTGCTTAGATGCCATGGGATGAAAGATAGATTTTTAGACGAGAGACGAGAGACGAGATAAACGATACTTGGTGCTTTAGCACCTTAGTAGAGTTATCCTCTATGAGGAGACGAGAGAGACTCTGAAAAAAATGTGAGGTGGAACGAAATTAATCTTTCGTCTGTAGCCGCGGAGCGGCGTTCTTTCGTCTAATTAACCCACCATTATATCTTCTTCGGCGAACCAGGTGGTGTTTTTGACCCGTCCGGCGACGGCGGAGATGAGGAACAACGGTCCCATACGTCCGATAAACATCACGCAACAGATGACGATGCGCCCAACCGTGGAAAGTTCGCCCGTGAGGCCCATCGAAAGCCCGCACGTGCTGTAGGCGCTCACCACTTCGAATAAAACCTTGAGGAAGGGCGTGCCGTTCTCGTTGAAACCCACTCCTGCGGGGATTTCGGTGCAGAGTAGCACCATGGTCGCAAGTGCTATGACCACGATGGCCACGACGAAAATTCGCACGGCCTTGTCGACCGTGGTTTCGGGAATGGTGCGGCCCATGACCTGGGTCTTTTCGCGGCCGAGCACCCTGTTGAAACCGAGGAGCCCGATGACCGCCGCCGTAGTGACCTTGATACCGCCACCGCAGCTACCGGGGTTAGCCCCGATGAACATGATGATGATAAAGAAGAACAGGGAACTGGCGCAGAGGGCCGGAGTGTCTACCGTATTGAGACCAGCGGTACGGCTCGTGAAGGCCATGAAGAACGTGGTCTGGAGCTTGTCGAAGAAGGAGAGCCCGTTGAGGGTGTTGCCCCATTCGGTGAGCATGAAAGCGACAATGCTTGCCGCAACGATAACGAGCGTGCAGAAGGTCGCAATGCGTGTATGCAGAGAAATCTTGCGGAAACGGCGACGCTTGAAATCGAAGGCGTACTGCAATTCCGTGATAGCGAGGAAGCCGAATCCGCCTGCGAGCGCGAGCACGCATGTCGTGATGTTCATGACGGGGTTGAGCTGGAATTGCATGAGCGAGTCGGGGAACAGCGTGAACCCGACGTTACAGAAAGAGCTGACTGCCTGGAAGACGGAGCAGAAAATGCGGTCGTACAGTTCCATGCCGCTGAACTGCGTGAAGTAGACAACGCCACCGATAGCTTCCAGGATGAACGTGAAGGGGAGCACCGCCATGAGGATGCGCTTCGCGTCGACGTTACCTTCTTGCGTGAAGTTCGAAAGCAGGACGGACTGGTGGTTGAATCCCGGGTGCATGCCGGCAAGCAAGATAAGCACCGTAGATACGGTCATGATACCCAAGCCGCCGAGCTGCATCAGGAGGACGAGAACCCAGTAACCGAACCCTGTGAACGTGGTGCTGATGTCGATGACAGAAAGCCCGGTCACGCACACGGCCGATGTCGCCGTGAACAGCGCCTGCAAAAAGTCGATGGGCTCACGCGTAGAGACAGGCAAGCGGAGAAGTACGGCTCCGACGGCTATGATGAGCAAATAGCCCAGCACGACCAACGTAATGGGGTTCGCCTGTTTTTTCGCCTTGAAGACGTTTTCGGAAGTCGTGTCCGTGAACGCTTGGTACTTCGAACGTAGCATAGGTATGACTAAGAATGCTTAAAAGAGTTTCTCGAAACCGGTTTAGCAGTGGACCAACGTACCGAGGTCGCCTTCGATGGCGGCGCGGGTCAGGTTCCCCTTTTCCATCTTGAACACGAAGATGGGCATGTTGTTTTCCATGCAAAGGGCAACGGCTGCCGTATCCATGACCTTGAGACCGCGGGAGATGACTTCCTGGTAGCTGATGTCGTCGAAGCGGGTTGCTGTTGGGGCCTTGACCGGGTCTGCGGTGTAGATGCCGTCGACCTTGGTGGCCTTCATGATCACGTCGCATTCGCTTTCGATGGCGCGCAGCGCGGCGCAGCTGTCAGTGGTGAAGAACGGGTTGCCCGTACCGGCGGAGAAGATAACCACGGAACCTGCGGACAGGAGCTTGAGGGCCTTGCGGCGGTCGAAGAATTCGCAGACCGGTTCCATACGGATGGCGGACATCACCACGGAGTCGACGCCCTGCTTGTCGAGAGCGTCCTGCATAGCGAGGCCGTTCATCACGGTGCCGAGCATGCCCATGGCATCGCCCTGGGCGCGGTTCATGCCGCCAGCGGAGGCGGAAATGCCGCGGACGAGGTTGCCGCCGCCAATCACGAGCGCGACCTGCACGCCCTGCTTGACGATGGA
>CAMJHM010000038.1 GCA_946405515.1 uncultured Fibrobacter sp. | reverse complement strand
CGAGGACCTTTTCCGGTCCGAGTACGCGGTTCAGGAGCACGAATGCCACGGTGGAGTCCACGCCGCCACTCACGAGCAAGAAGACCTTGCGGTCCTTGACCTGGTCCTTGATGCGCTGCGTGATGAGCGGCAGGTAGCTCTTCATGTTCCAAGTCTTCTTCGCGCCGGTGAAGTCGATGAAGTTTTCGAGCAGCTTCATTCCGAACTTACTGTGCGTGACTTCGGGGTGGAACTGGATGCCGAAAATCTGGCGCTCAGGCTTGTCGCTATCGAATGCGACGGCCGCGATTTCGCAGTCCTTGGTGCTGGCCACGATTTTGTAGCCCTCGGGGAGCTTGGTCACCTGGTCGCCGTGGCTCATCCACATTGGGGATGCCTTCGGGAGGCCCTTCAAGAGCGGGCACTTTTCGTCGCCCACGATAAGGTCGGCGATACCGTATTCTTTGACCTTGCCCGGTTCCACGTGACCGCCCAACTGTTGGGCGATGAGCTGGTGACCGTAGCAGATGCCGAGTTTCGGCACCGGGAGGTCCAGAATTTCGGGATTGTATTCCGGTGCGTCCTCGGCGTACACGCTGGAGGGGCCGCCACTGTAGATGATTCCCTTCACGCCTTCCAGTTCGCTGACGGGAGCGGCGGGGGAGTGAATTTCGGTAAACACGCCCAGACGGCGCACGCGGTTCGCAATCAGGTGGGCATACTGCCCGCCAAAGTCCAAAACTGCAATAGTATCGACGTTTTTCATACGGCCCAAAAATAGAAAAAAATTGCCCAAATCATTATTTGGGTCCTTTTTTGGGGCTGATATGGCGGAAAAATAATAAAAATGGTGCTTGAGGGCTGGCTCAAAATCAAATTTAGGGGGTGAAAAAGTGAAAGAATGAAAAAATGAATAAATTAACGGATTTTGAAGTATGTAAGTGAAAGAACAGAAATAAATACGTTTTTTTCAACTCTTATATTCTATATTGAATAAAGTAACGCATAGTTTGTGTGTTATGGATAAAGGAAAGAGAAAAATATGAGAGATATACTTATTATGTTGGCGGTTGGCTGCATTGGAGCCACCGCCGCAGTTAATCACTACGACCTCCTTGGTCGCCGCGGGAGTGAAATGAACTCCCCGATGGTCTACAAGAATGTTGACTATGCAAAGACCCAAAAGAACGAGCAACAGAAAGTTGCTCCCTCTTTGGAAAATAGAGCTTTAGCAAAAAGAGCGTCTGGTATTACAGATAATGTTAAAGCGATTGTCGGAAAATTTAGTCCGAAAGGTTATTATTTCCGAAGCTGTACTGGCGGAACAACAGGTTGCGCTGAATTCGCGAGGATGGATCGTGGCCAAACTCCTTTGACGACATATCTTGACAGTGCTAATAAGCATTTTATCCATACGGAAAAGGATGGCTTGTATCCGGATAGATCTTATTCTCTGTATACTGCTGGGGCTTCTATGAGTTACCTTAGCGGATACAGTATGGTTGAGAGTCCGTATAATTTTAACTATCCGAATCGTGCGTATGCTTCGTTTCTTCCTATGATTTCGAATTATTCTGCGGATTTAACGATTGATACGTTGACTGGCAAAATACATGCGTATTCAGGCAGCACTAATGGTGTATATCTAGACGCAGAAGCGCTTCCGACCAGGCTCAATCCAAATACGGGCGACATTTATGCGGCATTTCTTAGTGTGGGAACTATGCGTTTTGATGAATATCTTTCGGATCCGGATTATGAAATGCGTGCGTCACAAACGTATAAAGCGTTGCGTACAGCCTCCGATCGTTCGGCTGTCTTTGTAGGGACAAACCGTTCGTCTGATCCGTCTGATGAAAATCCTCAGATATATATTGGAGTACGTCCTCCCAGAGGAAATTCTTCGTCAGGGTGGTACGTTGGTTCTACTCTTGACAACTATATCTACGATAAACGTACTATAGAAATTGTTGCTGCCGGTAATTCTGGTAAGAATCTTTTTGCGGATGCGTATGCTGTAAACGCTATTACGGTGGGGGCTTTGGATCCTACTACAGGGGCGGTGACTAGTATTTCGGCTAAAAATAAACCCAAGTATTGCAGTAGTTGTGATACATACAATAAACCGGAAGTATATACTTATTCGAATTATTATATAGATGATTATTTCAGGACGTATACTTCATCATCTTCAACAAAGACCTATTATCCGTATTATAGCGGAACTGAGGCTGCCGCTGCCCTTGCTGCGGGTATGGTTTCGAACATGTTGTCTTACAACGATTTCTACAAGTGGCACCCCGAAGTGGTGAAAGCTGTCATGGTGAATAAAAAAATCGGAGAACGCGATGAAGATGGGCTGAAGTATAGGGATTTGGTATTTAATCAAGCAAATATAGGGGATGTGCATCATTCTTATTATTTCATTGGGAATGTGAATACATTGATGAAATCGTATGCCGATTGTCCTGATGGTCATTGTGGGACGAAAAAGGAAATTAGATTCCATTTTGATGGAGTTGACCTTGCGTCTGGTTCTGGCTCAGGACTTGCGCCCGGGTTCTGTGCGGCTATTTCGTGGCTGAATAGCGGAACCGATGTTCGTAATCTCCATAAACTCCCGCAGAATTTTGAAATTTATGGGTATAGTAAAAATGGTACCATAAGTATACAAAGAATGGATGGGCTATATGCTAGTAGTGCTTCTGTGAATGACAACAACTTGAAGAGGAGTCCTTACAAAAGAATATGCGTTTATAATAATGCAAGTAACGCTAATTTCATTATTCGTATCGTTCTTGATGAAGAAGATTCCCGTTCCGAAAACTATGGCCAGATGGTCTTGGGTCTTGATATAAAGCCGATTTATCAGTGGTAGTTTTGTAATACAAAAAAGCCGGGAATTTTTCCCGGTTTTTTTGTTGAATAACAATCTTTATGCGTCTGTTTCGCTGCAAGACATGTCGCGAGCAAGCTCGATGAGCGTCTGCACGCCGAATCCGGTCGCGCCGTACTCGGTGTATTTCCACTTCTTGTCGACGAAGGCGGTTCCCGCGATGTCCCAGTGGGCCCAGGCGGTGTCTTCGGGCACGAATTCCTGCAAGAAGAGGGCGGCGGAGATGGCTCCCGCATCGCTTCCGGTGTTCTTGAGGTCGGCGAACTTGTCTTTGAGCGCATCGGCGTATTCTTCTTCGAGCGGCATGCTCCAGAACTTTTCGCAGCAGGCTTCACCGCAGTTGATGACCTTGAGTCCGAGGTCGTCGTCGTTGCTGAAGAACCCGGCGACGGCGTAGCCGAGGGCGCGGACCATGGCTCCTGTGAGGGTGGCGAGATCCACAATGTGTGTTGCGCCGATTTCGCCTGCTTCGGCAAGTCCGTCGGAGAGAACCAGGCGGCCTTCGGCATCGGTGTTATCGACCATGACCGTCTTTCCGTTCTTGGCGGTAAAGATATCGCCTGGCAGCACGGACTTGTTGCCAATCGCATTTTCGGCGAGACAGCAGACGGCGCTCACGTGGATGGGGAGCTTGAGTGTTGCGATAGCCTGGATGGCGGCAAGTGCGGTGGCTGCACCGCTCATGTCGCTAATCATCTCGGGCATGGATTTGGGCGGTTTCAGACAAAGTCCACCTGTATCGAATGTGAGGCCCTTGCCCACGATGACGAGGTGGTCCTTGGACGTGCGCTTGGCTGGTTTGTAGTCGAGCGTAATCATGTAGGGCTCGCGGGAACTGCCCTTGCCGACGGTTACGTGGCCCATGAAGCCTTCTTTTTCAAGCTGCTTTATGTCGCGTACCTTGATGGAAAGTCCCGGCGTGTACTTGGCAATTGTCTTTGCGTTCTCGACGAATTCGGCGGGGTAGAGGTCGGCGGCACAAGTGTTGATGAGGTTCTTCGCGAGGGTCACCGCCTTCTGTTCAACGGCGACTTCTTCGGCAATTTTCTTAAATGCGGCGACGTGTTCACCAGCGACGATTTCGTAGGTGACCTGGAAATTCGGCTTTTGCTTGCTCTTGTAAGCGTCGAACTTGTAGTTCGCGTAATGCAAACCGTGGACGATGGCCTTGAACTGTTCGTCGGCAGCATCGGCGAGGAAAATGCTCACGCAGGGAATCTGCTTTTTCATGGCGCGGCCGGCGAGACGGTAGGCCGCCATGCGCAGGTGGTCGAGGTTCGAAAGTCCGCGTTCCTTGGCGGCATCGACAAACAGGGTGTTGTCCCCGTTGATTTCCAGGAGTTCGAGGTCTTCGAAGGGGCCATCCTTCATGCCTTCGAGAACGGATTCCACTTGGGAGCAGCCGGCTTCGGTAAGCACCTTGGAGAACTGGACGGACTGCTTGACAAAAAATAGAGCGTAGGCCTTGTTTTCTTGGGCCTTTGCGGATTCGGTAGAAATAATATTGAGCTTCATACGTCCAAAATTTAGAATAAAAGTGTGCTCAGGGCGTTTTTTAGCGGGGCTGAGTCGCTTTTTTTGTTTGATAATTGCTATAATAACCATGTGTAATAAAAATGGAGTGAATTATGAACATAAAAATCAAGTCCATTGTAACTGCGCTTTCTTTGTCCGCTCTCGCTTTTGCCGCTGAACCTGCGGCACCGACCGCGGTCCGTGCCGCCGATGCTGCCGCTCCTGTGGCTCAAGCCCCTGCCGCTGCACCTGCTACCGAAGCCGCACCCGCGGCTGCTCCCGCCCCCGGGGCGCAGGCTCCTGCCGCCCCAGCCGAAGAACCTGTTGTTGAACCGGTTGCCCCGATGGCCGTCCGCGCCGCCGATGCTGCTGCTCCTGTTGCTCAAACCCCTGCTCCGGCAGAACCAGCCCCCGTGGCCTCGGCCCCTGCTCCTACGCAGCAGCGTCGCGTTGACCCCGATACGCTCCAGCCGGCCGTCGTTTACCGCACCACCACAGTTCCGGTCAAGACGGTCTATGTGGCTGAAAGATCTGGCGAAGATACGGTCACGCTCGATGAACTCCGCGGTCTGATTCCTTTGAGATTCACCGTTGGTGCCCAGGCTTTCCTCGGTGGGTATTTCTTGAACGACTACGGCTATTACGACAATTCCTTTGACGATTTCACCTGGCGAGTCGGTCTTTCGTCTGTTTTGCCCTTGAATAAGTTTACCGTGGCCATGAAAATTGGTGTCCTTTACGAACAGAGCTTGGCTGGTGGTACGCTGCACTACGATGATCGCACCGCGCGTACTGTGACTGTCTACAATCTGGATTTCAAACAGCGCAAGATTGATGTCCCGGTGCTGTTCTCCTTCAAGGCTCCCTATTCCGGCCTTATGTTTGATATAGGTCTCCAGGCGTCTTTCGCTGTGTATGACAAGTTCAAACTTTCTGCTACGCAAGAAGGTGGGAAAAAGCATACGGAACGAATCGACATGCTTGACGAAGGTTTCCGCAAAAAGATGGGCTGGGACTTGGTGTTCGGCATTGAATACTGGGCCAACAAGCATATCGCCTTGGATGTCCGCTTTGACGGGGGTTTCACCGACCTGTACGATTCCTTCAACGACGACGTTATCAAGCTGAGCGACCTCTCGTCGTCCGCTTTCCTCATAGGTCTTTCTTACTACCTGTAATAGATGCTCCTTCCTATTGTTGCTGTTGTTCTTGGCCTTGCCGTCCTGGTCTGGAGCGCGGATAAATTTGTGGATGGCGCTGTGGGCGTGGCTCGTTTCTTTGGAATGAGCACGCTCCTTATCGGGATGGTTATCGTCGGCTTCGGGACTTCTGCTCCCGAAATGGTCGTGTCGGCCTTGTCGGCGATGGAAAACGCACCTGAACTCGCCCTAGGTAACGCTTACGGCAGCAACATCGCAAATATCGCTCTCATTCTCGGTGTCACGGCGCTGATTTCTCCGGTCATCGTCAAACGTGACGCATTGAAACGCGACGTTCCGATTTTAATTGGGGTAACGGTTGTTGCCATTATCGAGGCTGCGGACGGTTCCATCAGTCGCATGGATGGCGTCATACTGCTCCTGCTTTTTGCCGGAATCATGGGTTTCAATATTTGGAGCGAACTTCGGGCGAAAAAGAAGGCTTCTGCACTGGAGAAGGAAGCCGAAGACGGTGATGAATCCGGGAAGGCTTCGCTGCCGAAATCTATTGCCTGGCTTTTGCTCGGCCTCACTTTGCTTGTGCTGAGTTCGAGGTGCCTTGTCTGGGGTGCCGTGGAAATTGCGCAGGCACTCGGTGTGAGTGACCTTTTGATTGGCCTTACTATCGTGGCCGTGGGAACATCCCTGCCGGAACTGGCAAGCTCCATTGCCGCAGCCCGCAAGGGAGAAAACGATTTGGCTTTTGGCAATATTGTCGGGTCTAACTTGTTCAACACGCTCACGGTCGTGGGTATTGCATCGACGATTTCGCCGATGCGTACGGTCAACCCGCTGGTGTTCAGCCGCGACCTGCCCGTGGTGGCCGTGCTGACGGTGCTGCTGCTATTGTTCGGGCTGCCGGTGCGCAAGAAGCGCCTGGATGCGAACGGACTGCGAATCGGGCGAATCAACCGCCTTGAAGGCTCGACCTTCCTCGCCATATATGTTGGGTATATCGGGTTCCTGATTGCGCAAGCGGTGTAGGTAGTGAGAGGCTAGAGACTAGAGAATAGAGGCTAGTGCATAAGAATCACGCACTTCGTGCGTCAATAACATACGGCGAAGCCGTGATATATTTCCCTAGCCCCTAGATCCTAGCCTCTAGATTCTCTAACAGAGATTGCTTCAGGGCTTCGCCCCTCGCAATGACAAGTTTTCCCTAACCACCAACCACTAACCACCAACCACTGTTTACTTACCTCATACCTCAAAGGCACGAAGTGCCGACCTCAAAGGGGCTTTAGCCCCGACCTCACACCTTCTATACTGGCGGGAAGAACAAATACGCTATCGCTATCGCCGCTATCACTCCGACGGCGTCGGCGATGAGTGCGCAGGTGACGGCGTGGCGCGTCTTTTTCACACCCACGGAACCGAAGTACACCGCGATGATGTAGAACGTCGTATCGGCGGCTCCCTGGAACATGCAACTGAGGCGGCCGGCAAAACTGTCGGGGCCGAGAGCCTTCATGGCGTCGATCATCATGCCGCGGGCACCGCTACCGCTTAGGGGCTTCATGAATGCGGTGGGGAGCGCGGGGACAACGTCGTTGCCGACGCCGAACAGCCCGAGCACCCAGGAAATCCCGTTCATGAGCAGGTCCATCGCGCCGCTTGCACGGAATACGGCGACACCTACGAGGATGGCGACGAGGTTCGGGATAATCATCACGGCGGTGTGGAATCCGTCCTTTGCGCCTTCGACAAACGCTTCGTAGGCTTGCACCTTCTTGTACACCGCGAGCCCGAGGAATGCGACGATGATGCCGAACAGCACGATGCCGCTGATGAAGAGGCTCGTGGTGCCGATGGCTTCGGCAGTGAGGTGGCTGAAGTAGAACATGATGGCGATGACGCAGGCCGAAAGTCCGCCGAGCCATGCGACCGTCACGGGGTCCTTGAGCTTGACCTTCTGGAAAAAGCTAAGCGCGAAGATGCCGGCCATGGTGCTGAAAAACGTCGAAAGCAGGAGGGGGAGGAAAATGTCGCTCGGGTTCGCCGCCCCAAGCTGTGCGCGGTAAGTCATGATGCTGACCGGGATGAGCGTAAGGCCGCTCGCGTTCAGCACGAGGAACATGATTTGCGAGTTGCTCGCGACCGTCTTGTCTTCGTTCGGGTTGAGTTCCTGCAACTGTTTCATCGCTTGCAGGCCCATCGGTGTGGCCGCGTTATCAAGGCCCAGCATGTTCGCGCTGATGTTCATGAGCATCGTGCCCACGACTGGGTGGTTCTTCGGAATTTCAGGGAACAGACGGCTGAACAGCGGGGAGACGATTTTCGCGAGAATCTGGACGGCTCCCGCCTTCTCGCCAATCTTCATGATGCCGAGCCAGAGGGAAAGAATGCCCGTGAGGCCGAGGGCGATTTCAAACGCCGTCTTCGACATGTCGAACGCGCCGAGGATGGCCTTGTTGAAGATTCCGGTGTCGCCGAAGGCGAGCCACTGCACCATGCACGCGACAAACGCGCCAAAGAAGAAGATTAGCCAAATGACGTTTAGAACCATGGCTTTAAAGTAGTAAAAAAAGAATATGAATCATTTTTGCTTGCTTGAAAAAGGGGATTGGACTCCTGTTTTTCTGGGCTGTTTCCGTTTTTTTGGGAAAAATAGGACTGTTAAAAAAAACTTTTTTGATATGCCAAAATCAGTCTATCCCTTTGATAATAAACAATATACACGACATTTTAAATCTGTGTACATATTATTTTACTTTGATTTTGTTTGTAGTTATCTTAGTTTTGTAGCAAAATTTTAAGTAACGTTTGTTATAAGGGTGCAATAATGGTAGGGACGGGATTTTTCTCTAAATCTAAAATTATTTGCGGACTGAAGTCCGCTTTTTTGTCTGGAATAAGCTGTGTAATCTTGATGCTTTTTGGGGTGGTTCAATCACCTGCGGCTCCCGTAGAATCTGCCTCTGGGACGATTTATATACTTCTTGGGACTCAGGGGACTGCCGCTAATCCGTCAAGCAACCTGTCTGTAAATGCAATTAAAAGTTATATACAAGATAATATAACGGGAGGAGACACGTCGTTGATACATGTGTCCTCCTATAATTTGGGATGGAACACTCCGGCAGCATTCGCCCGTGACAGCCTGGACAGGACATCCGGCCATTCTCTGCTGGATTCTGCGCTTGCGGGCTGGTTCAAGAATACCAAGGATTCAAGGGTCTCCGCGTGGAAAAAGAAAAATAGCGGGAAAAAAGTCGCGGACCTGCGCAATGCCCGTCCCGATCTGGTTCCGTCGCGGTTCACGGTCATTGCGGACGGGGCCGCAGGCCTTGCCGTGCGCGAGTATATCCAGGGGCCGGACTACAGGGGTGACATTGCGAATGTCGTGTTCCTGAATACCCCGCACGAGGGTACGGGTATTGCGGACCAGTCGTTCTTTAACGATGGCGACCTCCTGGATCGCGGGAATCCTTTAAAATATGCGGGGCTAGTCCCATTGGCGCTCGCGGCCTATATTGTCGGCGGCATGGACGGCCTGCAGGAACTCATGATATCGTTGATGAAGGATGCCGTGATGGCGATGGCGTACAGCGTGGGCGATGTCGGCGATGTGCTTAGTGGCGACAGTCTGTTAGAGGGGTACGCTGCTGGCAATGCGTCCACATGGTACTTGACTCAGGATGCCTCCGAAAACGATAAGAAGTATAAAGATGCCTTGTCAAGCAATACCGTGGGTGCCGATTCGCTTTTGGGTAGCGTCCAGTTGTTGAATTCGTACTCAATGAACTCCGGGTTTAACCATCCCATGTACAATGTTGTCTATTCTTACGGTTTGCCCAGCGTGGGTAACGGCCGCCGCACCCTCCCGGATTTCGTGGAACAGGCAAAGTCACATGTGTCGACAAAGAAATTGGCGCGAGTGCTCGCGGATTCGCTCGGCAATACGCTTGGGGTAGATTCCTACGCATTATAATTTAGGATTGATGGAATCCATCACACAACGAATTGCGTCTCTATAGTTCTGAATTTCAAAACTACTTTTGTTCCCAATACGATATGTTGATATAAAATGGGAATCCTCTTGTGTTGAACTTAAAAGGGATGCGTTAAATTCTAGTGTCATTCCGCCTTCATACATAAAACCTGAAGGAAGAATGCTTAATGAGCAATCGTCTGTACCGACATATGTTCGATTAAGTTCGTTTATCTGTGTGCTTGACATGGCGAAAAATGAGGAATCAGAACTTTTCATTCTTGATGCGGCGTTTGTCTTATTTTCACCAGGCATAATCATCTTTTTTTCAAGGCGTTCCCATTCATGTTTTTGGGGTATGTGCCAGCCTTTGGGACAAATTGTATCTGCAAGGTCTATGTCGATATTTCCCATCCACTTGCCGTTTTCGATTATAGTATAATATCGGCCAAAATGGTGGCACAAACTCTCTTTGCAGCAAGTCTCAGTCTTACAATTGAGTTCTATCAGCTTGCAGTACTGTTCTACAAAATTTGTATCATTACTGCAAGTACTATATGGAGCTGCATACCTTAGATTTTCCGCCATCCACACTTGGTCTCCGATGGTTGTATAACGATACACCTGTCCGTCTCTTTCGTCTGTAAACGTTCCTCTATTTTGCATTCCGTAAATATTTGTTCCTTCGGCTGGACAAACTTTCTCTGCTTTCCATGGTTCAACCTCGTCTTCATCGGAATCGATAATACATGCTGTTAAAATCAGCGGTATTGTGAAAAGGAGTGTTTTCTTTATTAAGCGCTTCATGTGGACCTCTCAATAAATCTAACATCTCGTAAGAAAAATGTCAATTATGTAAAATAATTAATCATTTACAACTAAATTAGTTCGTGGCTCTTGATAGGAAACCATTTTTTTAGATGTTGCTCATGAGTAGCAGAATTAAAGGATCCCTGCGCATTATAATTCAGAATTAACAGGATCCATCACGCAGCGGATGCTGTTTCTGTAGTAATTGCTTACGTAATCAGTGTAGTTTTGTACGATGAAAGTATAAACGAAATCATTATTTTTTTGTGTCGAAGTTAAAAAAGACGCGCGGAACTTTTTTGTTATTCCGCCTTGAAACATAAAGCCGGATGGTAACACGTTTAATGCACAATTATCCGTTCCGGCATACGTTTGATCACTTTCGTTTAGATGTATTTTGGATATGGCGAAAAAATTTGAATCTGCGCTTTTCATTCGGATGGCTGCATCAGTACCGCTTTCTCCAGACACTATCATAGCACTTTCAAGAATTTTCCACTCTTCTTGTGCTGGTATATGCCACCCTTTGGGGCAAATTGTGTCTGCTAGGGTTCTGTCTATAAGACCAAATTCCCCCCCCCCTTCAATAATGGAGTAGTATCTGCCGAAATTATGGCACAAGCTCTCCCTGCAGCAAGCCTCAGTCTCACAGTTATGCTCAATCAGTTCGCAGTACTGCCTTATGAAGCTTGTGTCATTACTACAGGTACTGTACGGCGCATCATACCTTAGATTTTCCGCCATCCACACTTGGTCTCCGATGGTTGTATAACGATACACCTGTCCGTCTCTTTCGTCTGTAAACGTTCCTCTATTCGGCATTCCGTAAATGTTTTTTCCCTCTATAGGACAAGCTTTCTCTGCGTTCCATGGCGTGACATCTTCGTTTTCGTCATCAGAAATACACGCGGCGAAAAATAGCGGAAATAAAAGTATAGCGCGCATTATAGTTCGGGGCTGACTGGATCCATCACGCAGCGGATGGAATTTCTATAGTCATTACTCATGTATTCAACATCGCTTTGTACTGTAAAAATGTATATAAAATCGTTGTTTTTTTGTGTTGAACTTAAAATGGATGCTGAAAATTTCAAAGTTCTTCCTCCTTCATACATAAAACCGGAAGGAAGTATGCTTAGTGAACAATTGTCTGTTCCTGCAAGTGTTCGGTCATGTTCATTTAGATGCAATTTAGATATAGAAAAAAAAACTGAATCTGCGCTTTTCATCCTATTCGCAACATCGGAATTATTATCATTAGATACCTTCATTGCGTTTTCAAGAGTCTTCCATTCGTCTTTAGTTGGTATATGCCAGCCTTTGGGACAAATGATATCTGCTAGGGTTCTGTCTATAAGACCAAATTCCGCCCCCTCCTCAATAATGGAGTAGTATCGTCCGAAATTGTGACATAAACTTTCCTTGCAACATTGCATGGTCTCGCAGTTACGCTCAATCAATTCGCAATATTGCCTGATAAAGCTTGTGTCTTCACTGCATGTGCTATACGGAGCGTTATACCTAAGGTTCTCCGACATCCAAACTTGATTGCCAATTGTCGTGTATCTATACGTTTGTCCGTCTCTTTCGTCGGTGAAGGATCCGCGGTTGGGCATACCGTAGATGTTCGTGCCTTCTGCTGGGCAGACGGCCTCTGCATTCCATGATTCAACTTCTTCATCAGTGTCAAAAATGCATGCCGTCAAAATTAACGACATTGCAAGAAGGTGTGTTTTTCTGACTAAGTGTTTCATGTAAACCTCTTAGTAAATCTAGCATCTTGGAATAAAAAAGTCAATTATTGTAAAATAATTAATCTTTTATAACTTAATTAGTTCGTGGCTCTTGACAGAAAACTTACTTTTTCCTAAAATTTTGTTGACATAGTTTAGCACTGTATGGTGCGAAACGCTTAGTATTAGAGTTTTCTGCTCTTATTCTCTTTGCTGAAACTACCACTTTCAATTCGTATGAGAATAAGGCGAACGCTCACGCCCATCTGGGCGTGGGTCGTTTGTACTTATCATACGAAAGGGCGTGGTAGCCCTCAGCAAAGATGAGTGCTTACGATACCACGCCTTTTTTGTTTGCGGAAAAGGCGGTTGTCTTGGCGTGTGGGATGTTGTAAAGGGTGGTTAGAATGAAAAACGGAATGGGATTCCTGTGCAAGGTCGTATGCTTTGCGATGGCACTTTTGTGCGAGGGTAATTTATCTGCAGCTCCTGTGGAGCCTGCATCGGGAACAATCTATATCCTTCTCGGTACATCTCGTGGCGGGCAGAATGTTACCGACTGGCAAGGTACGGGTATCAAAAGTTACATCCAAAATAACATTCTCGGTGCTGCGGGAGATACTTCGCTTGTTTACGAATCGTATTATGACCTTACTTCGGGTACACCTGCGGACTTTGCTCGAACTCGTTTTTTTCGTTCTTCAGGAACTTCAATCCTTGATGCTGCGCAGTTGAAATGGTTTAACGAGTCAAAGAATCCTGTCGTTGCATCACAGCGCAATCGCTATAGCCTAGCCAACCTGAAAAAGACTCATCCCGATTCTATTCCTTCCCGGTTCGTAGTGATTGCCGACGGTGCGGCGGGCCTTGCTGTACGCGAATATGTCCAAAGCAGTGCGTACAAGGGCGAGATTGCCAACGTACTTTTCTTCAACACCCCTCATGAGGGGACAGGCTTGGCGGATCAGGCGGTGCTTAACGGAACAGACGGGTTGGACCGCGGCTCCGATAACTCGAAGTATGTTGCACTTGTTCCGCTTGCGCTCGCAGCGTACATCGTGGGCGGTGTTGACGGCTTGCAGGACTTGATGATTTCTTTGCTGAAGGATGCCGTGATGGCCATGGCGTACAGCGCAGGCGATGTTGGCGATGTGCTTAGTGGCGACAGTCTATTAGAGGGTTACGCTGCTGGCAATGCATCCACTTGGTACTTGACACAGGACGCCTCCGAAAGCGACAAGAAGTATAAAGATGCCTTGTCAAGCAATACCGTGGGTGCCGATTCGCTTTTGGGTAGCGTCCAGTTGTTGAATTCGTACTCAATGAACTCCGGGTTTAACCATCCCATGTACAATGTTGTCTATTCTTACGGTTTGCCCAGCGTGGGTAACGGCCGCCGCACCCTCCCGGATTTCGTGGAACAGGCGAAGTCACATGTGTCGACAAAGAAATTGGCGCGAGTGCTTGCTGATTCGCTCGGTAATACGCTCGGAGTCGATTTGTCGTCGGCATCCGATGCGGTTCGGGCTCGCCTGGATTCAATGGCGCGAGACATTCTTTCGGGTACGACAGCCTCAACGCTTTCACAGAAGTATGGCGAATATTCGGGAAAAATCGGCACGGCGCTCAAGGTTGCGGAAGGGGTCAACGAAATTCGTAACATGAAACTGAACAAGGACGATGTTCCCGGCAGTCTGTACAAGTTGCTCCGTGTGGTGGACAAGTTTATCCCGGATTCGTACAAGTCGGAACTCTATCTCTTGTTCATGAAGTATTTCTCGCCGGAGGTGCGCGATGCTCTTACTAGTACGAGTGATAAAGTTCATGAGGGACTCAATTTTGCGGCCAACAGCCTCGCAAACTACTCGCTGAACTTCTTTGACGAGGGGACGTTCGATGTGCCGTATTACAGCGCGATAGGCGAGAGCGTGAAAGCCTTCCGTGAGGCGGGAGCGGAACGCCGTGGTTACGATTTTGGCGACATCTTGGATAAGCGCTCCAGCTATGCATCCGCTTTTTCAAGTTACAATTCCAAACTCAAGGAACTTGACGAATATAGGGACCTTCTTGCCGATATCGGCGAGCTGGAAGCCGACCGCCAGGTGGTAGACTTGGCGTTGAATGTGGGTTGTGAAATAGCGGGCAAGATTAATCCGGGCGTCGGCAAGGCGTGCAGTGCGGCTGAATTCGCTACGAACGTGGCGCTTGTGGGGGCGATTTCGTCGAAGACGGCAAAACTAGCCCGCAAGTCCGGTGCCCTCGCGCATACGCGCTCTATTGCACTGATGGCTTCCGTAACGGAGAAGAAGAACTTCTCTGCCCGTGATTATCATGACACGACCTTCCCGGCTTCTGTTGCCGATTTGGAACAGATGCTCTCGGCGTCCCCGCATGTCCACATTGCGTCGGAACGCACAGTACAGGGCAACGACACCTTGATAGTGCCGCAACTCGTCGATGACAGCGGGAATGGAATGACAAAGATAAACCTCCGCAATTTTGAACCCGCTGGCAATACGGCCTCCAGCATTCCGCCGATGGAGGTGAAGGACGTTAGCTACGACGCTGCCGGCAACCGCATCGTCCGTTATGGCGAACTCAAGAGCTTTCATGCGACATCGTTCCTTTCGGAAATCGTGTTCCAGATAGACGACTTGCATCCGGACAGCATCCGCTCCTTCAGTGTTGACTTCAACAATCGTGGCCAGATCATTTTCGACAGGGGAGACGGCGCATGGAAAGTCTATTTCGAGATTGCCTACAGTCACATGGAACCTTTGGATGTGTTGCTTTCAAGCCCTGTTTCTTCCGACGGTCGGTTTATACTGAACATCGAATCGGTGCTGAACCTTTACAAACAAAAAACAGGTAACACCATTCCGCCCTCGGCGATTCTCGGCGACGGTACGAACGTGCTCTATGTGTCCGTGGTGAACAAGTTGGGCAAATCTTGCAGCGCTCGCTTCTCGTACTTGTTCCAGGCAACGGATTTGAAGGGAGAGCCCGGTTGGCCGCTTAAGTATACGGAAGTTTCCCGTTTTGGCAATGCCTATGCGACTCTTGATAACGTTGCCTACGACTACATAACTGTAGATTCAGCGGGGCTCAGGGTGACGCAACTTTCTACCGGCAAGAAGGATTCCGTCGCGGCCAAGGTTAGTCTGGATTATGCCTCTTCAAGTGGGTCGGGCTGGCGTGCTGATGTCAATACAGACTCCATTTGGAACAACATAGATACGCTATCGTCTGGTGACTATCTCTTTGAATGGGACTTTGCTATAAGAGTGACAACCCAGAGCGGTACGAGCGTTTCGCACCATGTTGTTCCCTCTCGTTCTCGGTTGGATGCCACACGACCGGGGCTCAAGTTGCAGGTCCCCAACCATGTGGTGGGCGGGACCCTTGCGGATGCGAACTGGGCGAACGTGCGCGACACGCTCCGCGACGGTGCCTTGCGCGCTATCCGCGCCTTTGCCGTCAATCTTTCTTTGGGTACCGTAGATACTCTGTTCTACAAGGCGCACGTGAATGCGGAATTCCAAGATATCCGTTGGAAACAGGCGCATGTGCCCATGGCCGAGGGGCGTTACGCTGTCGTTGTGCAGGCGTACGACTACGGTGATCCCGATGTGGCCACGATGGACTCGCTACAGCATGTCGGCCTGGATTCCGGGCGCACCTCTTGGGCGAAGGTGATAGATGCATCTACGGGCAAGTTTATCCAGGGCATCAACGGAGTGACTCTCAAGGATACAATTTGGGTGGACCGCACGCCTCCCGTCGTTGTGGCGAGCTCGGTAAGTGTCCTTTCCGTTCCCGATTCCTCGCGCACGGGATGTCTCGATTCGTCGAAAGTCTCTTCTGTCGGTTATCCTGTGTACAATTCATGTAATAGGCTTTCGCTCTCGTTTAATGTCCGCGACGTGCTCGCCAATCGCTCTGATGCACAGGTACGTGTGAAGCTGTTGTTTAAGGATTCCGTCACCAAGCACGAACGCACGTTTGATGATGTGCTGGAATGGAACGGCAATACGGGTCATTACAGCTTTATTGAGCCCGCTACGGGTCGCATCCGTGATGGCGTGTATACACTTACGGCCGAAATCCGCGACATGGCCGGAAACGTTACTAAGGAAAAACTTGCGGACAAGGTTGTGTTCGATAGGAGGGCGCCTTCGGTGAATCTCCGTGCGGGAGCATTCTTCCCGACGGATTCGTCCGTTTCTGATGCCGTGGCGGATATTTCGCAGGCGGCCGACGATTCGCGCAACGTGTCGGCCGTCTCCTGCTACAGGATGCTCGAGACCCCGGATTCTACATTCGCATGGAAGTTTGTTAGAAAGGATTCTGCTTCAGCGACGGCGGACTTGTACAGCTTCGACATTCCTGTCACTGACTGGGCGCACGGCAGGGCCGACGGTCGGTGGTTCCTGCATGTGCATTGCTACGATGCTGCGGGCAACCCAGGTTACGGCATGGACTACTTCGGTGTGGGGGCTCGTTACCCGCATATCACTTACCCAGGTGACACCATAAACTCGTTCTACTACGGCACGGTTATGATTAAGGGCGAAACGCCGAATCCATCGGTACAGGAACATTCCGATTTGGGAGTGTCTTTCGATGTGGAATGGAAACTTGACACCGCTACGACGTGGCGTACCGACGGGATTGAACGCATCACGGTCGGTGCGGGTTCGCAGGTGAGGGATCTAGCACTTTGGCACATCCCCGATTCGGTTTCTGGTATGTGTATGTTGCGTCTCTCGGTGCGTGCCTGCGACACCTGTGCCCCGGTAACGGACGTGAAAGAAGTGCCCGTGTACGGGTGGTACAATCCGCTGCTCGATACCGCTGCCGTGAAGGTTCTTGTCAAGGCTCCCTTGGGCCAGTCAGTCGGTATTTGGGATACGATTGGTATCACTCTCGACAGGCCGGGCGATACGGCACTCTGGAAACTGGATGCCCGCCTTTATGTGCGCTCGCAGTCGGATACATCCCTTGTTGAGGCGATGACCTATTCCGTGCCGCGCATGAGCGTGCCGCCGTTTTCTGGGGAACCCTCTGCACTTTCGGATGGGTTGCACGTATGGCAGAAGGGTGGTGCGTGGACGCTGCGCTGGTCGGGTACGGCGCAAGGCGCCATTGCCGATACGGCGGTGCTCGATTCCTTGCGGCGCGACTCTGCCTATACCGTGCCCGCGAACGTGAAGCGTATGGCCCCGAGGCTTGTGCTCAAGTATCGCGAGGGCACGTCCGTGGTGGGTGGCGTTCCGCCCCGCGTGCGTCGTGACACTGTTTCGGTGCCCGCCGTGTCGCTCGATTCCCTGGGGTTGGTGATTCCCGCCTACGATAGCGTTTTGGAATGGAACCTGGACAGTTTGGACGGCGACACGCTCTGCATCACGTTCTATTCCGATTCCGCATTCATCGTGGATTTGTCCACCGTTCAGGGTGCCGACCGCGTAATCTATTGCGGGGCCACTTCGAGGCCCGCCTACGATGCTGTCGCGGGTGCGCTCGGAGCCGGGACGCTCTACGTGCATCCGGACGAGTACGGTGCCCGCCTGCCTTGGAGGGGTGTCGCCCGTACGGGGCAGGCTCCCGGCAGCGATACGGTTTTCGCGAAGTTCATCGTGTATGCGCTCTCGGACCCGTCGCGCATTGTCACTATCGATACGTCGTGGCTTCTGGTGCGCGCTTCTGTGGCTACGGTCGCCGTAGACACACTTGCTCCCGCTCCGGCGGATATCTATTCTCCGAACACCTCAGGGCAGAAGAGTGTGTTCCGCTACGGGATTCTTGGCCTCGGTAGCCGTGTGCGTACCGAGGTGCTTTATGCCAATGACAGCGTCGCGAAGACGCTGGATACAAATCTGTTCGTGAAGGCGGGACTCTCTGACGCGACTTCCATGGCGTCGTGGGACGGGAAACTGGCTGACGGCAATATGGCTCCCCTCGGCGTGTATCGGTTCCGCGTCTGCATCCTGGATTCTGCCGGGAATACGCTATCGAGCATGGAATCTAAACCGTTCCATATACTGGACGGGAGCGGCGTAATTGCCGTTGGCACGGGCGGTGTAGGCGGTACGGCTGCCGAGTTGCTGATTGACGAAGTGTTTGAGGATTTGGGCGAGGCTCGTTTTGTGGGGAGTATCGACTACCTGATGAAGGTGCGCGCGCATGGCAATTTCTTGCCGGAACAATACCGTACGTTCAATTACCGCTGGAAGGTGCCGACGGGCGCCAAACAGGCCCCCGCGCTTTGGCGCAAGACACGATTTAGCCTTGGCATCCAGCGCCAGAGGGACAAATTCCCGGTGACGATTGCGGTGCTGCTCGCAACGGAAGGGTATGATTTGTTTACCTCGGCTCCAGGGTGGTGTGGTAAACCCAATCGTCGTTATCCTTATACGATTATGGTTGCTAGACGAACATTCGACAGGAATAACCCGACTACGTTGGATGTTTCATTGTCGTCGCACTACGAGGTGGTAGGGTATGACATAAATGACGATGGAAGATATTATTATCCCTTTGTCATGGGCGTCAAGGTGTTCCCTGTCGGGGTGTACGAGGATGTGCGTAAATTGTTAAAGGATGTCGCGAATAGTTACGATCCCTTAGCGAGTTTGTTGTTGCCGTACAGGAGGTTCAATGATTCGACCTTTGCTGCTGTATGGGATGCTTGGAGCGATAAAAAGGGTTCCATGAATATCGATAAAGTGTGGCGGGATTCCTGCGACCACAAGGTATGCACGGTTGACTCATTGAGTGAATTCTACAAACGTGGAACAAATCTTTATCATTGGTTCAGTAATTTCCGTAACAAGTCAGTCCTCTGGGAATCGGGCAAGTACGTGTACTCTGATACTCTTCTTCCCGAGACGATGTACGGTGTTGATGTACGTAACGGAACGGCCGATCAGCGTGCCTGCATACAGGATTTCTCCGACACGGCCTCTGCCGACAGGGCTATTTGCGGTCCGGCTACGCCAGCATCTGCCTTTGACCCGGATACGCTTGCTTTGACAAAACCCCATGCCAGGATGCTCAAGGTTAGTGTCGCTCATGGGTATGGTTCTTATTTTACCAAGAGGGATTTGGATGCCGAAACAGGTTGCGGCGAGCATGACAATGCTGGTACGAATGTCAAGATGACCCTCACCTTCACCGTGGATTCGACCTACTGGGAACCTCGTTGGGGCTACACCAATCTCGCAAATACATTTGTTCGCTTTGATCCGACGAACTCCACCTTATACGGGAATAAGGGATACTTCTCTGCGAACGAGGCGGACAAGGATATCCTCGGGCCTAGTTTCTCGAACTTCTACGGCCTTTCGGGATGGGCTTTCTCGTATTCCGAGGATGATGCAATGATTACGGCGTTTGAAGCGCAACGCTTCCCGATGGTCGGTTCTATTGCGAATCCGCTCTGGTTCCCCGACGAAAGGGACGACTCGGTCAAGATAAGGTACCCATCGACATTCCGCTGGCACTATTTCGGGAGCAGTACCGGAACGCCGTTCGGCGCTGTAGCGGCAGGCGTCCGCGTTGATGGTTCGAGGTTTCGTGAAGAACTTGAAAGCAGCACAGCGCATAATCAAGCTATGCCCATCGGTGGAAATGTGCCGGTAGACCCGTTAAGCATCAACTTCATTATTGCTCCGCGGCTTGCGCCCGCAGGTGCGATGGTGCAGGATACGATCAAGTTCGGTGTACCTTACCCTTACCCGTACCAATCTATCAGTGGCTTAAAAATGCCGGACACTCTTGCCCCTGATTTCAAATTTTATACAACGAGGCGAGCCCGCGTCCACTTCAAAGTTGGCGACTGGAACGATTCGTATTGGGATTCAATTTATGTTGACAGTAGCTCTAAACTTATTCGCAATCCGGTTACGGCCTCTAGCCTGTACCCGTCTTCTCTGAACCATTTTAGTGCATCTTATTCAGATCCAATTGCTACAGCCGCTGGAAAAAACGTTCTCGATACCTTCTACAGCTATTCCATCGATACGTCGGATTACGTTCCTGGTGGTTGTCCCGGCTACAACGGAAATGCTCCCAGTTGCTGGATTGTGCCGCACGATTCCCTGCACATTCCAAGGATTGATCCACTGGAGTATGGCGGTTCTTCTAGCAATCCCGATTCTAGCTTGATACTTGTTTTAACGGACAGTAATGGCACGGCGATTCATGACCAACAGTGGAACATAGAATTTGATACCTTTAAAAGTCAATGGAGGGCTGGTGTAGAAGGGCTCAACATGCCGGACACTCTCGGCTACGTTTACTCGCGTGGTTCGGTGAAGTACTCCGGTACCGACCGGTCGCATGTCGTGCCGCTGGATAGCGTCTTGTCGCAGAACAAGGATGTCCGTAGGCACCATACGGAGGATATTCCGTGGTATAGGGACATGTCGTACTCCGTTGCGGGTATGTACCTGCGCGATACCTCAATTTCGGAAGACAGTCTTTCTCCGCACCCCTATCTGAGCGCCATTATCGATTCGTCTTCGAAGGACTTCTATGTCACTTGGAATAAGCTTTCCCCCGATTCCCGTATGGCCGAAATCGCGACGTTCCGTGGCCGCGTCCCTGGCGATTCCGCCTACTGGCGGTTGCAATACGTGGACGGTGCCGGCATCCGCGAGGTGATTGCCGAGGGTGTTCAAGAAACGGTTCCGAGTTCAGCATCGGATTCTGTGCTCGCTCGTTATGATTTGAGCCATTTGCAGGGAACGATCACGTTCGAACTCCTGTACGGCAATCCTAACGGGACGTTGTTCCGCATCGATAAGGTTGTCCATGTAGGGAATCGTGTTAATCCGGGTGACAGCGCCTACGTACAGGCCATGTACGGCAATGCGGGCGTACAGTTTGGCGAGGGGGCGTGGGGACCGGATCCGGTTGATGTGACCGTGCGTGCCGTCGCTCCGGAAGAATACCTCTACGACGCTTTCGGGGATCTCGATATCGTGGGCCCGGTGGTGGAGGTTCTGCCGTCGCACAACTTTGGCGATTCTATTGGCCAGTGGCCCGAGGTGCGAGTAAAACTCCAACGCAAGGAAATTGAGGACCGAAAACTTAAGGTTTCCGAACTCAAGATTTACAAGCCAGACTCTTCGATTCGAAAGATTGTGCCGCTTGATGCGCAATCGGCGGAATGTTTCATAGAAAAACCTTTGCCGGTGCTCAAGGATTCCTCTGTATCCTGTGACACGTCCATTGCGTGGAGCTATGTCTATCTTAAGGCGAAAACGTCTTCGTTCTCGGATTTTATCGTGCTCGACTCGGCTACGGCAGCATCGTTTGAACCAGTCATAACGCCTGTTCTTCCGGATACCTTGCTTTGTGCGGAACCTGCATTGGATACCGTTTGGGCGGGTACGTTCAACGGAAAACTGGAATTTGCAAGCCCGTGTGTAGGCCGTGGCAACTATTTGTTACAATTGCGTACCGACAATGCGGTCGCTGCCGAACATAGGGGCATGTTGGCAGGAACCACCATTGCGTGGGAAATGCGTAGCGATGACATTTGGCTCCCTGCGGATATCTACACGTCCCGTATCGATGTCTATGGTGTGGACGGTTCGTTGGAGTATTTGCGCGGCCCCATGGTTCGCATTGACTCGCTTCAGCCTATGCTTTATGATATGGATGTATCCCTTGCTGATGGCGATAGTGGTTCCCGTGTGGTGACTGTGTCTGCATCACTTGCGGATTCTGTAAGCGGGGTCGACCGGGTGGTGCTTGACGTACGCTTCGGTGGAAGGGTTGTGGAAAATCGCATTGTGTCGTTCGGTGGAGTGCCCGATACGGTACTTTATGAGCAGTTCGTGATTTCGCCTACGTTGTTGTATGGTTGCATGGGGTGCCGAGTCAATGTCGACGTTCGCATTGAGGATATGGGGCACAATTATGTTGAGACCTCTTGGCGTTCAGGGCAAATTTACCCGTTCCCGTCGTCGCTCGTGCTGTGGTACCCAATGTCGGAGGGTGGCGGGAATATTGTTCACGAGATAGTTAATGGTTCACAATTTAATTTGGGCATTGGCAGTGTGAAGACTCCTTGGGCGTATAGCGGAAGGTTGTCATTTTCAGATCCGGGAGACCGAAGCCTGTCTTCGATCTGTCTCCATGTTGATTCAATAACTCCGATGAGTGTTGAGTTTGATGCAATCATTGGCACCCTCGATGGTGTTGTGTTCATCTGGTATGATGACAGTTCCTCGCTTATAATTGGAATAGAGAATAGAAAGTTCTATGTGGATGCAGGATCTGGTGCTGTGGAACTTTCGCATTTTGTCGGTAGTGGAGCTTCTGAACGTTATGTATTTGTATTTGATAGTTCTTTCGTTTCCCTGTATGTAGACGGGAATTTTATTGAGAAGAAGATTCTTCCGGGTGGTTTCGCTTTGCGCAACAATGGATGGCCTGCACTGGGTTATTATCGTGGTGGGCAAGTTTCCGCTTACTTCCGTATGTCGGATCTTCGCATTTATCGTTCTGCACTCACCGCGGAACAGGTGTACGACTTGTATGTCGGAGCCCCTCTGCCAGATGAACCGGACACCTCCGTGGTCGATTCCACTCCGGTTCAGCTTGCGGTCCGCACAGTGGAACTCGATTCCGTGTTCGGCCTTGTGATGGACCAGTCGTGTGCTTTGCCAGGTCGTTCGTACCTGCGTCAGGGTTCGGGAACATCTGGTATGGCAGTCTGGAACGTGGACGCGCCCCGTGCCGGGAACTATGCCCTGTATGTGTTCGGTCGCGGTTATTCGTCCGCCAATTCTCGTGTGGAAGTTTCCGTGAACGGAGTAGATGTCGGCACGTATGGTCTGCGTCCCTCCGGCCTGTGGGAGAGTGTACGCATGGGCGACTCGCTCCTGTTCTCGCTCGACTCCGGCATGAACCGTGTCAGGCTGCGTCCGCGCGGCGGTGCCGAAATCGCGGGCATCGCGGCGGTGTCGTCCTTGAATCTCCCCGAGGCGCACCTCGTGGACTACGGCCAGTCCGGCTGGGCAGCGCCCGAGCCGAGCGTCGAGGCCCTCATCCATTACGACAATGTTTATGACCTCACTTGGGCCCGCCCGAGAATAAAGCTGCGCAATCTCACTGGTCAGTACATATATGGAGTGCGTATCCGTTATTATTATTCGGGCGAAGGTCCTGCGGTGGCTGCGACGTCATGGTATCCGCAGGGTCCGATGTCAGTGGTACACGATGCCGGTGATGTCTACTATGCTGAATATGCGCTCGCCCAACCTATTCCTCCGCATGGTTACGCAAATGGCGGTGATGACATCCAAATTGGACTGTATCGTACCCCGGACAACAAACCATGGAATATCCATGACGACCCGAGTTACGAGCACGGCTCGACCCGCGGTTACGTGGAGGCGAAGGGACTCGTCGTGTTGGATTCGAGGGGCGTGATGCTCAATGGTTGGAATTGTGTCGACGACGGCATGCCCGCGACGACTCCCGCATCGGGTATCCGCGCCATCGCTGCCGACGAATCTAATGAGCCCTGGAAGTACGGTACTCTCGCCG